>BLLL01000004.1 GCA_013374015.1 Candidatus Desulfovibrio kirbyi
CAGAAGCCAGATGTCCATTCTGGATGCTCTGCTCAAGCTACGCCAGATATGTTGCCATCCGCGTCTTCTTAAAATCGAACTGCCCGAGTTCAGCAAGCATTTGCCATCAGGAAAATTCGAGGCCTTCAAGAACATGATTTCGGAGATTGTGGAGGGCGGACACAAGGCGCTTGTGTTTTCCCAGTTTGTCCGGATGCTGCACATTATCCGGCAGTGGCTCGAAAGCAACGAGATACCTTTCTGTTATCTGGACGGCGCCAGCAAGGACAGGCTGGAACAGGTGGACAGATTCAACAATAGTCCGGACATACCCATATTTTTGATTTCTCTTAAGGCCGGTGGCACAGGGATCAATCTGACTTCGGCCGACTATGTCATCCACTATGACCCGTGGTGGAACCCGGCGGTGGAAAGCCAGGCGACAGACAGGACACACCGTATTGGGCAAACCCGTCAGGTGTTTTCCTATAAGCTGATCTGCCAGAATACTGTTGAAGAAAAAATTCTGAAGCTGCAGGAGAGCAAGCGCGGCATTGCTGAAGCCGTCATTCTGGGGCAGGACACATGGAAATCATTGACCCGTGAGGCTCTTGAGGTACTGTTTGAGGTGTAAGCCCTGGCGCAGACGTGTGCGGCCAGGCATTTGACGCCAGTGTACGATTCGGCGGCCAGCCCGTCCAGTCTGTACCGGCATGCGCATACAACAATCTCGTGATTTCCAGCGCTTCTTCCACTTTTGTCCAGTCCAGAATTGTGCAGCCAAGTGCCGCCAGTTCACGCGCAAGCAGGCGCACGCCGTGCTTGTGCCTGAAAGATGCGGCGATATAGACAGATAGAGAGGGCGAAGGGGTTTGGGCAAAGGCGGTATGTAGCATGTGACGACTCAAAATTCGATGCCGCGCGCGGCTTTGGCTCCTGAATGCCAGGGGTGTTTGATTTCATTCATTATAGTTTTTTGTACTATAGCAATGGAGTGTACGCTGGTCTATGAAAGCGATGAAAAAGCTACTTGGGGTTTGGGAGAATTTTTGCTAAACTTTGCCAAGTGTATTGTCGACGCATCTGTAAGCGCGTGTGGCAGTGATCTGCTTGGGTTACAGGAGGGTGCAAGATGTTGGGCAACCGCGCAAAAGCCTACGCCGAGGCCGGCGTTTCTGTTCAGGCGGGCAATGCTTTTGTGGAACGTATCCGGCATTTGGCGGCGACCACACAGACAAGTGGCGTAATTTCTGATATTGGCGGTTTTTGCGGCCTGTTTCGTCCGGATTTGACCGGTATGGAGGATCCCATACTGGTGGCCTCCACAGACGGTGTCGGCACCAAGCTGAAGCTGGCGGTTGCCTTTGCCAGACATAACACAGTGGGCATTGATCTGGTGGCCATGAGTGTGAACGACATTCTGGTACAGGGCGCTCACCCTCTTTTTTTTCTTGATTCTTTTGCCGCCGGCAAACTGGATGTGAACATTGCCCAGGAAGTTATCAGCGGCATCGCGCACGGCTGCAGACAGGCCGGCTGCGCACTGCTGGGTGGTGAAACGGCTGAAATGCCGGATATGTATCAGCCGGGCGACTACGATTTGGCCGGTTTTTGCGTCGGTATTGTGGACAACGCGCGCCTGATCGACGGATCGACAATCCAGGTTGGAGACGCTCTTGTTGGTATAGCTTCCTCAGGCTTGCATTCCAACGGATTTTCACTTGTGCGAAAACTGTTGGCAAGCAGCGGTCTTTCCCCGGAAGCTCCCTTTCCTGGCGCAGGCGGCAGGAAAGTGCGGGATGTGCTGCTTGAGCCGACACATATTTATGTGGAAGCGGTGCGTTCCATGCTGCGCGACTTGAATATCAAGGGCATGGCGCATATCACCGGCGGCGGTTTTTACGACAATTTGCCGCGTATGCTGCCCGCGCAGGTCGTGGCGTGTATTGCTTTCGGCAGTTGGCGTATGCCTGTGGTTTTTGACTGGGTGAAAGAATCGGGCAATCTGTCATGGGCTGAAATGTTTCAGATATTTAACTGCGGCATTGGCTATGTTCTGGTTGTGCCTTCCGAGCAGGTTGGGGAAGCTGTCAGCCGTATGAAGGCCTTTGAATTGTCCGCCTGGCGTATTGGCGAGATAGCGCGGCGCATGGGCGACTCTGAAGAGCAGGTTGTTATTTCTTTTGAGTAACCGGGCAGTTATGTTGGTTAATGTTGGCATAGCGGGACTGATTTTCTGTTTTCGTTTGATGCGGCGTGGTCTCACAACGCCTTTACAGTAGCCCCAGATTTTTTACAATACGCCAGGGGCGGGTCTTTTCCCTTGCTGCGTCTTGCGCTGTGGCCTCACCGCTCAGCACCAGCACAAAATCAATGCCCGCATTTTCCGCAAGTTTTTTGTCTGTGGGAAGTCTGTCCCCCACTATTACTACGGATTCACGCGGATACCGCGCAAGCAGGGGGGCCAGCACAGCCGGATCGGGCTTGCCGAAAATTTTTTGCGGCAAACGGCCTGTCGCCTTTTCAAACAGAGCGATAAAACTTCCCACGTCCGGCAGAGGCCCTGCCGGATCCGGGCACACAAGGTCTGGATGGGTGGCAAAATAGGCGACATCCGGCTTTTGCAGCAAATGGGCGGCGCGGACAAGTTTCGCGTATGTCAGTTCCGTGTCGTAGGCCAGAATCACTGCTTCAACACAGGAATCTCCGGTATTTCCGGCAGGTTTGGAATCAGGGGCATCGGCGAGAAGCAGTTCCGGCATGGTCGCGAGCAGGGTGGCGCGGTAGTCTTCGTTGCCGACCAGATAGGCGCACTGGATGCCGGTTTGGCGCAGATGCTCAACCAGCGGCATTGTCGGTGAAAGCATGTGCGCGGCAGTTGCCGCGATGCCCATGCCGTTGAGTTTTTTAATATAGGTGTCTGTGCTTTTTGAGGTATTGTTACTCAAAAAATAAAAATCCACCTCATTCCAGTGCTGTCTGATAAAGGCGACAGCGCCTTTGATGGGCACAGCCCCCAGATAGACTGTGCCGTCCAGATCCAGCGCAAAACAGCGTTTTCCGAGATACGGCATGACCACGTCCGCTAAGACATAAGCCACTTCATGGGCACAATCGACAGTTTCGGGAAGAGCACCAGCAAAATGAGCACAACAACCTCAACAAGGATAAAGGGCAGCGCCTTGGCTACCAGTTCGTTCAGCTTTATGTTGCCGATGCCGCACACCACATACAGCACGGTGCCCACAGGCGGCGTAATGACGCCGATGCCGAGATTGAGCACAAACAGCAGACCGAAGTGGTAGGGATCAATGCCCGCCTGCTGGATAATGGGATAGAAGACCGGAGCAAAGATAAGAATATTCGGCGTCAAATCCATCACCATGCCGGCAACGAACAGAAAGAGCATGATCATCAGCAACAGGAGGGTTTGATTGTCGATAAAGGGCATAAACATGCTTGCCATATGGGTGGGAATGCGGGCAAGCGTGATAAAATAGCCCACAGCGGAAGCCGTGGCCACAATGAGCATCACCACCGCCGTTGTGCGCGCGGCTGCCGCGCTCACGCGCAGCAACTGACGGAAAGAAAGTTCACGGTAGTAGAGCATGCACACGGCAATGGCGAATATCGCCGCGAACGCGCCGCCTTCCGTGGGCGTGAACACGCCGAAGCGTATGCCACCCAGCAGTAGCACCGGCAACATAAAGGCCGGGCTTGCGTCCTTGAGGATGACGACGGCCTCATCCTTGGTAAAGGTGATTGTTTCGGTGTAGCCGTCCTTGCGTACGATAACCCACCACACAACCATAAGGGCGAAGCCCAGCAGAAGGCCGGGGAAAAGGCCGATCATGAAAAGGCGTGTGATGGAAAGCCCGCCGATGGTCGCGCCCAGAATAATGAAATTTGTGCTCGGCGGAATAATGGGGCCAAGGATGGCGCCGGAGGCGATGATGCCGCCCGCCCGCCCGGGATTATAGCCCACCCGCTTCATCATGGGCAGCAGCAGGCCGCCCAGGGCTGCTGCCTCTCCCACGGAACTGCCCATAAGCCCGGCGAAGATGATGCTAGCCACAATGGCGGCGTAGCCAAGACCGCCCTTGACCCGTCCGATCATGAGCTGGGCCAGTTGCACCACCCGCCTGGAAAGGCCGCCGGCGGCCATAATTTCACCGGCAAATACAAAAAAGGGAATGGCCATCAGCGGATAGTTGTTTGCCCCGTCCAGCATACTGTTGGGGATGGTCATGGCTTCCCATATGCCTGACGTATACATGAGTACCATGGAACAGAGCGCCAGCACCAGGGAAATGGGAATGCCAAGGGCCAGCAGGAAAAAGAGGGAACCGAAAAAATAGTAGAGCTGGTCCACGGTTAGAGTCCCTTTTCAGGCTTCTGAAAAGTGCTTGCCGGTGTTTTGAACAGAACGATCAAATCCCTGCCTCTGATAACTAGCGCCGCCGCCGCCATGATCGGCAGAGAGGCGTTGATGATTCCCATGTTGATGCCGGTTGCCACAGACCAGGTGTCCATTGTCTGCCCGACCAGAATAATCCCGCCCCAGAACATGAGCGCAAGGGCGGAAAGACCCAGCAGGGAGGCAACGATGTCAATGTTCTTGCGCAGAGCGCCATGCGTCAGGCCGACAAACATGTCCACCGCTATGTGTTTGTTGCGGTAAAATGCCTCAATGGCGCCGAAAAACGTGATAAAGATGAAGAAAAAGCGCGCCCATTCTTCACTGGGCGGATAGCTTGAACTGAACACATACCGAAGAAAGGCGTTGTAAAAAACAAGCCCGATCATGCTGAGAAATATCGTCGCGCAGAATACCTGAAAAGCGAATTCTCCAGGCGTGTCAGGCGCATGTTCGGGCTGCGGCTCCTTTTGAAAAATGAGTTCTTTTATGCTGCCTGTCGCGGGAGTGACGGTTTCGGGCGAGTCCGGCATGGTTTGTTCTCCTGAAGTTAAGGGAGCCTGGGCATGCCCCCTTCCTGTGTAGCTTGTGGTATTACTACTTGTTTTTGTAACCTTCGGCGCTGTCCAGAATTTCTTTGGCATTGGGAACTGTGTCGTAGAAGAGCTTCCAGCTTCTCTTGCCGGCCGCCACCATGCCGTCGCGAAATTCTTTTGAGGGAACGGAAATGGTGCCGCCGCCGTCGGTAATTTCTTTTCTGGCCTTCGTTTCAAGTTCGGCTATGAGATCCCACACATAATCGGCGGATTCTTTCGCGGCCTTGTTGATCCACTCCTTGTCCTGCGCGGGCAGGGACTGATAGAACTGCTCGTTGATGAACAGGGCATGGATTATCAGGATATGGCCGCTCATGGTGATCTGCGGAGTGATTTCATACATTTTCAAAGACGCGATGTCGGCAAAGGGGCTGTCTCCGCCGTCAATAACGCCTTGGTCAAGCGCTGCCGGCACTTCCGCAAAGGGCATGGGCTGGCCGCTGATGCCACATTCCTTGGCAAAATTGACATACAGGGGGATGTTGGGCACACGCATCTTCAGACCTTTCAGGTCGTTCATGCTTTTCAGAGGTTTTTTGGAATAAAAATGACGGAAGCCCAGAGGGAAGGCGTTCAGGGTGCGTAGGCCGGATTTTTCAGAAAAGCCCGCGTTGATGTGCTCAAAGGTCTTGCCTTCCATCGCGCGGCGCGCGTGTTCTAGGTTTTCGAAGAGCATGGGGGTTTCCAGCATGGCCATTGCAGGGTGAAACGCCGAAACCTGGGTGCCTGTGGCGTTCATTTGAATGGTGCCCTTGCGGGTGCTCGCAATGTAGGCGTCTTCCTTGCCGAGCTGGCTGTTGGGGTAAACCTCCACTGCGTATTTGCCGTTGGAATATTTTTTGAGAAGTTCGCCGAATTTGTGCATGCCGAGGGTTTCCGGCTCGCCTTCGGGCTTCATGCCCGCCATTTTGATAACCACTGCGGCGGCGTGGGTATTTGCAACCACGCCAAGGGAAAAGACTGCCAGCGCAAGGAAAAGTATGCCAAGTTTTTTCATGGGAATGCTCCTTGAACTTGTTGATAATCTGAAAGATTGTCTGTTTTGCGGATTCGGGAAACGCAGTACCGTGTTCTTCATTACACAGAATTCTGAAAAAAGAAAGTAATTGACAAAAAGAATCGAAAAGGCACATTCTGGGCAGCCCTGTTGCTGGTTGTGTTTGTCTGTTATTTCAGGAATAAGTTACCTTCTCATCATGGCATGTCATAAGAACTTGTTCGTTAAGGTTGAGCAATGCAGCAAACACGGATTGTCGTTATCGGCGGCGGAGCGACCGGCATAGGAATCCTGCGGGATTTGTCCATGCGTGGGGTGCCTGCCGTGCTGCTGGAGCAGGGCGGCCTTGCCAACGGCACAAGCTCCCGGTTCCACGGGTTGCTGCACAGCGGCGCGCGCTATGCGGCGAGCGATCTGCACGCCGCATGTGAATGTATTGAGGAAAACACCATTTTGCGCCGCATCGGTCGGCACTGCGTTGAAGAATTCGAAGGTCTTTTTGTCCTGACGCGTGAAGACGACCCCGCCTACGTTGCGCCTTGGCTTGCGGCCTGCGCGCGAGCCGGCATCATAACGGAAGAAATTTCTGTTGAAGAAGCCCGCGCGCGTGAGCCTGCCCTTGCCCCGGACATCCGTCAGGTTTTCCGCGTACCGGATGCAGGCGTGGATGGTTTTCGCCTTGTGTGGCATAATGCCGAATCTGCCCGGCGATACGGCGGGGAAGTGCGCACCTACCACAAGGTCACGGGCATAGAAAGCGTCAACGGCAAAATAACTGGCCTTACTGTTTGCAATACGCTCAACAGGGAAAGCTATCCGCTTGCCTGTGAATACATTGTCAACGCGGCAGGCCCGTGGTCCGGCGAAATAGCGCGTCTGGCAGGCCAGAGGGTGGACATCACCCCGGATAGGGGAACGCTGCTCGCCTTTAATCACCGCTTTACCTCGCATATTGTCAACCGTCTGCACAAAAGCGCCGATGGCGATATTTTTGTGCCTCACGGTTCCATAACCATTCTTGGCACAACGTCGGCCCAGGCAAAAAATCCGGCCGACACCACGCCCACGCCGGAAGAAGTGCTACGGTTGTTGTCCCTAGGCGAAAAACTTTTCCCGGATGTGTGGGAATATCGTATTTTGCGCGTTTTCGCGGGCAATCGCCCATTGTATACGCCGCCGGATCACGATGCCGGACGCGGCGCAAGCAGAAATTTTGTCATCGTCGACCACGAACAGGATGGGCTTGCAGGTTTTGCGAGCATTTTCGGCGGCAAACTCACCACATACCGCCTTATGGCGGAAAAAATGACGGACCTTGTGTGCGCAAAGCTTGGCGTCGCAACGCCTTGCCGCACCGCTGGAATCCCTCTTGCCGCGCAGCCCGCGAGGGCGACGCTTGAACGGGCGGGACGCCGGTTGCCCGCTCACGGAGCGCGGCTTGTGGCGGAGCGTCTGGGCGATCAGTTCCCCAAAATTGTTAATGCGCCGGAACAAGACTCCGGCGCTGATCTTTTGTGCGAATGCGAGATGGTGACGCGGGCTGAGGTGGAACTGGTGGCCGCGGATCCCACGACACATTTTTTGCACGACATACGTTTCCGTACGCGTCTGGGCATGGGCACCTGCCAGGGTACCTGCTGTTCCCTGCGCGCCGTCGGGGTATTGTCGAAATCGGGCGTTGCGTTTGCTGCGGACCCGCGGACGGCCTTGCGCACCTTTTTGCAGGAGCGCTGGCGCGGCCTGCGTCCCGTGCTGTGGGGAGCGCAGGCGCAGAAGTGTGAATTCAACCGCGCTCTTTACGGCGCAACCTTAAACCTGAACGGGGCGGACGATGAGGCCGACTGACGTGCTTGTGGTGGGCAGCGGCATGGCCGGGCTTATCGCGGCCATAACGGCGGCTTCACGCGGTAAAAGCGTGCGTCTTGCCGCGCGGGGTGCGGGTCATCTGGCCGTCGGCAACGGCTGTGTGGACGTGCTTGGTTATGTGGATGGAGAAATTGTGCGCGGCAACCCTGTGGATTCCATCAGCCGCTTGAGCGGCGATCATCCTTACAGGCGCATAGGCGCTGAAACCGTAGCGGAATCTCTTGCTTTTTTTGCGCGGCTGTGCGCGGAAAACGGCTTTGACCTGGCCGGAGGCAACGGGGAAAATCAGTGGATCCCCACAGCGCTCGGCAGCTTCAAACCCACTTGGTTTTATACACCCGCCATGAACAGGGAAACGCTGTCCATGGCCGACCGCATTGTCATTACCCATATGCCCTGGCTGAAGGACTGCCACGCGGACATGGTCAAAGCGTGTCTTGCGCGGCAAAGGCGTTTGATGAGCAAGGATATGTACATTGAGGAAACAGCGCCTTTCCGCGCCCACAGAAATCTGACGCCGCTTGCCGCGGCGCGCTTTGTGGACACCGAGGCAGGGGAGCGGTGGCTTTTGTCACAACTGTTACAGTGTTTACAGCGCTCGTCTTCAGGCCGGCGTACGGCGGTGTTGTTGCCGCCGATCCTTGGTGTCACGCGCAGCGCGGAAATCAGGGCGCGTCTGTCAGAGGCGCTTGACGCGGACTTGATAGAAATGGCCTCTCCGCCCCCAGGAGTGGGGGGGCTGCGAATCAGGCGTACCCTGTTGAGGGCGGCCGCAGGGGTCGGCGTGACAGTGATGGAAAACGCGCATGTTGTTGAAGCGCGCGTTCAGGGGCAACGCTGTGTGTCCCTTGTGTGTGACGCGACAGGCGGTGAGCGTGAAGTAAAGGCTGATTCTTTTATTATTGCCACCGGCGGATTTTTGAACGGCGGTCTTGTCGCCGCGCCGGGCGGCAAGGTGTGCGAAGCGATTTTCGGACACGCGCTCCCCGCGCCGGAACGGACTGAGGACTGGACAATGCCGGATATGTTGGATTCCCAACCTTATGCGAAACTTGGCGTTCAGACAAACACGCGCCTCAACCCCATCACTCCGGAGGGAGATGCGCTTCCGGACAATGTGTATTTTGCTGGAAGAACACTGGCCGGCTATGATTTTGTAAATGAAAAAAGCGGCATGGGCGTGGCGATTGCCACAGGCTATCATGCCGGCATGAACTGTTGACCCCATGAATATGAATGTCCGCATACCACAACCGGATCGTTGTATTGCGTGCGCCACATGCGTCGCGGTATGCCCTGTGGCGCAAAACTGCCCCGATTTTCCCGGTCCGCGTATGATGGGGCCTGCCCGCCAGCGCTTCCGCCTGATGGGGATGGGTGAGGACGAAGCGAGCCATTACTGCGCCAACTGCAAAAACTGCGATATCGCCTGCCCGGGCGACGTGCCGGTATCAGCCTTTATTATGCGGGCAAAAGCTGAAATCTGCAAAAAAAATTTCCCCAAACTCCGCGATTGGATTTTGGCGCACGGTGAAGTGCTGGCGCATTGCCTGCGCTTTATCCCCGCTGTGTTCAAAAATTTCGGCATGACCTTCGCGCCCGCGCGGCTGTTGCTGGACGCCATCGGCATCGCCCGCAAGGCGTCTCTGCCGAACTTCGCCCCGCAGGCCTTTCGCGCGCGACTCGCGCGTTTGGCGCAGCCCAATCTGTCGCGGGCGGTTGTGTTTTTTCCGGGCTGCTTTGTGGACACCTATGAGCCGGAGAGCGGGCTGGACATCGTGGCCGTGCTCAACAGGGCGGGATATAAAGTGATCGTGCCCGGGACCACAGATGATTCAGGGGCTTTTGTCTGCTGCGGTCTGCCGATGGTTGCCAACGGCTTCTGGCAGGACGCCCGCGACAACGCGCGGCGGAACCTCAAGACATTGGCGGCGTGGGCGGCCAAAGGCATGCCGATTCTCACCGCCTGTCCGAGCTGCGCCCTTATGATCGGCAAGGATTATGCGGAATATTTTCCGGCCCTGATCGCGCCGGGACAAAGCTCGTCCCTTGTCGACGTGTGCGATTTTCTGATCGGCTGTGTGGAGAGGGGGGAACTGGCACTCCCCGCTGCCCCGCAAAAAGTTGAAACAGTGTTCTACCACGCGCCCTGCCATTCGCGCGCCTTGGGAATAGGGCTGCCCGGGCTTGATCTGCTGCGGGAGATCCCCGGCATACAGGCGGAATACGCGGACAGCGGGTGTTGCGGGATATCGGGGAGCTACGGTTTCAAAAAAGACAAATATCCCATTGCCATGCGGGTTGGTGCTCCACTTTTTGAGGCCATGCGGCAGAGTGGGGCGACACTGTGTGCCTCGGAGTGCGGTACCTGCCGTGTGCAGATGCGTCACGGCGGCGGTAAACAGACTGTGCATCCGGTGTCTGTGTTAAGGCGTTACTTGGGGTAACTACGCATATCGCGAGCAAATGCAAAAAAATCATTTTTTTGTCACAAAATTCTTGCACACTGTTAAAATCCGGCGTATATTTTTTTGTTCAATACATAAGTGTTGGGGGATCGCGCCCGATATATAACATGTCATAATTACACATTTTTTAAGATAACAGCTGCCGCGTTCTGTTTTTAACAAGCGGAACAGATGGTTGTTGTCTTTAGTGTGTTACTGACGTTGCCTGTTATCGGCGTCGGGTTGCCATACCGCACTTTTCCGGTGCAACCGCTATCTGTCATGAGGTGCTCATGGGTCAGTTCACAAAACAATTCGGAAAAATCAAAGTCACTCTCCCCATTCCGCATCTGTTAAATTTGCAGATTGATTCTTACCGCAAGTTCCTGCAGGAAGACGTTCCGGATTTGGAGCGCCGCCGCGACGAAGGCCTTGAAGGCGTTTTTCACACTGTTTTTCCCATTGAAGATTTCAACAAAACCGCAAGCCTTGAGTTTGTCAACTATGAAATCAGCACCCCCAAGTATGATCAGGCTGAATGCATCGCAAAAGGCCTGACCTACGAGGCCCCCATGCGCATCAAGGTGCGTCTTGTGGTCTACGATACGGACGAATCTTCAGGAAACCGGACAATCCACGACATAAAAGAGCAGGATATCTTTTTTGGAACGCTACCGCTTATGACGGAAAAAGGTACCTTCATCATCAACGGCACAGAGCGCGTTATCATCAACCAGCTCCAGCGCTCGCCCGGAATAATTTTTGAGCACGATGGCGGCAAAACCCATACAAGCCGTAAAGTGCTCTATTCCTGCCGCGTCATCCCCATGCGCGGTTCATGGCTGGATTTTGACTTTGACCACAAGGACATCCTCTACGTCCGCATTGACCGCCGGCGTAAGATGCAGGCCACCATTCTTTTCAAGGCAATGGGGATGACAAAAACCCGGATACTCGACTATTTCTACACACGGGAACACTATCTGCTGGAGGACGACGGCAGACTCCTGTGGGAAGCGCAACCGAATCTTTACCGTAAGGAAAATGCCTATACCGACATTACAAGTGCTGACGGCGGCGTTATCGTAAAAGCCGGCAAGCCCATTACCAGACGCGCTTGGAACGAGGTCTGCAAATCCGCAACGCCTGTTATTGAAGTGCGCCCGGAGGCGCTGGACGGCATGTTTTTGGCTGAAGACATCACAGATCCGAAATCCGGTGAGGTGCTAGCCGAGGCTGCGGATGAGGTCACGTCCGCCGTGCAGGGGCGTCTGCGCGAGGCCGGCATCAGACGTGTGCCTGTGTTGCACACCAGAGGCACAGACGCTTCTTCATCCATTCGCGATACGCTTGTGCAGGACCATACGCCCGACCAGCAGAAAGCCCAGGAGGAAATTTATCGTCGTCTGCGCCCATCCTCTCCGCCGACGCCTGAAATTGCGGCCTCATTTTTTGAAAATTTGTTCCGCAATCAGGACTACTACGACCTTTCGCCTGTCGGACGCTACAAACTGAACCAGCGTCTTGGACTCAATGCACCGGCGGATACAAGGACACTGACCAACGAGGATATTCTCACCGCCATCAAGATTCTGATTCGTCTCAAGGACGGACACGGCCAGGCGGACGACATCGACCACCTCGGCAAACGCCGCGTGCGTCTTGTCGGCGAACTGGTGGAAAATCAGTACCGTATCGGCCTTGTGCGCATGGAACGCGCTATCAAGGAACGTATGAGTCTTCAGGAGATTTCCACGCTCATGCCCCATGATTTGATCAATCCCAAACCTGTGGCCGCTGTGCTGAAAGAGTTTTTCGGCACGTCACAGCTTTCCCAGTTTATGGACCAGACAAATTCCCTGTCGGAAGTTACGCACAAGCGCCGCCTTTCAGCCCTTGGCCCCGGCGGTCTTACGCGGGAACGCGCCGGGTTTGAAGTGCGCGACGTGCACACATCGCACTACGGACGCATATGCCCCATTGAAACGCCTGAAGGGCCGAATATCGGACTCATTGTTTCTCTGACAACCTTTGCCAGGGTGAATGCCTACGGTTTCATCGAAACTCCGTACCGTGTTGTGAACAAGGGCAAGCTGACAAATGACGTCGTACACCTTGACGCCTCAAGCGAAGAGGAGGAAGTGATCGCCCAGGCGAACGCTAGGTTGGGCAAGGGCGGACAGTTGCAGGACGAATTTGTTACCGTGCGCGTCAAGGGCGAAGTGGAAATGCGCAGCCGCAATGAAGTGACGCTTATGGACATTTCGCCAAGCCAGATGGTTTCCATTTCCTCGGCGCTTATTCCTTTTCTGGAACACGACGACGCCAACCGCGCGCTGATGGGTTCCAACATGCAGCGTCAGGCGGTGCCGCTTTTGCGTTCTGAAAAGCCTCTTGTCGGCACCGGCATGGAAGTGGACGTGGCGCATGACTCAGGCGCCTGCATTGTGGCCCCGGCCGACGGCAAGGTGGAATATGTGGATGCCAACCGCATTGTGGTGGCCTATGAGAACAGCCTTGATCAGGGCGGAATCAGGGCATATGATCTGCTCAAGTTCCACAAATCCAACCAGAACTCCTGCTTTGGACAAAAACCCACGTGCCGTCCCGGGCAATTCATCAAAAAAGGTCAGATACTGGCGGACGGCCCCGGCATTGACGACGGAGAACTGGCGCTCGGAAAAAATCTGGTTGTCGCGTTCATGCCGTGGTGCGGCTACAATTATGAAGACTCCATCCTTATTTCTGAACGCGCTGTCAAAGAAGACATCTTTACCTCCATTCATATTGAGGAATTTGAGGTAGTGACGCGCGACACCAAGCTCGGCCCGGAAGAGATCACGCGCGACATTCCCAATGTCAGTGAAGACATGCTCCGCAATCTGGACGAAAGCGGGATTATCCGCATCGGCGCGGCCGTCAAGCAGGACGACATTCTGGTAGGCAAAATCACCCCCAAGGGGGAAACACAGCTTACGCCGGAAGAAAAACTTTTGCGCGCCATTTTCGGCGAAAAAGCGCGGGATGTAAAAAACACTTCGCTCAAGGTGCCGCCGGGCGTGGAGGGCACTGTCATTGACGTCAAGATCTTTAACCGCCGTTCCGGCGAAAAGGACGAGCGCACGCTGGTCATTGAAAAATACGACATCGCCGTGCTGGATCAGAAAGAAGCGGATCACGCGCGAATTCTGACAAATCGCACCCGCGTTCTGCTGGGCAAACACGTTCTGGGCAAGCAGACAGCCGCATCATTGCCGGGCAAAAAGAAAGGCGAGGTGTGGCTGGCCACGGGTGCCGCGCTCACAGCGGAACATCTTGAAGCCATCCCGATCAAAAAATTGGCCGGGCTTTTTAAAAGCAAGGCCGTCAATGACGCTGTGGCCGGTGTTCTTAAGGCGTATGACAGTGAGTTGGACTGCGTCAAGGCTATTTATGACGCAAAACGGGAAAAGGTGACCGAAGGCGATGATCTTTCTCCGGGCGTCATTAAAATGGTCAAGGTGCATATCGCCATCAAGCGCAAGCTCTCGGTGGGCGACAAAATGGCCGGACGCCACGGCAACAAGGGCGTGGTTTCCTGCATCCTGCCGGAAGAAGATATGCCTTTTTTCGCGGACGGGTGTCCGGTGGATATTGTCCTTAACCCTTTGGGCGTGCCATCGCGTATGAACATCGGCCAGATTATGGAAACACATCTGGGCTGGGGGGCAAAAGTGCTGGGACGCCAGTTGGTCGGGCTGCTTGATTCCGGCGCCGCCCTGCAGGTGGTGCGTAACGATGTCAAAGATGTTTTCGCCTCCGAGGACATCAACGCCCTTGTGGACAGCATGGACGACGAAACCTTTATCGCTTCGGTTAAAAAACTGAAAAACGGCATTGTTACAAAGACACCTGTCTTTGACGGCGCCACAGAAGACGAAATCTGGGCATGGATGGGCAAAGCCGGACTTGAAAACGACGGAAAAACCGTCCTGTATGACGGACGCACAGGCGTGCCTTTCAAAAACCGCGTCACCACAGGCGTCATGTATATGCTGAAACTGCACCATCTTGTGGACGAAAAAATCCACGCCCGCTCCACAGGTCCCTATTCTCTTGTGACACAGCAGCCTTTGGGCGGCAAGGCGCAGTTCGGGGGACAACGTCTGGGCGAAATGGAAGTCTGGGCGCTGGAGGCGTACGGCGCAGCTTACCTCCTGCAGGAATTTCTTACCGTCAAATCTGACGACGTGGGCGGACGCGTCAAAATGTACGAGAAAATTGTCAAGGGGGATAACTTCTTGGAAGCCGGGTTGCCGGAATCCTTCAACGTGCTTGTCAAAGAACTGAAGAGTCTTGGCCTGAACGTGACGCTGCATCAGGAAGAAGGAAAGAAAAAACCGAAACGCGTCGGCTTTATGCGCGAACGCGATGAAGAAACAGAATAAAGCAACCAATTTGAGATGTTATAAAAACAGGGTGTAATCTATGACTATGGATGATCTTTTCACTGCTCGCGGCACATCGGTAAATGTTGCTGACATACGCAATTTGAAGGCAATTCAGATTTCCATTGCTTCACCCGAATCCATCCGTGAATGGTCTTACGGCGAAGTAAAAAAACCGGAAACCATCAACTACCGTACGTTCAAACCGGAGCGGGACGGTCTTTTCTGCGCCAAAATTTTCGGTCCTGTAAAGGACTATGAGTGCAACTGCGGAAAATACAAGCGTATGAAGCACCGCGGCATTGTATGTGAAAAATGCGGCGTGGAAGTTATTGCCTCCAAGGTGCGGCGTGAAAGAATGGGGCACATTGAGCTTGCCACGCCCGTTGCCCATATCTGGTTTCTCAAAACGCTGCCTTCAAAAATCGGCACGCTTCTTGATATGACAATGGCCGATCTGGAAAAGGTGCTGTACTTTGATTCCTACATTGTCCTTGATCCCGGGCAGACAACGCTGCAAGCGCGTCAGGTTATTTCTGAAGACCAGTATATCCAGATTATCGACCATTACGGCAGGGAGGATGTGTTTGCCGTCGGCATGGGGGCAGAGGCTGTCCGCAAGTTGCTGGAAGCGATGGATCTGAAAAAACTGCGCGCGGAATTGCGTGAGGAAAACGAATCCACCAGAAGCCAGATAAAAAAAAAGAAACTGACGAAACGGCTCAAAATTGTTGAGGCGTTTCTGGAATCCCAGAACAAGCCCGAATGGATGATCATGGAGATCATTCCCATCATCCCGCCGGAGCTCCGTCCGCTGGTGCCGCTTGACGGCGGGCGTTTCGCCACCTCGGATCTGAACGACCTTTACCGCCGCGTTATCAACCGCAACAACCGTTTAAAGCGCCTCATGGAACTCGGCGCTCCGGAAATCATTATCCGCAACGAAAAACGCATGCTGCAAGAGGCAGTGGACGCTCTTTTTGACAACGGTCGCAGAGGGCGCGCCATTATCGGCACAAACAGCCGCCCGCTCAAATCCCTGTCGGATATGATAAAGGGCAAGCAGGGGCGCTTCCGCCAAAACCTGCTCGGCAAACGCGTGGACTACTCCGGCCGGTCCGTTATCACGGTTGGTCCTTACCTCAAACTGCACCAGTGCGGTTTGCCAAAAAAAATGGCGCTCGAACTGTTCAAACCTTTTATTTACTCTGAGTTGGAAAAGCGCGGACATGCCTCCACCATCAAAAGCGCGAAAAAAATGGTTGAGCGCGAAGAACTGGTCGTCTGGGACATTCTCTCGGATGTTGTGCGCGAATACCCGATTTTGCTCAACCGCGCTCCCACGCTGCATCGCCTCGGCATACAGGCTTTTGAGCCGCTGCTTGTCGAAGGCAAGGCCATTCGCCTGCATCCGCTTGTCTGTTCCGCCTACAATGCGGACTTTGATGGTGATCAGATGGCCGTGCATATTCCGCTTTCCGTGGAAGCGCAGATCGAATGCCGCGTGCTTATGATGAGCACCAACAATATTCTTTCCCCGGCCAACGGCACGCCGGTTATCGTGCCGTCGCAGGATATCGTGCTGGGGCTGTACTATATGACGGTTGAGCGCAGTTTTGAGCAGGGCGAGGGCATGGTTTTCTGCTCCCCCTGGGAGGTGGAATCCGCCTACGATAACGACATTGTTTCCCTGCACGCCAAAATCAGGGTGCGACTGCCCAACGGTGCCTTGCACGATACAACCCCCGGGCGCATACTGGTCAGCAATATTCTGCCCGATGGCCTCTCCTTTGATTTTGTCAACTGTGTGCTGACCAAAAAAAATATCGCGCGTCTTGTCGGAGCGGCCTATCGGCAGTGCGGGATCAAGGCGACCGTCATTCTTTGCGATAAACTCAAGAATCTGGGATATGAGTTCGCCACCCGCGCCGGCATAACCATCGGCGTAAAAGATCTGACCATTCCTAGAAAGAAAAAGGACATTCTGGCCGTCTCCAAGGCTGAGGTGGACGACATTGAACAGCAGTACCGCGACGGCATCATCACCCGCACGGAAAAATACAACAAGGTTGTGGATGTGTGGACAAAGGCCACGCAGGACGTGTCCACCGAGATGACAAAGGAAATTTCGCACGAAATTCTGAAAGACCCAAAAACAGGCAAACAAATTGAAAATCAGAGCCTCAACCCGATTTTTATGATGTCAAACTCCGGAGCGCGCGGCAATCAGGACCAAATGCGGCAGTTGGCCGGTATGCGCGGACTGATGGCAAAACCGTCCGGCGAAATTATTGAAACGCCGATTACGTCCTCATTTCGTGAGGGGCTTTCGGTGTTGCAGTATTTTACCTCCACACACGGTGCGCGCAAAGGTCTTGCAGACACCGCTCTCAAGACGGCCAACTCCGGTTATCTGACGCGTCGCCTCGTTGACGTGGTGCAGGACGTGATAGTGTCCACCCACGACTGCGGCACTGCGGACGGCATCGAACTGACAAAGGACAGCGGCGATATCAAATCTCCCCTGTTGTCGGAACGTGTTGTCGGGCGTGTGCTGCTCTATCCGGTGGCGGATCCCGACAATCCGGACGCCATCCTGCTTCGCGAAAATACACTTATTACAGAAGAAGAAGCAAAGCTTCTGGACGAACACGGCATTGTTTCCGTGACCGTGCGCTCGCCCCTGACTTGCCAGGCCGAGCGTGGAATCTGCACTCTTTGTTACGGGCGGGATCTTGCGCGCGGGCATCTTGTCAACATCGGCGAAACCGTAGGCATTATCGCCGCACAGTCTATAGGTGAACCAGGCACGCAGTTGACTATGCGCACGTTTCATATCGGCGGAACGGCCTCAAGCACGGTTGAAAAATACAAGCATGAGGCTCTCAACACCGGCCGCGTCATCCTGCACCGCGTCAAGACAGTGGAAAATCGTGACAATGCCCAGCTTGTGCTTGGCAAAAGTGGTCAACTGACCATTGTGGACCCGCAAGGACGCGAACGGGAAAAATATATCCTGCCCAACGGCGCGCGTCTTCTTGTGCGGGACGGACAGGATGTGGAAAAGGGCGCGTTGCTGGCGGAATGGGATCCCACCAACGAACCCTTTATATCTGAAGAGAACGGCATTGTACGCTTTGCGGATATTATTGACGGTAAAACCGTGCAGGAAAAAGTGGACGATGTAACCCGCCAGGCGTCCCTCACCATTATGGAATACCGCACCACCAATTTCCGCCCCTCCATTTCTGTCTGCGACTCGGGCGGCAATGTGAAAAAGCGCGGTCAAAGCACGGCAATGGCAACCTATCCCCTGCCGGTCGGCTCCATCATCATGGTCAAGGACGGTCAGGAAATACAGGCAGGCGAAATTATCGCCCGCAAACCCCGCGAAACATCCAAAACAAAGGATATCGTTGGCGGCCTGCCCCGCGTTGCGGAGCTTTTTGAAGTCCGCAAGCCAAAAGACAAGGCGGAGGTTTCCGACATTGCCGGCACCATCAGCTATGCCGGTGAAGCCAAAGGCAAACGCAAACTTGTCGTCACGCCGGAAGTGGGCGAGGCCAAGGAATACCTTGTGCCGAAGGGCAAGCATATTACGGCTGCGGACGGTGATTTTGTGGAAGCCGGCGACCCGCTCACAGAAGGCTATCCCGAACTGCACGACATCCTCCGTACCAAGGGCGAAAAATTTCTTGCCAGGTATCTCGTGGACGAAATTCAGGAAGTCTATCGCTTCCAGGGAGTCGGCATCGACGACAAGCATATTGAAGTCATTGTCCGCCAGATGCTCAAAAAACTTTCCATTGTTGATTCCGGCGGCACAAGCTTCCTTGTCGGCGAACAGGTGGACAAAAATGAATTCAGGGCGGAAAACCAGAAGGCGGAAGCCGAAGGGCTGCAACCGGCAAAAGCCGAACCTCTGGTATTGGGCATTACCCAGGCCTCATTGACAACATCGTCATTTATTTCCGCAGCCTCCTTTCAGGAAACAACAAAGGTGCTCACCGAAGCATCGCTCAAAAGCAAAATGGACTTTTTGCGCGGTCTTAAGGAGAATGTTATTGTGGGCCGGCTTATTCCCGCAGGCACCGGCTACCGCGAATATGTCCATGGAGAGATCATCGTGCCGGATCAAAAGGAGCGTCCGGACAGATTTTTGGAAGATATAAGGGATAATCCTGTACTTGTGGACATGGCGTGACCTCTGCGGACGACCGTCCCCATGAAGCCGCCGGAAAAAATTTCCGGCGGCTTTTTTCGGCGCACAGAGCTTAAGAATACGGCGGATAAACCGATATGCCGAGCATGAGTCCCGATTTTTCAAAAAAGTGGAATCGTCCCGCATGCAAATGTCCCTGTCCCGTATCGTCCCGATACGGTGTCGTCATTATTCAGAGGAAATTATGCTGCTCAAGTTTGTTTCATGGAATGTGAACGGTCTGCGCGCTGTCTCGGCTAGGGAGGACTGGCGCTGGTTTGCTGAAACGGACGCCAATGTGGTGGCCTTGCAGGAGACAAAGGCGCGCCCGGAGCAGCTTGCGCCGGAAGTGGCCTCTCCGCTGGGCTGGTATGCATACTGGGCTTCAAGCACGGTCAAAAAGGGCTATTCGGGCGTTGCCGTATACAGCAAAATACTGCCGCGGCGTGTTGGCGTTGAATTGCCGGACGCTGCCTTCGGCGGCGAGGGGCGCTTGCTGCATCTGGAATTTGACGCTTTGCATTATTTTAACGGGTATTTTCCCAACGGCGGCCCGGAAGAGCTTGACGCAAACAGCAGACCTACGGGAAAATTCAGGCGTGTGCCGTATAAAATGGATTTTTTTGACGCGTTTTTGCAGTATGCCGAAACGTGCCGCAAAACAAAACCTGTTGTGGTGTGCGGGGATTTTAATATCGCCCACAAGCCCATTGATCTGGCGCGTCCCGCCCAGAACGTGAATTGTACGGGATTCTTGCCGGAAGAGCGGGCTTTTCTGGACAGATTTGTCGCGGCGGGCTATGTGGACACGTTTCGCCACAAGCACGGCGAAAAAACCGGCTGCTACTCTTGGTGGTCGTACAAATCGGGCGCGCGTGCAAAGAATGTGGGCTGGCGCATTGACTATTTTTTTGTCTCACAGGAGCTTGCGCCTGCTGTCCGTGACGCGTGGATTGACTTTGCTGTTTACGGTTCGGATCATTGTCCGGTCGGGCTTGCGCTTGAACTGCCCTGAAGAATTTGCCTGCAAACCGCGCAGTTATTCCAGCAGGCCGAGCAGCCGCGCGATACGTTCCGCATCAAGCTCGCGCTTGACAAGCAAGAAGTATGCCGGTTTTATACACGGTAAGTCTTCAGCTCTTCCAGAAAGCCTTCCTGCACATCAAAGCCGTATTCCCGCGCCTTGTCGATGGCTTCAACGGCTTTCGCGTAGTTTTTCTGATCAAAGCAGGCCAGCGCCAGATTGTTCCAGGCCGGCGCGAATCCCGGTTCCTGGGCGATGATGTCCTCGCAGATCTCTTCGCATTTTTTGAAGTCGCCCTTCATATACCAGGCTGTTGCAAGCCCGTTTTTTGCCTGAATAAATTTGGGGTCCCATTTCAGTGCCTTTTGCAATGCTCCAATGGCTTTGTCGGGTTGACCGCGTTGCAGATGCACAAAGGCGATATTGCTCCAGGGCGTTGGAAACTTTGCGCGACAGTTCGCGGCTTCTTCGTTGTAGTGCAGGCAGCCGTCCAGATCGCCGCGCTCCATGCAGATGCCGCCCAGTTGTACATAGGCTTCGGCCAAATGCGGGGCGTTGCGCACCGCGTTGAGAAACGCCTCTTCCGCAGCCGTAAAATCCCGCTTGGACAGGAGCGCCAGCCCCAGATTATAGTGGTGCGTGGCGCACTGCGCAGTGTCCGAGATTGCCTGTTTCATGTCCGCGATATATTCGTCTAGATCATCGTAGCGTTCTTTCATCAGACATGTCCTTCTTTTTGTAAAATTCGATGATACCACAGGCAAAAATCCATGACGCCCTTGTATTTTTCCTCTCTCTTGACAATGCCCAGCGCGCATTCCAGCGCGCCCTTGCCGTACTCCGCGCCGTGGACGCAGGAGGTTTCGCGCTGGAAGGAGGCCAACAGCTGGCTTGCCGTTCTGTTTGTGGCGTCTGTACGCAAGTCAAGGGGATCGTTTGGTTTTTGAAAAGGATCCCAGGAATCGTAGCCGATTCTGTCAATGAATTTGCGGCGGCGTGGGTGTAATTTGTCATAGATTGCGCGTTTGAGCGCTGCCTGTTCATCACTGGACGGGTTCCTGATGTCCGGCATGGGGTCTATTTCGCCTCCGGCTGGTCTGTGCCAAGCCAAGTGTTGTCGTAGGCTGTGATCAGGGACATGGAAAGGGGGGTGTAGACTTCGTGCAGTTTGGTAAAGCGGCTGTTCAGCGTTGTGGCGAGTTCGCGGGTCAGGGCGTCGAGCCGCGCGTGCAGTTTGTCCAGATGCACTGTCGGGTAAGGTCGGCCTTTTTCAAAGGCTGAAAAGCCGCACACGTGCCCCTGACCGGCAATGGCCGTCGGCACACCGTAAATGCGGCAGGTTATGGGGCGCGCTTCATAGAGCAGGCAGCGCGCGTTTGCATCCAGCAGGGGGCAGGACAGTCTGGTTTGGGCTGCGCACGCCAGTATTTTTTCCTGAGGCAACCCGTTTTTTTCTTTCTGAAAAAAACCGCGTTTCAGCCGCGTGAGCGCGCGGTCAGTTTCGGAGGCACGGGCCAGAATGGCCGAGCGTTGCGGCCCGTGCGCAAACGCTTGCTCAAAGGCGCGCTTGACGTACATGGCCTCCACAAGAGAGAGGTCAAAAAGCGCGTGACAGCAGTCGCCGCACCCTTCACGGCAAAGAACGCGATCAGGGTGCGCCGCGCGTATTTTTTCAAACAGTGTGTCCGCATCGTTGCGGATTGCTTCGTATCGTGTAAAAATTTCGCTTAGATTGGCAGACATACCCCATCCCGTAAAAAAACAAAAAGGTGCCGCCAAACGTGCAAACGTTCGGCGGCATCAGCATACTGCTGTTTGTCAGCGTACTGCCTTTGGGACAAGTGCGCGGCAAACTAATTTTCCTCAATGGCGATGGCGTTTGTATCACAGACTTCCACACAGGATTCACAGCCGAGACACTCATCGGCATTTATGGGATCACATTTGCCGTCCTTGATTTCATAAACTTCCACAGGGCAAACGTCCACACATTCGCCACAGCCAACACATTTTTCAATGTCAACATTTACATTGTAACCCATTGTATCCTCCTTAGAATAAAAAGTCCTGCGGTTGCAGGGACAGCCTTTACCGTGTGAGTGTTTGGATAGCGTCCCTCAACCGTCCTGTCAAGTCCGTTGAGAGGTGTTTTTGGGCGTGTCTGTCCGCAAGCGCCATGTTTTGCTTTGTTTCGCTGCATATGCTAAGATATACAAAAGAATATCGGTGAGGAGAACGCTATGACCATGACTACAGCCGCCGGTCGCGTGATTCCGTCTGTTTTGCCTTTGCGGCGCCAGTATGTGGATGAGGCGTGTGTGCGTCTCGACGCTCTCACAAAGCCGCTTCTGGAGCTTGACGAGGTCGGTTGTCGCTTTGCCGTGCGGCGGGGTTTGTTCGGGAAGCGCCGCGTCCTCAGCGCCGTGGACGGCGTGAGTTTTTGTCTGCGTAAGGGGGAAAGTCTTGGTCTGGTGGGCGAATCCGGCTGCGGCAAAACAACTCTGGGCAAGATTGTCTGCGGCTTGCAGCGGCCGACAACCGGACGGGTGTTGCTGGAAGGTGGGGAACTGCCTGCGGCGGGCGCGGGCAGTTGGGCTGCGGGGCGGATTCAGATGATTTTTCAGGACCCGTTTTCTTCCCTCAATCCGCGCCTTACAGTGGGGGATTCCGTGCGGGAGCCGTTGGGCGCGCTCCCTCGCGGCGAGCGGACGAAACGCGCGGAACAGATGCTTGCCGCTGTGGGGCTGGGCGGTGTGGACAAACGCTATCCGCACGAATTTTCCGGCGGGCAACGCCAGCGGATTGCCGTGGCGCGCGCGCTGATAACCTATCCTGACATTGTTGTCTGTGACGAGCCTGTTTCCGCGCTGGACGCCTCTGTGCAGGCGCAAACGCTCAATCTGCTGCGCGACGTGCAGGAGCGGTTCGGGCCGGCCTATCTGTTTATCTCGCACGATATGGCGGCTGTGGGCTTTGTGTGTGAGCGCATATTGGTGATGTATCTTGGACAGATTGTTGAAGAAGCGCCGTGTGAGCAGTTTTTTTCCGGCGCCGCGCACCCCTATGCCCGCGCGCTGCTTGCTTCCGTGCCGCCCGGTGTCGTGGACAACGCATGGCGACAGGCGCTGCCGCCGTTTCTGGAAGGCGAGCCGCCAAGTCCGCTCGCTCCCCCAACGGGTTGTCGGTTTCATCCGCGCTGCCCGGAGATTCTGGAGATATGCCGTACCGAAGCGCCGGCCTTGAAAGGAATCGCTCCAAACCGGCGTGTGCGCTGTCATAGGTGGCAGAGCAAGGGATTTCCAACATAGCCAATGTGTAAAGAGTGCCAGTGGTGCATTGTCAAGAAGAGGCTTTTGGCTCCAAAAGAACTAGGGGTGCTATGTGGAGGACCAAGTTTACCGAGTGATCGTCAAGATTCTCAAAGAAGTAGAGGTGTGGGATTGCTGTTTTTTCCACACTAAAAACACTTATGGCCTGTATTGTATAAATCCATTCGCTAAAGCCCTAAAATTTTTCGGTTGATACTTTTCAAAGCCTTCTTGATCGACAAAAACAAAATCAAACGTCACTTCATCTTGTACGCGGTTTACGTCCTCGCACCATTGCTTTAACCTCATCATTTTCAGCGGTACGTCCAAATCTTCCAGCCCTTTGGTTTCCACTATGACGATTTTGTTGCCAGGCAGTTTGACGATAAAATCCGGGTAGTAGTTGGAAATATCTCCGTCCGCGTTCACATAGTCCAACTTGAAGTTCACGGCTAGGTAGTTTTTGGCGTAAGAAATAATGTCCTCGCAATTTTCCAGAAAGCCAGCGAAGACAAGCTCAAAATGACTGTCGCCGATAATGCGACTGAACACGCTTTTTTGCGGCAACAGATAGCCTTGGTCTTTCACCACAAAGGGACGTGTCTTGCGCAGTTTGATGGTGTCACGGATTTCTGCATCGCCTTTGTTCTGTATTGTTAGTGTGTTTACTGCCTTCTTGAAGGTTTCAATAATAGTTTTTGTCGCTTCCAGTTCGGACAGGTTGCGTAGTGTATTGGGATGCTCAAGCTCAATCGGCTGCGTAAACAATTCATCGCGCACAAAAATTTTGACTTTGCCGTACAGCACATCATAACCGCTGAACAGCCGCAAGTCTTTCATAACGCTTTTAGCAAACCAGCCGATCACACTTCGATAATCGCCAATTCCGGCGGTATCCAGAACGGTGGTATGCGTCACTTCACCGCTGGTGATGTCACGGAACACGATTTCACGCTGTTCTTCTTCTGTAACTTGTTTGTAGGCAAGCTTTTTGTGCCCGAAATTCGTAACATCAAGGTCAGCAAGATTTTTGTATTCGCGGTACACACGCGGCGTCAGCACAGGAATTTCAATATCCAGAGTGTCAATGTCCTTTTTGGTGTTTTCATTGTCCACATCAACAACCAGAGGCGCTTTGGGGCCTGTGCCCTCGCCCATGGCTTTGCGTTCCAGTTCCACCCCTTCGGCCTGAATGGATTCCACAAATTCCATAAAGGCTTCCGTGCCCACCACGCTGACGTATTCTTCAACGTCCCCGCGATACATCCTGCGCAAGCCGCGGCCTAGGGTTTGTTCCGGCAAAATGTTGCTCTTGGCGGAATACGCCCGCAGGCCCACAATGGTTGTCACGTTGCGCACGTCCCAGCCTTCCTTGAGCATAAGCACGGAAACGATAACCTTGTAAGGGCTGTCGGCAGCGTCAATTTTGTTGGACAATGCGCGTAACTGCTCCAGCTCTTCTTTGGCCTTGCCTGAAGAGGCTTCTGAAATTTCACCATTGTTCTTAGTGTGGATGACCAGAACGCCGCCTGATAAATCCTCGGAGTAATGAGTTTCCAGATATTCGGCCACATCGTCACAGTTGCGCGTGTCGTCGGTCATCACAAAGAGCACGGCTTTTTTGCCGAGCTTTTGGTGCTCTTCATACGCCTTTCGCCATTCAATAACGCCGAGATCAAGGTAATCCGCGTATTTTTCCGTGTATTTTGTGCTTTGCCGCTCATGGAGTTTCTCCCGGCTGGGCTTGTCCGGCAATACCGGATGCTTGACAACATTCTGATAAATGGCTTCCACCAAAGGGTAGTCGCTTACTGTCTGGACAAAAATCGCGCCGTTGTTGTGCTTGGGCGTAGCGGTCACGTCCAGTTGCAGGCTCAATCGTCCATCTTTCTGTAACAAACGGTTGTGGATGTCCTCAATGGATTTGAACCAGGCCAGGGATGCATCGTGTATATGATGGGCCTCGTCATTCAGTACCATCAACTCGTCAATATCCCGCACGATCACGCCCAAATCCACCTTTGAGTCTGTGGTCGCGCCGATGGGACGAGGGCCAAGAAAATAGTCCATGCTGTCATCGTCATCCGGCGATGGGGGAATGTCCTGCCCCGCATAGACGCGGTGGATGTTGGTCAAAAAGATGTTGCCCGTTGGACGGGTGACGCGAACCTCGTCCTGCTTATGCAGAGTCAGTTGAAAATCGTCGTGCCAGTTATGGCCAGCATAGCCGTTGTCCGGTAATGCTGGATCATTAAAAAAGATGCGTAGTCCCTGAAAGTCCTTGTAAATACGATCCAGGACGATGATATTGGGCACTATGACCAGAAAATTGCGGGCCAGTTCGGAATGAGGCTCATACAGTTTGTGAAAAAAGCTCCAAACCAAAGCAAGACTCATGACCTTGGTCTTGCCGCTGCCGGTGGCCATTTTGATCACGCAGCGCAGCCAGGTTTCATCAAACATATTGGCGGACACAGCGCCTGAGCCGTCAAAACGCATAAGGTCGTATTTGTCTCGCGCTCCCACAACGTCATACAGATAAATGATGGTCTCCAGAGCTTCACGTTGGGCAAAAAAATACTGAAAATCTGCACTAAATTCTGTAATTCCATCTGACTGCGGCAGAAAGTGTTTTTCTTTAAACCACCAGTTGAGCAGATTTTTGCTGGTGTCTGTAGCCCCAGCATAGCCGGAATCTCTGAACTCTTTGACCTTGCGCCGCAAGCTCGCCACCAGAGGCGGCATGAGCTTGTCCATGCTTGTGGTGCGCAAAACCTCGTCCGCTGGGAACCAGCGAAAGGCAGGGTCAAGCACAGCGTGGGGAGAATGCGGGAAGTTGGGATGGAGGGCCATAGTCTGCTCTTGGTTTTTTGCCGTTCATATTTTTAAGAAAATGAGCGACAAGTTTTTTTGTCGCTCATTCATGAGCAACAAAGGGGTACATCAGGCAACAGTATTTAACAACGCATCAAAAGCCATTATGGCGGGACTGCGTCCACTGGCGGCCCTGATCTGGCTTAATGTCCCATCGTCAGCAAGGCGTTGCACAATGCGCGTAGCAGTAGATCTTGGAATCTTTGTCCTCTGGATGAATGTACTCATACTGAAAACAGGGTTTCCAAATATCCATTCCAAGGTGTGTATGGCATATTTTGATTCTGTTGCCTTGGCAAGACGCAGCTTCATCTCGTTATAAAGATCCAAAATCTTAGTTGCTTTGTTGAAATTATCTTCTGACTGAATTTGTATGGCTTCCAGAAAAAAACGACACCACCCCATCCAGTCGTTATCACGTGAAACGGCTAGTAGTTTTTCATAATAAATGTTGCGGTGGGCTTCAAGATATGCACTTATATAAAAGGCTGGACGTTGTAGTATACGCACCTGATACAAAAAAAGTGGAATGATCATCCGCCCAAGTCTGCCATTTCCATCCAAAAATGGATGCAGTGCTTCAAATTCAGCATGAATGACAGCAAGTTGGACAAGTGGATCACGTTCTTCCGTGTGTATATATTTTTCCCAGACGGACATGGAATCCGGTAGGGTATTTGCATCTGGAGGCACATAACGCGCATCGTCCATGACACAGCCGACAGGGCCAATCCAATTGGGAATATTACGATATTTTCCAGGGGCTTTGTTTTGTCCCCTTACTCCTGAAAGCAAAATCTCATGCGCGTCTTTGATGAGACGTTGGGATAAAGGCAGTTCTTCCAATTTTTGCTCCGCAAAGCGCATAGCTTGACGGTAGTTTGAAATTTCTTGCATGTCTGCGTCTTTCGGAGATTGCGGAGATAACCTATCCTTTTCTTGCGCTTCATAGGTTAGGACTTCATTGAGTGTTGCCTGAGTTCCTTCAATACGCGAAGACAGCACGGCTTCATTGGTCATAAGTGGACTAAGAAGTACAGTCGGATTTGGTATAGCTTTAAGCAGTCCATCATATCTGGCCACTGCTCCATTGGCTTTACCGATAAATGACACTAGCTCAGACCAGTTGATATCAGTTGGGGGAAAATGTCCTGTGTGGTAATGTACCACGCCGATAGTTTCTTCGTGCTGATTTTTCATGCTATCCTTCACGGAGTCACCTCAATGATGGTCATGGTGTCGTTGCCGAAAATATCCACAACCTTGACGGCGATCTTTTTGCGCACGCCGTCGAGGTAGGTGTGAAAAACGCTGGTCAGTTCCAGATTACGATCTTTTTTGGTGCGGAATGACTGCCATTCGTTTTCAAAGACAAAGGTACCCGTCCATTTCTCCTCAATTTCGCCGGTGTCCGAGTTTTTTTCGCGGATAATTTCTCGTTTGCTTTCAAAGTCAAAGTCCACGGACCAGTAGTCAATCCAGTCCGTCCATTTTTGCGTCAGTGCCTCGCGGGTGACAATACCGTTATTATCTTTGACGACCTTGATGATTTGCCCGAGCTCCACCACAATTTTACTTGACTTGTTTTTCAGCGCGGCTTCCACAGCGGCGACGGAATCCTGCGAGTAAAAGACGGAAAAATCCGTCAGTTCCACAGCCACGCTGTTCTTTTTATAATGCGGCTTCACTTCGATAAAGGCCACATCGTGGAACACAACCTGATTTTTCTCTACGGCGCGTTTGTCAAAAACTTCCGCTGGAATATACTTGGGGGCAATATCAATGCCCTTGGCCCGCGCTTCGTCCAGCACATTGGGGAAAATGCCCATTTCAAACTCAAAGCCCAGAATGTCCACTTTGGTGAAATGTTTTTTGCGGCATTCCAGAATAATTTCTTCCACAACAAGGCGTGTGACCGGCATATTGACCGGTCCCACCACCACAAGACGTCCTGCCTTTTTACCGTGAAATGTGGTAAAACCTTCCACTTTTTCGGCACGGTATGCGCGGAGGATCAAATCCAGAAAAGCGGCTTCCTTGGCGGCAAGCTGTTGTTGCTTCTGCTCTTCGCGAAGATCAGGATTGACGCCGATGTAGTGCTGGCGTTCGTATTTCCCAAGGTTCAAAATTTCAAAAGCGCGGTAGTGTTTGCCTTCTTTCTTGAGCTGGCGCTGTACGCCGATGAGACGCTTGCGGGTGGTGTGGATGGCAAACTTACCAAGGTCAGTGGCGATCCACTTGCGGCCCAGCTTTTCGGCCACAGCGGCAGTAGTGCCGGAGCCGCAGAAAAAATCGGCCACAAGGTCGCCTTCAGAAGAAGCAGAACCGATAACTCTCTCTAATATTTCATTTGATTTTTGTGTTGGATATTTTGTATTATCTTTTGGTTTTGGTTGATATGAAGGAAAGTCGTCCCACACATCAGAAGCCAACGTACCCTTTTCAGGATCATCAATATATGTTATCGTATGTGCTTTTGTTTCTATCTCTTCTGTACTTGCTTTACGACTCATTCTCCTCCTTGTATAAAAATATCTTTCATTTGAGTCTTTTTGTATAGTAGACAAAACATATTCACTAAATGGGACACGAATTTGTGGAGCATCAACATTAATTCTAAATGTGTCATTTTTTTTAAACCATAACAGAGTTTCATGCGCTTTTGGGAGGCTTTTACCGTGTGCTCCACCCATAATTTGATGTTTCCATATTATTTCACTAATCAAATTGTTAAAACAGAATATTTCTGATAGGACCATTTTCATCCACGAATTGACCCTCCAATCACAATGCACATAAATGCTACCGTCCTCGGCCAATAAGTCCCGCATCAAAACCAATCGTTCATAGATCATAGATATAAACGAATCAGCGCCCTTGCCCCAAGTGTCCCGATAGGCAATCTCTTCCAGAATATTCGGTCTTTTGATAAAGGTTTCTTCACCAATTTCAATATTCATGGAAAAATCCGCGCCCACGTCAAAGGGAGGGTCAATATAAATAAGCTTCAAACCCCCTTGCGCTTCAATCTCTTCACGCATGGGGCCGCTTTTTAGCGATGAAAGAATAAGCTTATTGTCGCCCCAGATCAGTTTGTTCGTCCAGCCCTTGAGTTGACGGCCACGCGGGTCAATGTCAAAAAGACTGCCCATTTGCTGTTTGGGCTGTTTTTCCACACGCGGCTCGTCTACGTTTTCGATGGTCTGAAAAGGCAGCACCACGTTACATACTTCACTGGTCTTGCCGTTCCACACAAGTTCCACTTCACGCTTGTCCTCAAAGAGCAGAAAGCGGTATTTTTCCGGCAATGGCTTGTCGGCTTCAATAAAGCGAAAGATTTCCTGCTGTTCTTGTGGCGTGAGGCGCGGCATAGACGGCTCCATAGACCTTTCTGGACATAAAGAGCAAATTCAAGCGTAAAATGTTTTAAAGGCGCGACTCGCGGCAGGCGCGCAGCGACAATTCCTCAACGATAACTTTTTCGTAGTCCGGCGCGATGGAAACGTCAACATGGAGTTCGGATTGCAGCAGGCGTTCGATCTGCTGAGTTTCTTCCCAGATTTCAAGCAGTTCATTGTCTGCCAATGTTTTTACCCGTTGCGCGAATGAGGTGTTGTCGTCAAATGGAATGCACGATCCCATAGTCTGTTTCCTTTTCGGGAAAGATTTTTCCGTCCCTGAAAATCTGAGAGGTTTTTACAAGTTGCAGTCTTGAGCGCAGTTCCGTTTCAGATCCCAGAGGTTCCAGAATCGCCAGACACAATGACAGGGGCGACATATAGTCCATACGCCAGTCTGTTTCAAATGTCACGGCGTTAAACGCGCCGTCTTCAGAGTTTCCCTTGTCGGGGGCTGCCGGGGCAAAGCCGCGCAGCAGAGGGCGAATGTCTGTTGTGCGCAGGCCGTTTTTGGTTTTGCGCATGTAGGGAAAAACATTCTGAGCGACAAATTTTTCAAAGGCGCGCGCGGCACCAGCGAGTTCTTGCCGTGTCGGGAGCAGCAGGGCAAACCGTTCCCTTTCGGCCTGTTCGGTGCGGCGGTTTTTGCTGACGCTTTCCACACATACAATGCTGATTCCGGCGGGCAGGCGCGGGCCAAGGCGGGCTGCTGCCTCCCCGGGCGTGAGCGCGCTGTGCAGGGTCAGGGCAAACCACTCGGCCATGCTTTGCACGCCAACCGGCAGGGCGCGCCCGAAGGAGAGCAGGGGCAGGGGGTGAAATCCCTGGGAAAAGGCCAGGGGCAGGTTTGCGCGGCGGAGCGCGCGGTAAAGGATGGCTTGCAGTTCCAGTTGGCTTATATAGGCGCTTTCACGCATCTTCGTGTGCCAGATACGGTACTGCGCTGCCTTGACGGTGAGATGCCGCGCGACTTGGGGCGGGGCGCTTTTTGTGGTGCGGCAGATCAATTGTCCCTCGGCGTCGCGGGTGGGGCGTGAGTTTTGTTGGTCGCGCTCGGCAAAAACAAGACGGTTGCGGTAGGGGGTGGCGTCCGTGTGGGGCAGCCGCGACGGGCCGGCCTTTGTGTCGCACACTCCGCACCCCTGGCAGGTGCCGTAGCGACAGTCTTCGGTCAGTTTGCCGGAAACGGCGTCGCCCAGAGCGCGGTTGCGCTCCCGCAGCAAAAATTCTTCAGAAACGCCCGCCTCCAGGTGACTCCAGGGCAAGGGCGACTCCCGTTTGCCGATACAGCGCGGTACGTCTATACCGCATTCCGCAAGCGCCTCAAGCCAGGGCTTCAGGGTAAAGTGTTCTGTCCAGCCGCAAAAAACAGCCCCTTTGCGAAAGGCTTTTTCAACCACGTCGGCCAGTTCGCGCCCGGCGCGGGACAGTATACCTTCCAGATGGCTGACTTCCGGTTCGCGCCGGCGCAGGGTGAGGCCCTTTTGCCCCTTGAAAAGCGCTTTGACCAGAGCGACGCGCCGGGCAATTTCTTCCACGCCGATCTGTTCTTCCCATTGAAAGGGAGTGAAGGGCTTTGGGACAAAGGGGGAAAGGGAGGCCGTCACCTGAAGGCGCGGGCCGCCTTTTCCGGCCGCGTCCCGCGTTTTGCGGCAAAGTTCGGCAATGGCCGCCAGATCCTCGTCCGTTTCGCTCGGCAGGCCGATCATGAAGTAGAGTTTGACCTGCCGCCAGCCGTGTTCCAGCAGTTTTTGCGCGTGCAGGATCAGGTCTTCCTCGCGCACGCCCTTGTTGATGACATCGCGCAGGCGTTGACTGCCGGCTTCCGGGGCCAGTGTGACTCCGGTGCGCCGCACGTCCGCCATGCGTTTCATGATTTCATCGTCTACAGATCCGACGCGCAGGGAGGGCAGGGAAAGGCTTATCTGTTCGCGCGCGCAGCGCTCCAGAGTGTCTGCGCACAGTGTTTTGAGCGCGGAAAAATCCCCTGCGCTGAGGGAAAGAAAGGATATTTCGTCAAAGCCGGTTTCCCGCAGGCAGTCGCGCAGCAGGGCGGAGAGGTTTTCCGGAGAGCGTTCCCTTGCCGGCCTGTACACAATGCCCGCGTGGCAAAAACGGCATCCGCGCGTGCAGCCCCGCGCGATTTCCAGCACAAGACGGTTGTGGACAGCCCCTGTCGGCATTACCTGCCGCGTGGGGTAGGGGGCGGCGTTCAGATCCGCCACAATGCGACGCGCCGGCGTGGGGATGTCCGGAAATATCGGGCGCAGGGGCAACTCGTGGTTTTTTTTGTCCTGAGCGGCGAGCGGATCGGGCGCGAAAAGCGATGGGACATAGACGCCGGGAATCAGCGCGGCCTGTCGCAGAAAGTCCGTTCTGGGGATGTCTGTTTCAACGGCCGTCTGCAACAGGCGCAGGACTTCCGGCAGAGTTTCTTCCCCATCGCCCAAAACCATCATGTCCATAAAGGGCGCAAGTGGCTCGGCGGCCAGCAGCGCGCCGCCGCCGGCCATGATCAGGGGACATTCCAAAAGGCTTGTGTCGCGGTCAGCCGCGCGCAGGGGGATACCGGCCAGATCAAGCATATACAGAATATTTGTGTAACAAAGTTCGTGTGTTATGGAAAAAGCCACACAGTGGAGATTCTTGAGCGGCGTGTCCGATTCGAGCGTACACAGCGGGGCATTGTGCGCGCGCAAGGTGTCGCCCGCCTCCAGTTCCGGCGCCATAACGCGCTCCGCCCACCAGTCGGGGTTGTCGTTGACGATGCCGTACAGGATTTTTTGCCCCAGATAGCTCATTCCCACGTCATATGTGTCCGGGAAGGCGAGCGCCATACGCAGGCGCGCCGCGCTGTTGCGGCGGACGCCTTCTTCAATGCCGGTGTACCGGCTCGGTTTCGGCAAAAGGGGAAGGAGTTCGCGCATAGGGATAGGGGAGCGGAAAAAAAGCGGGCAGGCCGTCCGAAAAACGGACGATGCCCGCTATGTGATCAGGCCGTTGCCGTTGTTGGCAAACGGCGCGCCGTTGTACTGCATCTTGCCCATGCCGCCCGCGATCCTGATGTTGGTTGTGGCTTCAATGTACTTGTCCTGAAGCTCCTTGGGGGTGTCCGCATAGCGGTACAAAAAAGCGCCGGACTCCAGCGTGCCGGAAAAATTGGGTTCAAAGGGATAGCCGTACGGCAGAATCATCATCTGCACTCCCTGCTGTGTGGGGATGCTCTGTATGGCGGCCACATCGGCAAGAGCGTCTTTGTCCTTGTCGTATTTGCCGATGACAAGCTCACCGGTGACAAGTTTCATCAAGCGTATGTCGTAAGCCATAGGGTCCTCTCTGTATGGTATGTCTTGGCAGTAGATAAATGCTGCGGGTTGTCATGTCAAGGTGTTTTTCTGTTGTCATTGGTTTGAAAATCGGTATACTTGCGCAATGTCGTACCTGTCCTCCATCCGCCGGCTTGAAGATCGCCTTGGGCACAGCTTTGCCAGGCCGGAACTGCTCTGTCTGGCACTGACCCACAGTTCCTTTGCCAATGAGGCGGGGAATGGGCAACAGCACAATGAACGGCTGGAATTTTTGGGAGACGCGGTGCTGGAGTTATGTGTTTCCTCAGAGCTGTTCAGACGTTTTCCCGACGCCCGTGAAGGGGAATTGACGAAAATACGCGCGCGTCTTGTTAGTGAGGGCAGTCTTGCGGAAATGGCGCGGGAAATCGGTCTTGATCGCCTGGTCAAACTCGGCAGGGGGGAGGATGCCCAGGGCGGCAGGAAGCGTGATTCCGTTTTGAGCGATGTTTTTGAAGCGGTGCTTGCGGCTGTGTATGAAGACGGCGGGTTTGAGGCCGCCCTTGGCATGGTCTCGCGTCTGTTCGCGCCTTGCCGGTTTGAGTGCGCGGCAAGCGGGCCGCAGCCGCGGGATTTCAAATCGCGTTTGCAGGAAGCAATGCAGCGTCTGTTCAGGGACAAGCCCATGTACACTCGGCTGACTGTCTGCGGGCCGGAACATAAGCCGGCTTTTGACGTGCTGCTTACGTTGCCTGACGGCAGGGAATTCACAGCCGGCGGCGGCAGTTGCAAAAAAGCCGAGCAGCAGGCTGCGCGCCTTGCCTTGGCCGCCCTTGAAAGCGGCGACGGCGCTCCCTATTGAGTTGACGTTAACCTAACCCCCTAAAAAGCCAGTATATGAGTAATCCTTTTTTCGACCAGCCTATCCTGAATTCTCCATATACCATGCCGGAGCAGCATTGGGAGTTGGACGACACAGGCCAGCCGACGCAAAAAATTCTCTCTTTTCGCCGTCCGGCCAGCTTCATCACTCCCATTCCCAAACCCAAAAAACAGAAAGCGCAGCAGGGCAAGCTGGTTGAAGATGCTACTGCCAAGGCTATCTCCGATAAAAACCAGCAATACGAAGTGACCACGCTCATCAAAGAGTAACATTGATGTTGAAAAAAATTTGCCGCCTTTGCCCTAATACTCTACGTTGGACGCGGCCAACAGAAAAAACTGGCGAAAACAAAAAAGCACATCCGGCCAAGTTTGGATTTGGATTTGAGGAATGGCTTAATCGGGAAGAATGGGTATTATCAGGTTACGAAGGAGTTGAAGGAGAATGGCGTTACGTCCATATTCCGGGAATGTTTACTCCTAAGAATGCCTATGTCGGTCAAGAAGTCAGCATTCTTTTTTACATAAAAGAATCGAATAAAGATGCACTTGCAGTCGGGTATCTTGAAAAAGGTTATGTGCTTGACGAAAAAGAAGCTACTTGGGCAGCAAAACAATTTGCAAAAAAGAATTGGCTCCAACTAATGCACGACGAGGTCAAAGCCATTGGTGGAAACATTAAGGGACTTCCGCCTATACCAGATGATACTGAGCAACTTACATGGGATAAACCTCTATATTATGCTAATGTGAGATTTTCTCCAGGTGCTTTACATTTTTTCGATGAACGCAAAATTATTCAACCTAAATCATATTATTACACTGGTGCGCTGCAATGGGATGGAGTTATTCCAGAAAAAAACTATTTAGCACCTGCTGTCAGTGTTCCACATACTGTAATAAATAAAAGTGTAGAGACAAAAAAAGAACTCGACCGATTTTCAGAAGAAATTCGTACTAGACGAGCTGATTCAGGCAAGCCATTTTACCCACGGCAAGCACCAATACAGAATGCACTGGCAAAACAGCTAAACAATTTTTTGATGCCCAAAAATTGTAAGGTAACTTGCGAAGATGAAAGGGTAGATGTAAAAATTATTGAGCCAAATGGTTCTAAAACATTTATTGAAATTAAACCAGCGACTTCAGCAAGAGATGCTATTCGCCTTGCTCTTGGACAACTCTTGGAATATTCACATTATCCAGACACCAGTAAAGCAGCTCTGCTTGTAATAGTTAGCGATGCAAGCCCTGAACAAAGTGATTTTGTCTATCTAAAAAATTTGAAAAAAATATACAATATTCCTGTCCGGTATGTTCATTGGCCGTTAGGCGCTAAAAAATTGCCAGAAAACGAACTCTCAAATTTTTTAACCATTGCAATATAATTATGGAATTTCGCATTGCCGACACCTTCACCACGAGCTTATCTCGTCTGACTGCAGATGAGCAAAAGCTGATCAAGCAAACCACCTTTGATGCCTAGGTGAACCCGGCATGCCCCGGCCTCAAATTCCACAAGCTGGATCGAAGCAAGGACAAACATTTTTGGTCATTGTATGTGGGTATGGGATCTGCGCATCATTGCCCACAAAACCGATGACAGTCTTCTTTTTTGTTACACGGATCACCATGATAAAGTCTATGCTTGGGCCGAGCGCCGCAAACTGGAGGTTCATACCAAAACCGGCGCGGCACAACTTGCGGATTTTCTTTCTAAAATTATTCATTGATCCTCAATCAATAGCGTAGTATGCTGTTTGGGGATGGGGGAAGGGCTATGGCGCGTGAAAAAAATACGCTTGTGTATGTTGTGGCTTTGCTGCTTTTTTTGAGCGGTGTAGGGTACTTGGCGTACTCCGCATTCACGGAAAACAGCGTCTATTTTCTTAATGTCGCCGAGGCCAAGGCTGTTTCTCCGGACAAACTGACATCGGCGCGGTTGTTCGGCTCTGTCGCCGAGCGCGGCATTGAAAAGCACGGAATGGGCGTGACCTTTTATTTGCAGGACAAGGACAACGCCGTGCAGGTTATTGTGGTCAGCTATACAGGCGCCGTGCCGGACACGTTCAAGCCCGGCGCGGAGGTCATTGTGGAAGGCGGCATGGGGGCGGAAGGGCGTTTTATGGCTAGGTTGCTCATGACAAAATGTCCTTCAAAATATCAGAAAGAAAACCGTAAAACGTAACGACCCCCGGAAATAAAGGATTTCCGATGTATGTTTTTGCCAATGCCATGCAGCTTCTTGCCCTTTTTTGCGCGCTTGGTTGTGGCGCGTTGTCCTTGCGCGCCCTTTGGCTGGGCAACGGCGGCGCCGCGACGGTAACCCTGCTTGAAAAAGCCCACTGGCTTGTAACCGGCGCGCTCCTGCTTGCCTCCTCCCTGTTGCTCAACGCGTTGTACCGGCATGACTTCAGCTTGCAGTATGTTGTAAGCTATACGGACATGATTCTGCCGGTTTTTTATCGTCTGACCGCCTTCTGGGCAGGGCAGCCCGGATCGCTGCTGTTCTGGGCGCTGGTTGTCGGCGCGAGCGGCAGCCTGTTTGCGTGCGCGCCTTCCTATAAAACCCTGCAGCCGGCAACCCGGCTTTGGTACTGGATGTTCTTTTACGCGATCATGGCGTTTTTTACGCTTCTTTTGTCCGCCTGGAGCAATCCCTTTGTGGAGCAAAGCCCTGTGCCGCCGGACGGTAACGGCTTGAACCCCCTGCTTCAGAATCCCGGCATGATCTTTCATCCGCCCCTGCTTTTTCTGGGATACGGCGGCTTCAGCGTCCCGGCTTGCATGGCGCTGGCTCAGGCGCTTGCCGGCGGGCGCGGCGACGAGCAGCCTTGGTTCAGGCTGACGCGCCCCTTTATTCTGTTTGCCTGGGGTTTTTTGACGGCGGGCATTGTGCTCGGCGCGTGGTGGGCATATATGGAACTGGGCTGGGGCGGCTACTGGGCGTGGGACCCGGTGGAAAACGCCTCGCTTGTGCCCTGGCTTATCAGCACGGCTTGCGTGCACACCCTGATCGTGGAAGAGAGGCGAAACAAGCTGCACCGTGTCAATGTGTGCATGATGACCTTAACAACAATATCGGCTTTTTTCGCTACCTATATAGTGCGCAGCGGTATTATTGAATCCGTTCACGGATTTGGCGAGAGCGCGGTTGGCGTGCCCCTTCTTGTCTTTATTGCCGTCGCCCTGCTTGTTGCCTGCGTAACGGCGGCGGCGGCTCCGCGCAGGGGCAAGCCCCTTGCCGCGCTGGAAAGCCGTGAGGGGCTGCTGCTGCTGCTGGCCTGGATATTGTCGGCTCTTGCGGTGATTATTCTGACGGCGACACTCTGGCCGGTGTTCAGCAAATTCTGGACAGAGGCGCCGCAAGGTATGGACGCCGCTTTTTACAATCGTGTCTGCCTGCCCTTGGGGGCGGGACTGATGGTGTTGATGGCGGCTTGCCCCTGGTTTTCGTGGGACGGCGGCCTGCGGCGCAAAAAGACATTTTTGGCGCTGTCCGGCGGTCTTGTGTGTATGGCCGGCGCTCTCTGGGCATTTGGCTACCGGCAGCCTACGGCGCTTCTTGCCGCCGCCGCCGCCGTGTCAACGCTTTTGGGCGTACTACTGCTGCTGAAAGAATCCGGCTTTCGCCGTCCGGCAGCGCTGGGGGCGCACACGGGCATGGCGCTGATGGCGTTGGGCATTGCGTTTTCAGGCCCTTACGCTCAGGAACAGGACATGATGCTTGCCAGAGGAGAGTCCGGCGCTGTCGGGCAGTACACGGCCACATTGCAGGAAATCACAGGCGGTCGCGAAACCGGGTACGAATACCTCACAAGCCGTCTGCAAATCAGCAGAAATGGAGAAAATATCGGCGTTGTCGCGCCACAGCGACGCATGTATGACAAGTTCGGCGCCATGCAGTTTTCAGAAGTGGATACCATTCCAGGCCTTGGGGATGAAATCTATGCGTCCTTACTGGGGCTTGACAGCGACATGCGGGTAATGCTCAAGGTAAGCGTGAAGCCGCTGGTCAACTGGCTCTGGATTGGCGGCACCCTGCTTTGCCTTGCTCCCCTGATATCCCTTTTTGTTTCTTTGCGCGGCCCCAAGCGGGACAGGGCGCCGGCATACAGCGCGGAACACAGGGATATGGGAGAAGCGCGTGACAAGCCTGCAAGCGGTGGCGAGGGGCATGTGACGCGTAAGACAAAACGTAAACGCAAGAAGTAATCCGGGGGCAGCCCGCTTTCATGCTTGAGCTTGAAAACATAGCAAAACTTTACGGAGATAAGGTAATTCTCAGAAATATCCGCTGTTCTTTTTTTGCGGGCAGCATTTCCCTGCTGCTTGGCAAAAACGGCGCCGGAAAAAGCACATTGCTGCGGATTATGGCGGGACTTTCGCGTCCGAGCGCGGGGGAGGCGCGCTATACGGACAGCGCGGCGCGCTCACGGGGCATCGGTTATCTCGGGCACGCCACCTTTTTATATTCCGGCCTGACCGCCTTGGAAAATTTGCGTTTTTGGAGCGATGCCTGGGGCAGCAACCGGTGCGATGATGATTTGCTGTCTGTTCTTGAGCGTGTGGGCATTATGCCGTACGCGCACGAACTGGCCGGCGTGTTTTCGCGCGGTATGGCGCAGCGCCTCAATCTGGCGCGCGTGCTCATGCTCAACCCCGTGATGCTGCTGCTGGATGAACCCTTCACGGGACTAGACGAGGTTTCGCGAACAGTTTTGCACAAGGAGGTGCGCGCGGCGCGAGCGCGTGGGGCGTGTGTCGTGTTGATCAGCCATGACGCTGTTGTGGACGCGCCGTTGGCGGACAGAATTCTGCTGCTTGCCGATCGCGGACTTGCCTTTGACGGCGCACCTTCGGCATACGCCGCCCGTGCCTGTATGGAGGATGCTCCATGGTGCGCCTGATAGCGGCCGTTGTCCGCAAGGATTTGACCTTAACGCTGCTGCGGGGCAATGGGCTTGTGCAGGCTCTTTTGCTGGGGCTTTTGCTGTTCTTCGTGTTCAGTCTGTCACAGGGGGTCGGCGAGCGCGCAAGCCCGCAAAGCGCGGCAACGGTATTCTGGCTGAGTTCGACATTTTGTCAGGTGCTGATTTTCAGCCAAATCTATGCGCTGGAGGAAATCACAAATGCCCGTTTTGGGCTTTTGCTTGTGCCGGCGCCAATTCAGGCAGTGTGGCTCGGCAAGGCTATAGCGGGATTTTGCCTGCTTTTGCTGGCGCAACTGGTTTTTTTGCCGGCGGCGATTGTTTTTTTGGGCCAAACAGTGAGCGGAGCGCTTTTGCCCGCCTTACTGGCTCTTTTGCTTGTGGATACGGGGATGTGCGCGCTGGGCTCGCTCATTGGCGCTCTGGCGCAGGGGCAGGGGACGCGCGAATCCCTTATGAGCATCGTGTTTTTCCCCTTGCTTGTGCCGCTTCTGCTGGCGGGCATCGGCGTGTGTTCCCAGACGCTTGGCACAGAATCGCCGGACGACGCCGATATATGGTTAAGGCTTGCCTGCGCTTTTGACGCTGTTTTTTTTGGGGCCGGATTGCTGCTTTTTGGTTTTTTGTATTCCGGGGACGACTAATGCTGAAAAATCCGGTTTTAGCGTGCATTCTGCTTGTGGCAGGCTGTTTTGCTTTTGCCTGCTGTCAGTGGCTTGTGTATGTTTACGCGCCGCTGGAAGCGACAATGGGCATTGCGCAGAAAATTTTTTATATTCACCTGCCGCTGGCATGGTGGGCATTGGTAAGCTTTTTTGTAGTGTTTTTGGGGTCAATCTGTTATCTCCTGAAGCGTTCTCCGGGTTTTGACAGACTGTGCGCAGCGGCTGCGGAACTGGGCGTTCTGCTGAGCGGTCTTGCGCTTGTCACCGGCGCGCTGTGGGCGCGAAAATCATGGGGTATCTGGTGGACGTGGGATCCGCGTCTGACAACAACGCTGATCATGTGGTTTGTGTACTCCGGTTATCTGGTGCTGCATGGCCTGGAGATGCCGCGTCAGCGCAAAACTGTTGTGTGCGCCGTGCTGGGAGTTGTGGCTTTTTTGGACGTTCCGCTGGTCTTCATTTCAGCAAGGATATGGCGGTCAGTGCATCCTGCCGTTTTTGCTGCCGGGGGCGGAGGGCTTGAGCCTGAAATGAAACTGACGGTCATTGCGTGTGTGTTTGCTTTTGGGGTATTCTGGGCAGGGCTTTTGTTGCTGCGCATGGCACAGCTTGAGTTGTGCGCGCGCGTGCAGGCGCTGCGTCAGGGGGAATAGCGTGGATGATACAGTATGGGTAGTGATTGCAAATGCGGCGGTATGGATCGGCATGGGCGGCTATCTGGTGTTTTTGACGGCGCGGCAGCGTGCGCTGGCCAGGCGTCTTGCGCAATGGGAGAAGATCCATGACTGATCGACTTGGTGTTGCCCAGCGTGTTGTGGTTTTGCTGATGGTGCTGGGTTTTGCGGGCATGCTGTCCGCCGCGCTGACGGTAACGTTCAAAAACCGGCATGTTGTTGTGCAGGCGCCGTCCTCCGCTCCTTCAGGAATGGCCGGCGACGCTGTCGGGGCGCTCATGCGGCAGGCTGCGCAGGACCCGAAAAATCAGGATGTGCTTGTCCGTCTTGTAGATGCCCTCATGGCCGGCGAAAACTGGCAGGCGGCCGAGACCTTTGTGAATCGCGCCATCACGTTGGATATAAACAACCCGCACCTGTACCACCTGCTCAGCCAAATCGAGGAGAAGCTGGGACATGCCGAAAAGGCGCGCGAAGCCATGAAAAAGGCTGAATCGCTCTCGCCCGCCGCTGATTCCCCCATGCCGCAGCAGCCGGCAAAAGGCCCCCTGTCCCCGGATATGGCGCGTAAAGTTCTGGAAGCGGAAAAGGCGACTGCGCGCAGTCCGAAAGACGCGCGTCGCTGGACAGAGCTTGGCGATATCTATTTTGACACAAACCAGACGCAGCCGGCGATCACAGCCTATGAGCAGTCGCTTGCGCTTGCGCCTGACAACCCTGATGTGCTCACAGACCTTGGGATCATGTACCGCAATGCCGGCCAGTACGAGCAGTCTGTAGCGTCCTTTCGCAAGGCATCAAAGCTTGATGTCTTGCATGAAAAGTCGTTGTTTAACGAGGGTGTGGTGCTGTATTATGATCTGCACCGTAAAGAAGACGCCGTTCGTGTCTGGAGGTGCTTGCTGCGTATCAATCCTGATGCGCGGGCGCCAAACGGGCTGGCAGTCTCCGAGATACTCAGGCAGGTGCGTTGAGCGGGCGCTGCGTACCGTACTTCATGTTTTATTTACAGGCAGAATCAGTATGGTAGGCAGATATTTGTTGGTTATTGTAGCGAGCATCGCGTGTTTGTGCGGCGGCCTGCGGACTGTTGCGGCAGCCTCTGTGCCGCTTGAAGCGGCATCGGCGTCCGGTATGCCGTTTTCGCCGATATTTACTTTTTTGCTGGACGAAGTGGGCGACATGACGGTTGAGGAAGTCGCCGCCCCGGCTACTGCCCGTGTCTTTAGCCCGCTCGCCGGTCTCAGGGCTGTGTCGGATAAAAACGGCGTTGTCTGGCTACGTTTTGAGCTTTCCTCCGCAATGTCAGGCTTTCTGGATATGGGTGAAAGTGTCCCTGGGGTTCCTCTGCTGTATGTTTCCCCATCCTCTGGTGGTCCACAGGAATGGCGTGAGCAGCGCGCCGCTGGTCATAATCTGTTTTTATTGCCGCAATCAGAAGAAACTCTGACGTGCCTTGTGCGTGTTGAGGGGGTACCCGGTCTGTGGTTCGCGCCTGTTTTGCGGGCGTGGCAGGACCTGCCCGGCAACTGGAGCCGGTTGTCGCGCGCAGCCGCCATGCTGGTGTTGGCGGTAGTGATGGCGCTCTGTCTTTTGCGCGGCCTGTCTGAAAGTGGCCAGTGGCGCATTTGGGCCGCCTTGTATGTGAGCGTTGCGCTGGCGCAGGGAGTCATTGGCGTGCCCGCGTACAGCGGGGCGCATATCAGCTTTTATGAAGCGGCAGGCATAATGACGCCGGGCGTTGCCCTGATGCTGTTGCCGCATGTGGGGCGTCACCTGATAAACGCGCGGGGCCGTTCCCGTGTGCTGGATATTCAGTTTCTGCTGCTGTCATTGCCTGGCGCGTTGCTTGCGCTGATGCCGTTTTTGCAGAATTTTACATGGATGACGCGCTACCTGGAATTGTGGCCTGTGGGCATGCTACTTTTTGTTCCAAGCGCGCTTGGGGCGTGCATTATGGGCTTCAATGGCGCCGGCCGGTTTCTGTTCGGCTGTATTCTTCCCCCTGTGTTTGCCGTTGCGGGGGTACTGGGTTTGCAGAGCGAATATCCTGCCTGCCTGTCGGCCTCGCTCCCGCTCTGGGGCGTGGCGTTAAGCGCCATGCTCATTGCCGCGATGGCCAGATCGCGGGAGTTTGCTGAAAATACTATCGTGCCTGAGGGCAAGGCGGTTTCAGCTTTGTCCGGTACGGGAGAAGCGCTGGACGATCCAAATCTGCGCCTGATCGCGCCGTCGCTCAGTTCCGACGGCGAGCAGCAGTTTGTCCTTCACAGCGGGTCCGCGGACTGCGTTTCCGCAGAGTCTCTGGCGGACAGTTTGCGTCAGCCTGTGGAGCGTCTGTTGCAGGAGGGCGTTGCCCTGGAGCGTTGCGCCCTGCCGCCGGCAGCGCGGCAATATGTGGAAAACATGCTGAACTCCGGCAGAAATATGGCGACAATCATCGACGAACAGGCAGGGTGCGGAAAATTTCCCCAAGCGCCTTCCGCGCCTTTCAATCTTCAGCATTTGATGCGTGAAGCCCACGACACGGTCGTTTCGATTGCGGATGCGGAGACGACAAGTGCGGAAGATTCCGGAATCCTTGCGCCGCCGGAAGTTGTTGATGCTCCTGCGGGGCGGCCGCCATTGCCGGAGCTGACAACGCCCGAAAAAATAACCGACGATGCCGCGTTGCTGACTATCGCCGAGCCGATTGCGGCTTCTCCCGAACCCGCGCCGCGACAGACGGCTGACGATACGAATATACAGCTTGTGCAACGGTTGGACAGCGCCATGCAGGACGCACATGATGGCATTCGTATACGCTGCGCTTCCCTGGTAGGTGAAGCGGCCAGGCGCATTGCCGAAGAATCTGACGCGTACGGACTGAGAGTGCTTGCGCGCATGGCAAGGTGTGTTGAAAAGGCTGCCGGAGCGAATGATGTGGCTGCGATCAATGATCTTTTGCCGGATCTTGTTGCAACTGTTGAGCGTACCCGCATTGCTATTGCTGTTATGTCGAAAAAATAAGAGGCGGAATCTGCGTGCGATTTGAGGGTATGCTGGCAATGCTTTTGCAATCTTTGGGGCTTGTGGCCGTATATGCGCTTTCATGGGCGGCGGTTTGCCATGCTCTTTTGTGCAAGCGAAACCCGCGCTCCGCCTTTGGCTGGGCGGTAACGTCGTTGTTTTTGCCGATTTTGGGGCCGCTTTTTTACGTCCTTTTTGGAGTCAGCAGGGCTGAAAGCCGCGGCAGCAGAATCATACGGCATTTTAGCGGCGCGTACCCGTGCGGCGCGCAAATCTTTTCTGAACCACTGCCGGCAAGCCCTGTCGAACTTCCGGGACGTCGTTTGACGCCCTGGTCACTTTGTGCCGGAAATACCCTGTTGCCCCTGTACAACGGCGACGAGGCCTATCCCGCCATGCTCAAGGCCATAGAGCAGGCCAAACGGCAGGTGTTTCTGGCAACGTATATTTTTAATGACGGGAGCGTGAGCGCGGCTTTTGTGGAGGAGCTTTTGGCTGCCGTCGCGCGGGGTGTGGATGTGCGCGTGCTTGTGGACGGTGTGGGCATGTTGTATTCATGGCATAAACCATTGAAAAAACTTGCCGAGCATAATGTACCTACCGCGACATTTTTACCGCCCAGGCTTTTACCGCCAAGTTTCGGCGTTAACCTGCGCAATCACAGAAAGCTTCTTGTTTGTGACGGTGTTGCCTTTACAGGCGGTATGAATATTTCTGACAACAATCTGCAAAGCTGTGGCAAAAACTGTGTGCAGGATATGCATTTTCAGTGCATGGGGCCTGTTGTCGGACAATTAAGCCATGCCTTTTTGCAAAATTGGAGTTTTGCCAGCGGACAGGACGATTATTTGCCTTTTGAAAGCCCATCGCCTGTGGGGCACAGTTATTGTCGCATTGTGATGGACGGGCCCGCGACAGATACGGACGTTTTGAATGATCTGTACTGCGGCGTCATAAATGCCGCGCGGCATACGATCAGGATAATGACCCCCTATTTTCTGCCGTCGCATGAGCTTGTGTCCAGTTTGCGTTCCGCGGCATTCCGCAGCGTGGATGTGCGGGTGGTATTGCCGGCAAAAAACAATCTGCCGTTTGTTCATTGGGGCATGTTGCGTCTTTTGCCGACGCTCCTTGATGCCGGAGTGCGTGTCTGGTTGCAGCCTGCCCCGTTTGCTCATACAAAACTGCTGACCATTGACGGAGAGTATTGCCAGATAGGCTCTGCAAACTTGGATGTGCGCAGTCTGCGCCTGAACTTTGAACTGAATATGGAAGTTTTTGACCGGAGCCTGCACGAACAACTGGCCGCGCATATAGACAAGATCATTGCAAAAAGCCATGAAATAACTTTTTTTGAGCTTAAGGCGCAGTCCTTGCCTGTCAGGCTGCGCAACGCCGCCTGCTGGGTGTTTTCGCCGTATTTGTAGCTTGCCCCGTTACGAGCCCGCGCGCAGGCAGTCAACGGCGTACTTGATGTCGTCAGGAGTGTGTGTTGCCATTTGGCGGAGGGAGTGGGATTTGAACCCACGTACCGGTTATTAACCGGTAACTCGTTTTCGAGACGAGCGCGTTACGGCCAACTTCGCTATCCCTCCGCGACACGGATACATAACGCACTGTGCGAACAATGGCAATGCGCAGATTGGCAATTTTCACACGCGCCATGAGGCGTCCACAATACGCGCTGATTCGCGCAGCAAACGCAGCGCGGATTCGGGCACAAAATACTTCAGACTGCGTCCGGCAAGCCACAGGTTACGCAAATAGGAGGCGCTCACATCCAAACGCGGCAAGGACAAAAAATACGCCAGCCCGCCTCCTGTCAGCGACATGCAACGCGCATCCGGCACGCTGGAAGGGCGCTCTTTCGCGTTCGGCCAAAACGACCGCGCTGTCTCCACAAAATCTTTTACAGTGTCTTTATGGCGTGGTACAATAACAAAATGACACAAAGACGGCAGTTCATTGCCCCTGTGCCAGCTTGGCAACAATGTAAAATCAGGGCTGCCCAAAACAAAATAAAAAGTCGTGTCCGGCGCTGCCTTGCGGCAGTCCCGCAATGTGCTCCAAGTGTACGACGCCCCATCGCGTAACACTTCCTGACGGTTACAGCGCAAAAAAGGCATATCCGCGACAGCGGCATCCACCATGTCAGCCCGCAGATTAAAAGGCAGAAGATGCGCAATATCCTTGTGCGGCGGTCTGGCGCAGGGCATCAGATCCACACCGTCAACCATCCCCCCCAATACCTCAAACACTTCAACCGCCAGGCGCAGATGCCCGATATGCGGTGGATTGAAGCTGCCGCCCAGAATAGCCCTTCCCTTTTGCATTCAGCCACGCACCTGCCCCTGACCCTCAACCACAAATTTTGTGGTGGTCAACTCCTTCACGCCCATTGGCCCGTAAGCGTGGAGTTTTGAAGTGGAAATGCCGATTTCCGCGCCAAGGCCAAGCTGCCCACCGTCATTAAAACGGCTTGACGCATTGACGGCCACCATGGAGGCGTCCGCCTCACGCAGAAAACGCCGGGCATTATCGTCATTGCGGGTACAAATGACCTCCGTGTGCTGGGAGCCGTATCTGGCAATATGTTCCAGCGCCTCGTCCAGGCCGTCGACCACACAGACAGCCAGGATCAAATCGTGAAACTCCTGGCCAAGGTCGTCAGGCTTCTGGGCAACCGCTCCAATCCCCAGAAAGGGCAAAGAACGCGGACACGCCCGAAATTCCACTCCTGCAGGAGCGAGTTTCGCGGCAACCATCGGCAAAAATCGTTCCGCAAGGTCTTTGTGTACCAGAAGGCACTCCAGCGCGTTGCACACGCCGGGACGCTGTACCTTGCCGTTAAAAACTATGTCCAGCGCCTGGTCAACATCCGCATCCGCATCCGCAAACGCGTGACATACCCCCTTGAAATGCTTGAGCACCGGCATGACGGCCGTTTCTGTGACGGCGCGCACAAGCCTTTCTCCGCCACGCGGGATTATCACATCAATGCAGTCGCCAAGTTTGCACAAGGCCGTCACGGCCGATCTGTCCGTAACCATAACAAGCTGTGCCGCGGCAGAGGGCAGCGTTGCTTCAGTCAGCGCCTCCTGCAAAACCTCGGCCAGGGCAATATTGGAATGCAGGGCATCGCTACCGCCGCGCAAAATCACCGCGTTGCCGGCCTTAAGGCACAAAATGGCCGCGTCAAGGGTAACATTTGGCCTGGATTCATAAATCATGGCGATAACGCCCAAGGGAATGCGCATGCGGCATACGCGCAGACCGTTCGGACGCTCACACGGCTGTTCCCTGGTGCCCACAGGATCGGGCAGCTCCGCCACATGGAGACAGGCTGCCCGCATTTCCTCAATGATTTTCTGAGTCAGCGTGAGTCTGTCAAGGCGGGCAGCGTCCATGCCTGAGGCATGCGCCGCATCCATATCCTTTATATTGGCCGCTAGGATCTTGTTTGCATCCCGCAAAAGCAGGCCCGCAAGAATCTTCAATGCAGAGTTTTTCTGTTTAGAGGACGCAGCGCTCATGCGCCTTGCCGCTTCCCTTGCGCGCGCGCCCATTTGCGCCATTTCTTCAGATATTGACATGCCAACTCCTTATAGTGTCGACAGATATTTGACAAAAAAGCAGGTTTGCGCCTATAATGCAAACCTAACAGTCCGTTATTGTCCCTCAGGAGTTTTTGATACATGAATCCGCAAAAGAATCAAGAATCGTCACAACTGCTTCACGACCTGCAAACAGAAGTCAGCGCCGAAAGCGCGCCGCTTCTGCGTTTTATTCTGAACAACGCTTCGGTCATCGCAACTGCGGCAATTATTTTTTTGCTGGCGCTGGGCGGCACTGGAATCTGGCGCCGGCACGCAGCCCAAAAGAATGATGAGGCAACACAAGCTCTCACACGTATTATGCTGACCTACAAAGGCGCTGACCGTATAAAAGCCTTGCAGAACCTGTCGGCGCCGGACGCGATAAAATTTTCCGTGTATTTTGCGCTGGGACAGAGCGCTCTGGAAAATGGAGACTATGCCATTGCCGCCCGCGCCTATGCTGACGCCGCTGCCGCAGACAGGGAAGGCGTCCTTGGATTGACAGCGGCGCTGGGTGAGGCCGGTGCGCTACTGAAAGCGGAAAAATACTCGGACGCCCTGAATCTGCTGCAGGAACTGTATGCGAAAATAAAGCCGACAAGCCAAACGATCCAGCTTCGTCAAATGCTGGCTGAAGCCGCTGCAATGGCCGGAAAAACAGATTTGGCCGCGCAAACCTATCAGGCGCTGGCAAACGACCTGCCCGGCCTTGAGGGCGCGTACTTTCGGACGCGCGCAACCGCTCTGGGGGAAAAACCCGCGCCCGACAGCGCCGGCAGCGAGGGCAAATAAGCTGGACAGCCCCTTGTTGCATGGCGCGCGTAACGAGCGCCACCTCCTGCTTGGCAATGAGGCTATTGTGCGCGGCGCCCTTGAGGCAGGCGTACACACGATTGCCTGCTATCCGGGTACGCCCTCCTCAGAAGTGCCCGACACGTTTTTGCGTCTTGGCGGAGAGGGACGGTATCGGCTGGAATATTCCGTCAATGAAAAAGTGGCCTTTGAAGTGGCCGCCGGCGCGGCGCTTGGCGGCGTTATGAGCCTTGTAACCATGAAGCATGTTGGGCTGAATGTGGCCGCCGATCCTCTGTTCACCTCGGCCTATATTGGCCTTCCCGGGGGCTTGGTGGCGCTCACGGCCGACGATCCGGGCTGTCACTCCAGCCAGAACGAGCAGGACAACCGCTGCTATGCGCGCTTTGCCTCTCTGCCCTGTTTTGAGCCGGCCTCCGCCCAGGAGGCAAAGGAGATGACCCGCGCGGCGTTTTTGCTTGCGCGCGATCTGCAACAGCCGGTCATGCTGCGCACGACAACGCGCGTCAATCACCTGCGCGGGCCGGTGGTCTTTGACAATCTGCCGGAATCCCAAGCGGTCATATCGTTCACGCGCGATCCGGCGCGCTTTGTGCCCGTGCCCGCAGTGGCGCGCAACCGCCACCGCGCGCTGGTTGATTCCATGAACAGGGCACGCGATATCGCTGAAACCAGCTCTTTTCTCTTGGAACGCGCGCAGCCGAACAGCGGTGTGGGCATTATTGCAAGCGGCATCGCGCGCAACTATCTGGCTGACGCGCTGTGGGCCTGCTGCTGGACAGACTGCGTGCGCGTGCTGGAACTTGGCATGACCTGGCCTTTGCCGGAACAGCGGATACGCGATTTCGCAAAAGGCTGCGACCGCGTGCTGGTGCTCGAAGAAGGCATGTCCCTGCTCGAACAGAATGTGCGCGCCATTGTGCAGCGGCACGCCCTGCGCGTTCTTGTGGAGGGCAAGAATGCGGAACTGACCGAGCAGGGAGAATATTCCACAGCGCTTGTGACACAGCGCCTTTCCGCATTTTTGAACCGTCCCTGTCCCACGCGGCCCGCGCGACCGGCACAATCCGCGAGTCTGCCGGGGCGTCCGCCCAACCTCTGTCCAGGCTGCTCGCACCGCGCCGTTTACTATGCCGTGCGTCAGGTGTTTGGCGACGAGGCCGCCTACTCAAGCGACATCGGCTGTTATACCTTGGGCTTGCTGCCCCCCTTGCGCATGGCGGACTTCCTGGTGTGTATGGGTTCGTCTGTCTCTGCCGGCTGTGGTTTTGCAAAAGCCTCAGGTGCGCCTGTCGTTGCCTTTATCGGCGACTCCACGTTTTTCCATTCCGGCATGACAGGCCTTGCCAACGCTGTTTTTAACAGGCACGACCTCCTCCTTGTCATACTGGACAACGGCACGACAGCCATGACCGGACATCAGCCAAATCCCGGTATGGCCCAGTCCGTGCTGGGAAAAAATTCTGTCCATATTGATATTGAAGCCATTGTGCGCGCTTTGGGCGTTACAGAGTGCGCAAAAGTCAGGGCGTTTGCTCTTAAAGCCGTGACAAGGGCGCTGGAAAAAATGAAGCCACTGCGCGGAGTGCGCGTGCTGATAGCGGAAGAACCCTGCGTCCTTTACGCGCGCCGTCAACTGAAAAAACAGCGCGTAACCGTTGCGGAAGTCGTGCAACAGGGCGAGGAGGCGCAGCGCTGCCTCAAACAACTGGCGTGTCCGGCCTTTTATCTAAACGGCGATCAACTTGCTGTGGACAGCACCCTGTGTTCCGGCTGCATGGTCTGCCTGCAAATCGCCCCCACAGTCTTCAAAAGCAGAAAATGCTGACGGTTACTCCTGTGAACGCAAAGCGACTGCGGATATATTTTACAGGCGTGGGCGGACAGGGGACTCTGACGGCCACCACACTGCTTGCGAACGCCGCCGTGCTGACCAATATTGCCGTGGTTGCCGGAGAGGTTCATGGCATGGCCCAACGTGGTGGCGTTGTGGAATCCGTACTGCTTTTGGGCGGCTGGCGCTCCCCGAAACTGGATATTGGCGAAGCCGACATTCTGCTCGGCTTTGAACCGCTGGAAACACTGCGCGGCCTGCCCTACCTGCGGACCGGCGGCGCGGTTTTTTCAAGCGCTGACCGCCTGCCGCCGCTCAGTGTTTCTTTGGGGCAGGCAACGTACCCGGAGATGGCCTTTATTGAAGAACAGACAAATCTGGTTGCGCGCCGTTCCTGGTTTTTGCCGTGCAGACGACTCGGCGCTGAGGCCGGCTCCGTTCAAAGCGGCAACACGGCGCTGCTGGGCGCGGCGTGCGCCTCCGGCCTGCTGCCTTTCGGAACGGACGCCCTGCAAGAGGCTATTACAAAATTTTTGCCCCCAAAAGCACAGGAAAGCAATTTCAGGGCGCTTACACTGGGCATGGCTTTTCAGAAAAGTTGAGTCCATAGTCTTTGCAGCTGTAGAGCTGTTTTCCTCAAATGATCGCTGCGAACGTGAAACTTTCTAACTAGACAGTTTCTAGAATTTGATGTATTTCTCCAATTTCCTGATACCACACCGCAACACCCTAGGAGTTTTCCATGTGTTTTTCAGCTATCACAAAACGGGACGGTCGTATCGCGGCCTTTGACCCTGCAAAGATCACCGCCGCCCTTTTGAAGGCAGGCAAAGCCACCGGCGAGTTTGAAACACGTGAAGCCAGAAGGCTGACCATGCGGGTATTTTCTTTGGCAAGGGCGCTCCATCTTTCGGACATACCAGATGTGGAAAATATTCAGGATGTCGTAGAGCGGGTTCTGCTGGATTCTCCTTTCCGGGGCACGGCCAAAGCCTATATTTTGTATCGGGAACAGCGTGCCCAACTGCGCCGTATCAAAACCAAAGCCAATACGGATCTCATGGAAGGCTACCTCAACAAGATGGACTGGCGGGTACGCGAAAACAGCAATATGGGGTTTTCTTTGCAAGGTTTGAATAACTATATCGCTTCGGATATTACGTCAGAATACTGGCTGAATCGCATTTACACACCACCCATTCGGGATGCCCATACAGACGGTGATTTTCATTTGCATGATCTCAACCTTCTGTCCGTCTACTGCGTAGGATGGGATTTGTCGGATTTGCTCCGTCAGGGCTTCAAAGGAGTTGCGGGTAATGTGGAAAGCGCTCCTCCCCGGCATTTCCGTTCCGCGTTAGGGCAACTCGTCAATTTTTTCTATACGTTGCAAGGCGAAGCGGCGGGCGCGCAGGCGGTTTCCAGCTTTGATTCTTTGCTGGCTCCATTCATCCGATACGATCAATTGGAGTATAAGGAGGTTAAACAGGCTTTGCAGGAGTTTGTTTTCAATATCAACATTCCTACGCGGGTAGGTTTCCAGACTCCGTTCACCAATATCACCATGGATATGGATGTTCCGGGCATACTGAAAAATGTTCCGGTGGTTATTGGCGGCGAGGATCAGAAAGAAGTCTATGGCGATTTTCAGACTGAAATGGATATGCTGAATCAGGCATTTGCTGAAGTTATGTTGGAGGGGGACAACAAAGGACGGGTTTTCACATTCCCAATTCCCACTTACAATATTACCAAAGAGTTTGATTGGGGAAGCAGCCGTTTTGAAACTGTATGGGAAATGACCGGACGCTACGGCATTCCCTATTTTTCCAATTTTGTAAACTCGGATATGTCCCCGGAAGATGCCCGTTCCATGTGTTGTCGCTTGCGTCTTGACACCCGTGAATTGCGCAAGAGAGGCGGGGGTCTCTTCGGAGCAAATCCGTTAACCGGCTCCATCGGCGTTGTCACTATAAATTTGCCGCGTCTTGGCTATCTGGCGAAAAATGAGCGGGAATTTCTCGACCGGCTGGATGCTCTGATGGAGCTTGCCAAAGAGAGTCTTGTCATCAAGCGCAAAGAACTGGAGCGGTTCACGGACGGAGGTCTGTACCCGTATACCACATACTATTTGCGTGCGGTCAAGGCTCGCACGCAAACATACTGGTCCAATCATTTTTCCACCATCGGCATTGTCGGCATGAATGAAGCGTGCGCGAATCTTCTGGGCAAAGGCATAGGAACGCCGGAAGGTCAAGCATTTTCCCTGCGTGCGCTTGTCCACATGCGTCACCGCTTGGAGCGGTTTCAAAAGGAAACGGGCAATTTTTTCAATCTGGAAGCTACGCCCGCCGAAGGCGCATCCTACCGCCTCGCCCTGCTGGACAGGAAAAAATTTCCGGAGATACTTTTTGCCAACGGAAAAGCCGGGCAACAAGTGCCCTATTACACGAATTCCACGCATCTGCCTGTGGATTATTCCACGGATATATTTGACGTATTGGACTTGCAAGATGACCTGCAATGCAGCTATACCGGCGGAACGGTGTTGCACGGTTTTATTGGAGAAGAAATCACCGATACGCGGACTGTCCGCAATATGGTGCGCACGATCACTGAAAATTATCATTTACCCTATTTTACGCTCACGCCGACATTCAGCATCTGTGCCGAGCACGGCTATCTGAAAGGAGAGCAGAAAAGTTGCCCTGTCTGCCAGGAGGACACCGAAGTATATTCCAGGGTGGTGGGCTATCTGCGTCCTGTCGGACGCTGGAACGACGGCAAGCAGGCGGAATATGCCGCGCGGACTCCCTATACAGCGGAAATTTTCGCCGCACAGCTCGCAGCGGGGAGAGTAACGCAAGACGCCGGCGTGGCCGTGTAAGAACATCCGATAGCCGAACGGCAAAAATTTATGTTGCTGGGAGCGCTGCAAAAAACCACCATGCTGGACTTTCCGGGCAAAGTCAGCGCCATTGTCTTTACACAGGGATGTAATTTTCTGTGTCCCTACTGCCACAACTCCGGTTTGGTCATGTGTGGGCAAGAAGCGCTTGCGCTTGCGGATGTTCTGGCTTTTTTAGCGCAGCGCAAACGATTTCTTGAAGGTGTGGTGATTACCGGAGGTGAACCCACTTTGCAAGACGATCTGCCGAGTTTTTGTTCTGTCCTCAAAAGTATTGGTTATGCGGTCAAACTGGACACCAACGGGAGCAAACCGGATGTTTTACGCCGCTTGCTGCAATTGGATCTGCTGGATTATGTCGCAATGGATGTGAAAGCCGACCCCAGGCAATACCCCAAAAAAATTTTTCCAGGCAGCCTGGGAGAGTCTATTATTGAAAGCATGACCATACTGAGTGAATTTCAGGTGCCGCACGAATTTCGTATCCCCTGTGTCGCTCCTTTTGTGGATGCGGACAGTTTTCAGGGTATCCTTGAGGCTACACAGAGCAGGATCCCTCTTTTTTTGCAAACTGTGCGGCTGGAACGGGTTCTTGAACCGGATTTTTTTACAGAAACAGGGCGGGCTTTGGAGCGTGGAGAAATGGAAACACTCAAAAGACAGGCGGATGCCTGTGGACGAACATGCACAATCCGGTAAGGAGTGTGGCCATATTCTGCAAACGCTGACGCGCACAAAAGGAGCAATTGTCGGCTAAAAAGGGGCGGCCGTGCTTCTGGGGTGCCCCGATCCACACTGCTGCACCGTATGCGCAAACTGAGCATTGCCTGAAAAATGCTTTCAAGAAAGGAACCAGCCATGCCAAAAGTTATCGCTGTTTGTACAAGCTCCAGCAAAGGCACACAAAAAAAGCCCGTTGATTCCGTCACGCTTGTCGAAAACTTCGGCATTGAAAACGACGCCCATGCGGGCGGTCATTGGCACAGGCAGGTAAGTCTGTTGTCCCACGAAAAGATAGAAGCCTTCAAGACGCGGGGGGCGCTGGTTTCCCACGGTTGTTTCGGGGAGAACATTATTGTGGAGGGCATCAATTTTGCCGAGCTGCCCGTGGGGAGGCGCCTTGCATGCGGCACGGCCCTGCTGGAAATTTCACAAATCGGCAAGGAATGTCATTCCCACTGTCAGATTTACCACGCAATGGGCGAGTGCATCATGCCTACGCAGGGCGTATTCGCCAAAGTGCTTGCCGGCGGCCATGTCCGGGCCGGAGACAGCATGAGCCTGTGCGATTGAAAAAGTGAACCTCTCAAAATACGCCATCAATTCCGATTCCGTACTTTGTCGATCAGCATGCACAAGCCGCATAGCGTTATGGAAACGGCCGTGACCACAAACACCCCTCTGTAGCCGAAACCGGCATGAACCACCAGCCCCCCCAGCAGCGGCGCCAAGGTGCCGCTCGCGTCAAAGGCGCACATCATCGCATTGGAATTGACGGAGCGGGTGGCAGGCGTGGAGCGGTCATACACAAGCGCGGCCAGCATGGGATAGAGTAGCCCCAATCCTACCCCGTAGGCCAGTGTGATTGGTATGAACGCCCATAGCGGCCCCCAGGCATAGCCCAGCATACACAAGGCAAGCCCCGCCGCGCAGACAAAAATGACGCGGTAATGCGGCAAAGCGTCCAGCCGCGAGTTGCCGAGCACCCTGACCAGAATAATCGTCACGGTGTACAGCGTAAAAAACCATTCGGGACGCGCGCCTGTGACCGAACAAAGACCCTTCATGAAAAAAATCGCCAGAATCGTCATGATGCTGAACAGCAGGCTGCTCAGATACACATACATAAGGCCGGAATGCGTCATGGCGCGCCACAGCCCGGACAGATCGGGAACCATTTCAGATGTTTTGAGCCTTGGCGCGAGCGGAATCATCATAAGCAGCGAAATTATGCCCAGCACGGCGGTCGAGGCAAAAAGATACGGCTCCCCGCCGAACAGCGGTAGCAAGATATGCTCCGCAGCAGCGGGAATAATCGAATACGGCAAAAGAATCGTCAATGAAAACAGAGCAAAACCCCGCGCGCTCTGCCCCGGGGGTATGCAGCTCACAAGCACGGAAACCACACAACTGGACTGCACGGCAACCGCCATGCCCTGCACAACGCGCAGCAACAGCACAATTTCCGCTAAATACGCGCCGCGAACAAAAGGGTACGCCAGCATAACGCCGATAAGGATAAGCGTTGAACACGCCAGCGTTGCAAGCCTGCCCCCTCTGAGCAGCAAAAGACTTAGCGGAACTCTGCCCAGCAGCACCATCAAAAACATGGCGGAAATCAGCACGCCACGCCAGTTTGGACTGACGCCCACTCCCTCCAGCCACTGCTCAAAACAGTAAAATACGGCAATGTGGCTGTTGCTGCACACAGCCAGACAGGAAAGCAGTATAAAGTCCCGGCTCAAAAGCCCCGGTCGGGAATCAGAAGACATAAGCCCGCCACATAAAAAATATAAAACAGACAGCGGGGGATCCGCCGACTGAACCGGAATCAATCTACCGAAATAATTATGATATGACAACTATAAATTAATTTTATACTATTCCTTGACGAAAATCAAAAATACGGCTAAAGATACGCTTGAAGGATGAATGGACTATTGTACAAGCAATTATGGCTGTATGCCGTAATATAACATAAACACCTGTAACAGAGGAGGGAATCCCATGCAAAAAATGAGCAGGCTTTGGATGTGGATTACGTGCAGTGCGCTGACGCTGACCGTATTCATGCCCACTGTAGCCATGGCGGCCGCCAAAAGAGCTGACGTGGTCATAGTGGCCGACACACGTTTTCTTGGAGACGGTCTGTTGTACTGGTGGGCTGAGATGTACAATGAAAGTCATCTCGCGTTTGCCATCATGACCATGTTGATTATTCCAGTTCTCGGCTGCATTCTCGGTTTTACGGCGGACTTTTTCATGAACATGATCGGCATTGATCTCAAAAAACGCGAACTCGCGGAACACTAACCCGGTGGAGGCAGCTTATGGAATGGCTTTATATGATAATGCCTATTTCCGGCGTCAATCTTTTTTGGCCCGGCCTGATTATTCTTGGTCTGGGCGTCGGAATTATCGGCGGTTTTTTTGGTCTTGGCGGCGCGTGGATGGTAACGCCCGGCCTGAACATTCTGGGATTCCCCATGGCGTTTGCCATCGGCACGGACGTGGCGCAAATGGCCGGCAAATCGCTGATTTCCACCATGCGGCACGCCAAATTCGGCAATGTTGACTATTACCTCGGCATAACCATGCTTATCGGAACTATTGTGGGCGTTGAGATCGGCGCGCAGATGGTCATGTGGCTGGAGCGCATCGGATCGGTCGATAAAGTTGTGCGCTGGCTCTACGTTGTGCTGCTTCTGCTGATTGCCTGGCTGGTCTTTGCCGACGTTGCAAAACGCAAGGCCAAGGAGCGCGAAGCCAAGAAGAAAAATCAGACCCTTGGAAAAGACGCGACGGGCTTTGACTGGGGCAAAAAACTCCAGGCTATCAATATCCCGCCGATGATACACTACAAGCAGGCAGACGTCCGCTGTTCCTTCTGGTTGCCTATCATAGTCAGCCTGTTCACAGGCTGGCTGGCCGGCATTCTCGGGATCGGCGGCGGGCTTATCCGTATGCCCGCGCTGGTGTACCTGATCGGCTGCCAGACGCATATCGCCGTTGGCACCGACCTTTTTGAGGTGGCGATTTCCGGCCTTTACGGCGCGGCATCCTACACTTACAAAGGCCGTACGGAACTCATCGCGGCCATCATCATGCTCTGCGGCGCGGGTGTCGGCGCACAGATCGGCGTTGTGGCCACAAAATACGTCAAAGGCTACGGCATTCGCATCGTCTTTGGTCTGGCCGTTCTCGGCTGCTTGGTGAGCGTTGTGCTCAAGTTGCTTCAGGCCGAGTTGCCAGCCTACTCAACTCTTCTCGGCGCGCTGGCGACAGTGGATGTGCTGAGCTTTGTGAGCCTTATTTCCATATATATCACAGTCCGCATGGTCCAAGGGGCCAAGGCGGAACTGGCAGCAAAAAAAGCCGCGGGCAACTAGGAGATATGCCATGATGAAAACAAAAATTCTGCTCCTGTCGCTTCTGGCTCTCACTTTTGCGCTTTCCGCCTGCATCAGCACCACTGACGGTGGCGTTGTGCAGGGCCGCTGCGTAGCCTTTGAGCCGGAAAAAAGCATGACCATTGTAGCGGACACCAGCAAAGTCAGAAACAGTCCCAACTACAACGGCGCGATCCTCACCTACAAGCTTCCCGCAGAAGCAAAGGAAGTGGGGCCGCGACCCGCTGTGGGCGGATGCTTGCAGATTGACCTCGTAAAATCAACCGTAACAATCCTTGATCCGGCTACAAAAACTATCAAAGAAATAGCTGTCAAGGTCAGTGCCAAGGAACCTGTTGCAAACGCGCGGGACCCCAAGGTAGCGGGAAAAACTTTCCCTGTCGTTGACAAGGAAAAGAAAACCGTCACCGTCTATGCGCAAAAAATGCTCATCACCTTTAGGCCGTCGGAAGACGATCAGGAATATCCGGCGGAAGTCTGGCAAATGGGAGACGAAATGCGCGTCGCTTTCTTTAATCAGGACAAAGGACAGGCCACTCGCGTTATGAACGTTTCCAAAACAGACATCACCGGACATTAACCTGTCCGTTGTGACCGGAGGACAACCTCTCCGGTCACAACAAGGGCAGAGACGCAGTGAAATACGCAGAGTGCCCCGTGAACAGTTACAAACAATCCCTCTATACCAGCGCAATCCGCATCATTGCCAATATCGCCATGCTGGGCATTGTGTTTCTGAGCATGCGGCAGGCAGCCCAAAGCTCTCTGCCGTCAGAGGCCGGGTTTTGTCTCTGGTTTTTCGGGTTGACAGTGCCGCTTTGGGGAATTGCGATTTTTCTGACGCGCCTTGTCAAAAAACACTTTCCCGCTGAACACTCAAGTTTTGTCGATCTGCCGCGCCGTGGACGGCAACTCGTGCGCTGGCACGTGCGCGACTCTCTGTCCTCTTGTCCTCACACCGTCTTGCGTGTATAGTGAGGCATGTTTCCGCATCCTGACGCCATCCCATCCTGTGCCGACGCGCGCAGACGGCAGCGCCTTGCCGGTAGAATAAGTGCGATATTTCTGCTTGTGGCTGCGCTGGGGTTGGTGGACACCTTGCAGGGCGTCATGCGCGCCGGTTCGGACACGCTGGAAATCCTCTCCGGTCAAAGCGTCATGCTTTCCGGCCCCACAGCCACAAAAAATCCCGTCTCCAGTGACCTGCTCGTAAGCCTCACCCCGGACAACGGTCTGCTGCGTTTTGTTTTTGAAGGTTTTTTCCCCAGCTACTGGTTCGGCAGCGGTATGTGGCGGGGCGATGTACAGGTTGACGCGTTCTGCCCTCCGGGGACTTATGAACTCACGCTGCGCTTCAAGGGCGCTTCGGCGCGTAGCGCTCAAAAAATTTTTGTTACCGTGTGGGACAATGAGGAAGACATGCGTAGCGGTTCCCTGTTTATGATGCAACATCTTGCAGGCACGCACCCGTTTCTGCCGGCCTGCGTCTTTGCGGTATTCGCCCTTGCCTGCGGTATTGTCACCTATTTTGCCGGCAAACGCTATTTTGTCCTGCTCGCCGGCATGGACTGCGCGGAAATTTTTCGCATAAGCGCTGAAGACGATGGACTGCTCCTGTGGTGCCCAGCGGACAAAAAATTCGCCCAGTCGCCCGGCGCGACACGCGCGCTTTTACATCCTGATGGGCGCATCATCGGATACGCACTTGTCAAAGAACAAAGCAAAAGCGCGCTCATCCTGCACGCCGACGCAGCCACTCCCGTTAACACTGATTCCCTTGTGTACCTGCGTCCATTGAATCTTATTGCCGGCACCGCAACCACGGAGGTGCCAACTGTCCAAACCAACTGACATTTTTGCCCATACTCTTGAATGGTCAGCGGCCTATACGCACCGCCTTCCACAAAACGCCGCCAGCCTGTTTGCAGCCGCCCAGGCCATTCTCTCCCGGCGACTTATCCGTGAAACAACCTCCGGAAAACTGCCGTTTCTCACCATGCCCTACCGCGCCAAACTCAATGACGAGATGGAAAACGCTTTGCCGCGCGTACGGTCGTTCCGCGACATGCTGGTGCTGGGCATCGGCGGATCGGCCTTGGGCGCGCGGGCGATACAGCGCGCCTTCGCTCCGAGTCAGGACGGACCAAACCACGAGGGGCGCTCTCTCTGGATTGCGGACAATGTGTGCGCCGAACAGTTTGAAGCCTGGCTTCACAGGCTTGTTCCCGTCGACACTGTTGTTGTGTGCATCAGCAAGTCAGGCGGCACCATTGAAACGCTGGCGCAGTATTTTCTGGTACGGAACTGGCTTAAGGAAGCTCTGGGTGATCAGTGGTCAAAACAGATGATTGTGATCACGGATGCCTCCAAAGGCTATTTGCGGGACGAGGCAACGCTCCACAACCTCACCTCTCTGGAAGTGCCGGACAATCTGGGCGGCAGGTATTCAGCCCTTTCGGCAGTTGGCATGTTGCCTGCAGCATTTCTGGACATTGACTGGAATGCTCTGCTGGATGGCGCTTTTGAGGTTGCCCGTCCTCTGACTCAGGAAACTGCGAACTTCGCTGAACACCCGGCCTTTGCCCTTGCCTGCTGGGCAAGCGCGCTTGAAAAATTTGACTACTCGCAACTGATCTTTTTTTGCTATATTCCGCAATGGGCGGCCTTTGGCCTCTGGTTTGCCCAACTCTGGGCCGAAAGCTTGGGTAAAGGCGGCCTCGGCACAATGCCCGTGCCGGCAACCGGGGTCACAGACCAGCATTCCGTCAATCAGATGTTTCTGGACGGCCCGCGCAACAAGGGCTGCCTTTTCCTCACAAGCCGCAACGCGCCGCAGGGGCGCGCCTTTGGCAACGATCTGCCGGATCAATGGGCTTGTCTGCGCGGCAAACCTTTCGGCAGCCTGCTTGAAGCGGAGGCTCTCGGCACGCGCATGGCGCTCGCCTCAAGCGGAGTGCCGCTCGTGCACATGGAACTTGATCAGTCCACGCCCAAGGCAGCTGGCACGCTGATGATGTTGCTGGAGGCGGCCACGATGTTCACCGGATGGCTCATGGACATTAATCCGCTGGACCAGCCCGCGGTGGAACTGGGCAAACGTCTTGCAAACGCCCGTCTGGGCGCTGGCGGCTACCCGAAAGAACAGGCTGACCTAGCTGCGTATCTGGCCGCGCCAAAACAGGAACAGCGCTTTTAACGCATGCGTCGGAACGCCACGAGGATATGAAAATCTCTCCCCTGAGGCAGGACGCGCCGGATACGGGCGCAGACATTCCTCTGACATATGCCCGCACCTTGTCCTGGTTCTCGCTTGTCGTCATTGTGCTGACCAGTCTTGCGTTGTCTTTTTTCATTTCCAATTCGGCGCGGGAAACGCTGCTGACACGTCAGGAAAACTTTCTCCATCTGCTTGTGGAAAATCTGAATTACCAGATATACCGCCGTTTCGCCCTGCCAACCATTCTGGCGAATGGACACATATCCCTGCGCCAACCCTCCCAGTACGAACGCCTTGACCAGGTGGTGCAGTCCGTCATACACGGACTGCCGGTAGACCGTCTGAGAATCTATGATTTCTCGCACATTGCGGCCTACTCCACAAAAAAAGATGAAATAGGCAAATCCGGACTCGCCCCCCTAAATGTGGAAGACGTGCTGCGCGGAGAAACGCCGAAATCTCAAATAATTGCCGCTGTTCCCACATGGCAGGCCCCTTTCAGGGTGCCACTTGGCGACGGCACCTTTGTGCTGCGTGTCCTCTATCCGCTACGCGGCGAACCCCTGCAGGCAGGCATGTCTCCGCCTGTTATGGGCGCCCTTGAGGTCACTCAGGACATTACCGGTGACTATGAGCAGGTGCTGACGTTTCAAGGTATTATTGTGAGCATGTGCCTGCTTTCCTCAATGGTGATGTTCGCCTTGCTGTTGATGCTGCTCCACCGCTCCGAGCGCGTCCTGGCCGAACGCATGCAGAAAAATCGCCAGCTTGAAAACGAACTGCACAGCAATGAAAAACTTGCGAGCATGGGGCGTGTGGTAGCGAGCATTGCCCACGAAATCCGCAACCCTCTCGGAATCATACGTTCCAGCGCCGAATTTTTGCAAAAACGCGCGGACACAACGGACGTCGGGGTCTCTCGCATGCTTGGCGCCATTTACGATGAATCCGTGCGCCTGTCCCAGACGGTCAATGATTTTCTGGACTACGCCCGTCCGCGCCAGCCCCGCCAGGATATTACGGATATCAATCAGATACTTGATCAGACCCTGGCTTTTCTGAAAGGCGATATGGGCAGACGCGGAGTGACCATTAACCGGCAAACAGCGCCAAATCTTCTTGTGCGCGGCGACAAGGACCTGATCTACCGCGCCTTTTACAACATTCTTGTCAACGGACAGCAGGCTATGGACGGGCCAGGGACTATTACCCTGCGCGCACGCCGGGAGGGTGACCGCGTTTGCCTTGAATTTCTGGATTCCGGCAAGGGATTTGACCACACAACCCTGCCTAGGCTGCTTGACCCCTTCTTCACCACAAAAGACAACGGCACCGGCCTCGGCTTGCCGATTGTGCAGTCAATTATTGTAAGCCACGGCGGCACATTGGAACTTGAAAACGGACCGGAAGGCGGGGCGCTGGCGCGGGTGTGGCTGCCCACAGCAAAATGAATCACTGCCTGGGCAAATTACGGCATTGACGAACCGTCGCAAGGCGGGTATGTTTACCCATTCCAAGGAGGCTCAAGCGCATGGGCGCTGTCAATACACTCGTCATCACCGGTTACGGCATAAATTCGCATTTGGAAACCGCGCACACTGCCCGCCTTGCCGGCGCAGACAGGGCGGATGTAGTACATTTTTCCGACATCGTCACAGGACAAACCCGTCTTGCCGACTATCACTTTCTCATTTTTCCCGGCGGATTTCTTGATGGAGACGACCTGGGTGCTGCGCAAACAGCCGCCATACGCTTGCGTTATATGCTGCACAGCAACGGCTCTCCGCTTCTGGACAGTTTGCGGGAATTCCTTGACAAAGGTAAACTGATTCTTGGAATCTGTAATGGTTTTCAGCTACTTGTCAAGCTGGGTATTCTGCCGGCGCTTGACGGAAATTGTTTTGAACGCCAGGTTTCCCTTGCTCACAACGATTCCGCGCGCTTTGAGGACCGCTGGGTGCGCCTGTTGTCAAATCCGGAAAGCCCCTGTATTTTTACAAAAAATCTGCCCATGATGACCATGCCTGTACGCCATGGCGAAGGCAAATTTGTGGCAAAAGGCGAACACTGCCTGTCCCGCATCGTCACCGCGCAACTCATCGCCCTGCAATACGCCGACCCGAAAACCGGCCTTGCCACACAGGAATATCCCTTTAATCCCAACGGTTCTGCAGTGTCTTTGGCCGGTCTTACCGATCCTACAGGGCGTGTGCTGGGCCTCATGCCCCATCCTGAGGCCTTCCACCATGTCACCAATCATCCCTGCTGGACAAGGGGAGAGTTGGACCCGCCGGGAACACTGCTCTTTGCCAACGCCGTGCGCTATCTGCGCAGCCAGTAACGCCTGAAGAAACTCTATGCAGCTTGACGAAATATTCTCTGAAATTGAAAAAATCGCCCCACCTTCCACAGCGGCGCACTGGGACAAGTCAGGTCTTCAGGTTGCCTCGGACAGAAAAACAGCCGATGCGCTGGCGGTGTGCCTTGACCCTACGCCCACCTCAATCCGCGCCGCGCTTAACCACAACGCCCACTGTATTGTATGCCACCACCCGCTCTCACTCTCCCCGGATCTCCCTTGTTGTCTGGACGCGTACCATGAGGCGTTGCGCCTGCTTTTGACAGCAAACGTCGCTCTGTACGCCGCCCATACCCCGCTGGACGCGAACCCTGCGGGGCCTGCCGGCTGGCTGGCTGAGGAACTGAACCTGACCAATCGCGCGGTGCTTGATCCCCTTGCCGACACAGTTGCGGATTTTCCCGAAGCCCTGCCGTCAGGCTTCGGCCTTGCCGGCGATTTGCCCGCGTCCCTTGAGGGCAGTGCGTTCGTACGCCTTTTGTCCCGCCACATTGATTTGTCCACTGCCACAATCAGCGGATGCCTGCCCCGTTTCGTCACGCGCGTTGCCTACTGCACAGGATCAGGTGCCTCCCTGCTGCCTCAGGCCGGAAAAGAAAATGCCGAAATTTTTATAACCGGCGATGTGAAGTATCACACCGCGCTGTCCACGGAAATCTGCCTGCTTGACGTAGGCCACCATAGCCTGGAAGAAGAAATGATGCGTCGCATGAGCCAGTTGCTGGCCGAACGGCTTTCCCCCCTGACGGTATGTTTTGTCCCGTCCGAATCACCACTACGCCTGGCCGTCTCCCCGTGATGCCCAAGGAGGTTATTGATGAGCAATGCTATTTATTTTGAGCAAATAAAACAGTTGGTGGATTTGCAGAAAGTTGACGATGCCATCTTTGCCATCCGACAGGATATTGAGCGATTCCCGCGGGCACTTGAGGATATGGAACGCCGCTACGAAGAGACTGAGACACAACGTGACAGAATTCTTGACAAACTCGCCCATCTTCAGGACCAGCAAAAACGTCTTGCCGTTGAAATAGACGACGACACAACGCGAATCAAAAAAAGCAAGAACAAACTCATGCAGGTCGGCAACACACGTGAATATTATGCCATGATGCGTGAAATGGACAGCATGGAAAAAATCAACCGCTCCCGTGAAGAAGAAAAAATAATTCTTGCTGAAGAACTCCAGTTGCAAAACACTGCCCTGACAGAAATTGACGCTCTGCACGCTGCCCTGAAAGAGGAGCTGGACATCAAACGTAGCGGCATGGACAAATGGAAACAACAGGTGGAGAACTCTCTGAAAAATTTGAACAAAAAACGCGCCAAAGTCAGTAAAGGCATTCCTCAGCCCGTCTTTATGCGCTACGAGTTCATCCGCGTCCGCATGGAATATCCGGTCATTGTGCCGGTAAAAGACGGGATATGCTCCGGCTGCAATATTGCCGTGCCGCCGCAGTCGTTCATAGAACTTCAGCGCGGTCAGCAGATTCTCAGTTGTCCAAACTGCCAGCGGCTTATTTATTGGTGCGAACATTTTGAACTGTCTACAGAACCAGCGTGAATTGCTGACTGTTTCCGACAACAAACGGGCGCCGGACAAACCGTCGCTGCGGACGTATTGTCCGGAGAGGAAAGTCCGGGCTCCACAGGGCAGGACGCTGGACAACACCCAGGGGGGGAAACCCCCGGACAGCGCCACAGAAAGCAAACCGCCACGCCCCGGCCATGCGCCGGAAGCGCGGTAAGGGTGAAACGGTGAGGCAAGAGCTTACCAGAGGCTGCGGTGACGCAGCCTGCTAGGCATACCCCGTCTGGAGCAAGACCAAATAGGGAAAGCGGTCGACCCGGCCAGCGCTTTCCGGGTAGGTTGCTTGAGGGCGCGGGCAATCGCGCTCCTAGAGGAATGACGGTTACGCGTGCAACGCGCGCGACAGAACCCGGCTTATCGTCCGGCGCCCGTTTGTTGTTAGTAACGGTAAAAATTGTTCATTCGCCTCTGTAATTTGGACGTGATCATCCCGATAGGAAAAGATGCCTGATGCCTTTCAGAAACCTTGGGCGTTGATTTTGGCCGCCGGTCAAAGCAACCGCGCAGCCGCCGGACGGCCGAAACAGTTTCTGCCTTGGCGTGGAGTGCCGCTGTACTGGCATTCGGCGCGCGCAATGAGCCACAGCGCCTGCATTGGCGGCATCGTGTTCGTGTTTCCCGCGGATGCGCGGAACGAAGAGGAAAAACGCCTGCAAGACCTGCACAGACACGATAATTTGGGGCTGCCCTTTCTCACGGCCGATGGAGGCCCCCTACGGCAGGATTCTGTGCGCCTTGGTCTGGCGCTTGTGCCGCAAACGGTTAAACACGTACTGATTCACGATGCGGCGCGGCCATTTTTGCAGCCCGCCCTCATACGCGGCGTCTGCGCAACGCTTCATCAGGGGGCTGTGGCTGTCGTGCCTGCTGTGCCGGTAACGGACACCATCAAGGTTGTCGCCAACAATCTCGTTACCGCCACACTGCCGCGCAACACGCTGTCCGCCGTGCAGACACCGCAGGGCTTTCGCCTTGACCTTCTGCGCAGGGCGCACGCCGCAGCCCGTGCCCCCATGACCGACGACGCCGCCCTGATGGAACAGGCCGGGCACGATGTGCGTGTCATTGCCGGCGATGCCGCCAACACCAAAATCACTTGGACAGGCGACCTTGACCTGCTGGCGGACCCGCCCCCCATGCCATGCCCGCGCGTGGGCTTTGGCTATGATGTCCATCGCTATGTGGGCAAAGATCAGGGACGCCCCCTGAAACTTGGGGGCATTGCAATTGCCGGCGCACCGGAAGTGGCTGCACATTCTGACGGGGATGTGCTCCTGCACGCCCTGGCGGACGCGCTTCTCGGCTGCGCGGGCATGGACGATATCGGCAGACATTTTCCGGACAGCGACGAACGCTACAACAACATTTCCTCAACCGTACTGCTTGACCATGTGCTTGAACTGCTCCGCAACCAGAACATTGTCCTGCAAAACGTCGACATGACCATTATAGCTCAGAAACCGCGCATATACCCCTACAGCGCTGAAATACGAAAAAATGTCGCCCGCCTTCTCGGCCTGTCCGTAACACGGGTCAACCTCAAGGCAACAACCGAGGAAGGTCTGGGCTTTACCGGAAGATGTGAAGGAGTCAAGGTCTGCGCCATTGCAAGCGCGCTAACAGATTTGCCCAATCTGTCGCAAACAACGCTGGCCTTCTAAGGTTACGCCAAGTCAAGCAGAATCCCTAAAAATTGAGCAAAACAATGCTCTTCAGCGGCATTGGCTTGGCAGATTCAGGCGCAGGACTCAAATAGTAAGTAAATTCCTATAGCTTGAACAAATGATGTGCTTAAGTGAAAGGGGCGAATCTAAAGAGAACGGCCTTAGACAATTCTCATAATTTTGAGCAAGGGGCTTATATGGAAGAGAGATGGCTTTCTGTGGATAAGATAGCTGCCTTCTGGGAGTTAAGAAAGATTCGATCTATGCTTGGCGCAAGGAAAGGGGACTGCCTGCGCATAAACTTGGGCGGCTTTGGAAATTCAAGCGCGATGAAGTTGACAAATGGGTTAGGTCAGATGCGTTTGGCGGCAAAAACAGCTGCGTCATACGAACATAAGCCAACATGATTTGATGAATGATATTAGGTGGAGATTATGGGCATAGAGCCGATTGATATTATAAATCTCATCCAGCTTCGGGCATCTGTTAGCCTTATTGGCGAGCAGTCCAAGTGGTGGAATAGCTCATTTTGCGGAGCAACGGCAAAATCCTTTTTATCACCCGTCTTTCCGAGAACATTTGTTTACGCTCAATTTCGGGGTGTAACAGCCTCCGCAGCCACAGTACATGATGAACGCATCGGCGTTGGTAATGTATTTCACCTCTTTCGGCTTCCCGAAGGTATGGAACAGGCTATTCACGAAATTTTGCAAAATGGTGAAGTTCCAGAAATCGCCAATATTCTGACCGATAAAAGTTCAGCCCTTCATTTTATTGAACAGTTTGCCGGTGATATTTCTAAATTGCCTCAAGGGCCTGTACGTGTTGGGAATTTAAACGATATGCGGGCATCTTCAGCCTGGGAATCGGGTGCCGCTCTCTTCTATTGTAGTGGATTTAAGCAGGGAACGGAGACTTTTCCGTTTTTTTCAAATCAGTGATGAAAGAACGAAAATATACAGCACAGCTTCAAGCAGGACTCGGCATGGTTGAAGAAACCATGACCCTCCTTGACCTATGGTCGCCTGGAATGACTACTTCGCAGCTCTATGAAGAAGCCCTTCAATCAGGCAGATTTCCAGGAATTTCTGCCAGACGTCTGCTTAATTTTGTAAAAGAATGCTTTGCTCCGAGGGTTATGCTGGACGGTAATAAGACCCTTTCTTATTTGAAAACCCTTCTCCCTAAACTCTCTTTGCGGGATACGGAGCAATTACTGCTGATATATACATGCCGCGCTAATGCCATTTTAGGAGACTTCATTCGTGAAATTTACTGGCCAACCTATGCGGCTGGTCGTGAAAGAATAACAAACTTGGAATCACACGACTTTGTTGCTCAGGCAAATCAGCAAGGCAAAACGGTAAAACCATGGTCGGAAACAACCATCAAGCATGTGGCGTCATATTTGACTGGCACTTGCGCCGATTTTGGGCTTCTGGAGCGCGGAACAATCAGCAGCCGCAAAATTCTTTCCTGTCGGATTGGGCCACAGGTCGCTGTTGTGCTGGCCTACGACCTTCATTTTACTGGTTTGGGTGATAACATGGTTGTCGCTCATGCTGATTGGTCTCTTTTCGGAATGGAACGAGCCGATGTAATTGCCGAGCTTCGCCGGGCAGCTCTCAAAGGAGCGCTATTGGTGCAGGCGGCGGGAGATGTCGTTCGGATTGGCTGGCAATGTAAAACCGCAGAGGAGCTTTCCAGTGCAATCTCTGAAAGCTGATTTTGATGAATTAGTTGAGAGAATACGGCATGGCAGGGATTTTGCCCAGGCCAGCTTCGAGCCGGTATACTATCTCGTTTTTTCGCCATCTCAAATTCTTGAAGCGAAAAGAGCACTTCCCGCATGGCTTTCAAAGCTACGCAATGAAGGATGGGAGCCGCATATTTTTTCCATTGCTGATAATATATCTTCGATTCTAACATCAGCCGCGCCGAGAAAAATTTGGTTGGCTGCGGATCACAAGGCGCCATTAGACTGGAAGCGCACTAACGCTGCCTTGTCAAATGCGCTTGCCCAAGGAGTGTTGCAGTCAAAGATTGAGGCCAAATTAAGCGAAATGCAATCAACGCGTAACGCTTTGCTCCTGGTTACTGACTTAGAAGCCCTCCATCCGTATATACGTATCGGTGCAGTTGAAAGCCAGTTGTATGGGAAATTTATGGTTCCAACGGTTTTTTTCTATCCAGGCGAGCGGACAGGCAAAACTAGCCTGAAATTTCTCGGATTCTATCCTGAAGACGGAAATTATCGTTCAGTACATGTCGGCGGTTAAGGAGGAAATAGACGTGACTACGCAGATTAAAGAACTTTTTGATCCAGCCAAGGACATATACCGTACTATTGAAAAGGTTATCACCTATGGAGCTTCGCAAGAGGCTCGTTTGAAGGCTGAAATCACCGAATATGTGGCAACCGAGAGCATCGAAGAGCAGTTTGAACGCTTACTGACCCGTATGCAGGAAGCGATGGATTCCGGCGGTGGCAATGAAGTCGGCGTATGGGTGTCCGGTTTTTATGGTTCAGGTAAAAGCTCGTTTACCAAATATCTTGGGTTAGCCTTGGACGAAAGCGTAAAAATTGAGGGGCAACCCTTCCTTAAAATGCTTCAGGACAGGTTTGCAAAACCTCAGACCAGGGCATTGCTGTCCGCTCTGGCAGCCAGATACCCCGCTGCTGTTGTTCTTTTAGATTTGGCCAGTGACATGCTCGCGGGCGCGACTATGGAGTCAGTATCAAATGTTTTATATTACAAGGTGCTTCAGTGGGCCGGGTACTCCAAAAATCTTAAGGTGGCCGCCTTGGAGCGAAAGCTACGGAAAGACGGACGCTATGCTGAATTCGCGACGCGGATTCAGCAGGAGGCAGGCTCGCCTTGGAAAGATTTGCAGAACGATTCTCTTGTCCATGATAGTCTTGTTCCTGAAATAGCGCATGAATTATACCCTCAGTTTTTCAAAACTCCTACGTCTTTTACCACGGAACCAGCTGACATCATTCAGTTTGAAACTGATCGCGTCCGTGAAATGCTTGATATAGTCCGCGAACATACCGGCAAGGAATTTGTCGTTTTCATCATCGACGAAGTGGGTCAGTACATTGGATCAAGACCGGCTCTTATCCACAATCTTGATGGGTTGGAAAAAAATCTTAAGGAGATAGGCCAGGGCAAAGCATGGATTATTGGCACCGCGCAGCAGACTCTGACAGAGGATGACCCACGCGCTGCCCTGAACTCACCGGAACTTTATAAGCTCAAAGATCGTTTTCCCATTACGGTTGATCTGGAATCAAATGACATCAAGGAAATATGCTGGCGCCGTCTCCTCAGTAAATCATCAAATGGGGCGCAGACGCTTGAAGTAATGTTCGACAGCAGTGGGCAATCGTTGCGCCATAACACAAAACTTCATGATGCCCGCTATTATGATTCGGATTTTGATAAGTCCTCTTTCGTCAAGTTATATCCGTTCCTGCCAGCACACTTTGACATTCTTCTTCACCTTCTTGGTGCGCTTGCAAAATCCACTGGCGGCATCGGTCTGCGCTCCGCAATCAAGGTTATTCAAGATATTCTCGTGGAAGGGCCGGAACACCAAGACCCTGTCGGCAATAAACCAGTTGGTTGGTTGGCTACCACGGTTACTATTTATGACGTTCTGGAACGTGACATTCGCCGCGCTTTTCCATCTATACATAAAGCGCTCGGCAAAGTCGGCATCCGCTTTCCCGGCTCTGCTGTTCATTCGGATGTGGCCAAAACAGTGGCTGTTTTACAAATTCTGGGCAATATGCCGGTATCGGCTCAAAATGTTGCCGGCCTGATGCATCCTAAAGTTGACGCTCCATCCAAACGCACTGAGGTCGATGCGGCTGTCACGGAACTCATTAAAGACTCCCTCGTGCCTTTTGGCGAAAAAGATGGCAATCTTTGTTTTTTCAACGAAAAACTCAATGACATAGACAAAGAACGCGCTCAGATTCCCATAAAATCAATCGAAACCCGCCGCATTATCAACAATGCGCTCAGGGAAACATTCAGTCCTCTGCCGTCGGTTCGTTTGCATGGAACGCTGACAGTAACCAGTGGACTTAAGGTTACTTCAGGTTCTAATTCTACGATTGCCTTGGCTGGGGAAACACATGCTGTTCAATCTGTTGTGGAATTTGTCGAGCCACAAGATTACGATGCAGTAAAAAGCAGACTCATCGAAGAATCACGCCAATATTCCGCCCAGAACATAATTTACATCCTTGCTCGTTCTTCTCAGGAACTTAGTGAAAAAACTATTGAAATTTACAGATGCAGTGAAATAGTTCAAAGGCACAGCAATGATCCTGACGCTGAGGTCAAAGATTACTGTGCGGCGCAGAACGACTATTCAGCAAAATTGAATGCGGAACTGGAACGCCAGCTTAAACAATGTTTGTCTCAAGGTTCATTCATTTTCCGTGGTCAAGCGACAGCCGCAGACAGCATTGCCCCGGATGTTATTGATGCAGCACAAAAAAATCTCGGTATGGTAGCCGAGCAGGTTTTCCACCGATACAATGAAGCGCCGGGCAGGGTTGATACCCAAGTGGCTGAAAAATTCCTACGCATTGGAAATCTTCAAGCTGTTAATACATCGGTCGATCCGTTAGGTCTTGTACAGGTCGTCTCTGGAACCCCACGCATTAATACAGCGCATAAAGCACTGGTTAGCATCCACGACTACATTGACCGTTCAGGCATGGTCGAAGGCAGACGTTTAAGCGATTATTTCACAGGTGCGCCTTTTGGCTGGTCGCCTGATACTTTGCGCTATCTTATTGCCGCTCTTCTGCTTGCCGGAGAAATTAAACTCAAAGTGTCCGGACGCGAAGTTACTGTCAACGGACAACAAGTAATAGAGGCTCTGCGTACAAACAATTCATTCAAGCCAATAGGCGTTTCGTTGCGCTCTGAGCGCCCTTCCATTGAAGTTTTGGCAAAGGCTGCCGAACGGCTGACGATCCTGGCTGGAGATACCGTAATTCCCTTGGAAGACGCTATCAGCAAAAGCGCCGCAAAACTGTTCCCCAAGCTGCAATACCAATTCGGGCCATTGGCTGAGAGGCTTAAAACACTATATCTGCCAGGGGAAGATCGAATCCGTGCGCTGAATCAAGATTTGACTGACGTGCTGCTGACAGACGCTTCAGACGCCCCTCAACGTTTGGGTGGTGAAGAATCACCGCTGTATGAGAGCTTGAAGTGGGCCACTGAGGCTGACAGAGCGCTTAAAAATGGTCTTGAGCATACAGTGCGTGAATTGCAGGAGCATCGACACGGAATTGAAGCTCTCCCCTCTACCGGAGTCCCCGGCAAGCTGCGTCAGGATTTGTCCGATGAACTAGCGCAAGTCAACGAACGTCTTGGCAGCGACAATTTTTTTGTGCATCAGGCCGATTTAAACACGGCTCTAACCGCAGTCATGAGCGCTGTACGCGATGCGGCCATCGCCATGACGCTAAATCAAAGGAAAGAGATTCAGGAAGCTGCGCGAACCATTTCCAGAATGCCGGAGTGGAGCGGACTGAATGAGGCTGAACAGTCAGGCGTCCTTGGTAAAATAGACTCCATAGCGATAGATAACGCTGAAGATTTGGCCGGTATTAAAAAACTTCTTAATCAAGCTTATGACATTCGTTCGGAATTGGACGCTATCCGTGACGGTATAGTCAAAATCGCCAATGAACGTCGTATAGACAGAAAGGAAGCTACTCGTCCAGAAAACAATGAGACTGATGGAACCAAAAGAACGCGCAGTTTAAAAATCCCTGCGACTATCAGCAGCGCAGCGGAGTTGGAAGCACTCATACGTTCTCTTCAGGAAATTAAAACTGAACTGGCGGCTTACAGCGTTATTGAAGTCGCTATTACCATAGAGAAGTAAGTATGGCCTTTGATCAGACTACCCGTAATCGTCTCGCCCGTTTTGTCGGAGATGCCCGCACTTTGCTGGCTGATGAATTCACCCGTCAGCTTCAGAATGAATATGGGCTTGACCCTATCAGCGGTGATGTGGCCGATTTTTCCTCTTTAGGTCATTTGGATGATGCGAGACGGGAAACAGCCCGTATGCTTCGTGCCACATTGGAGCATTACCTCTCGACTGCGGACGCATCAACTCCAGCCAAAGCAAAAAAAGCTTTTCAAGACACCCTTCAGCGCATAGCGCGAGAACAGGCTTTTACCGTCCTCAACCGTTTGTGTGCGTTGCGCATGGCCGAAGCGCGAGGATTGCTCATTGAATCTATAGGCAAGGGCTATCAGTCCCAAGGCTTTCAGCTTTACCAAAGACTGGCTGGTTCGGCCCTTGGAGAAACCGGCGATTGCTATCGGCATTTTCTTTTCAGCATCTTTGACGAGTTCGCTATTGACTTGTCCTCACTATTTAATCGTTTCAGCCCACAGGGCAGGCTGTTTCCAGGTGAGTCAGCATTGTTGGCGCTGCTGGAACAAATAAATCATCACGAGCTTGAGCCGCTCTGGGCGGAAGACGAAACCCTCGGCTGGATGTATCAGTATTTTAATCAAAAAACGGAGCGAGATGCTATGCGCCAAGCATCACGTTCTCCGAGAAACTCCAGAGAGATGGCTGTCCGTAACCAGTTTTTTACACCACGCTATGTGGTGGAATTTCTGACAGACAATACCTTGGGGCGTATCTGGTACGAAATGACCAAAGGGGAAACCTCGCTCAAGGAGGCTTGTCACTATCTGGTGCGACGGCCACATGAAATTTTTTTGGCTCAGGGAGAAAAAGCCCCAGAGGGCGATGATATCCCAGAGGGATTGTCACAGGAAGAACTTATAAAACAGCCGGTGCATATACCTTCCCGGACTATGAAAGACCCACGTGATATACGCGTTCTTGACCCTGCCTGTGGCTCCGGACACTTCCTGCTGTATGCTTTTGACCTACTGGAACGCATTTATGAGGAAGCATATAATGACGATTCCAGCTCAAAGTCCGACATTACCGGCAAAACTCTCAAGGATGATTTTAAGACAATAGATGACCTGCGCCGGAATATCCCCAAATTGATTGTTGAGCATAACCTGCACGGCATTGACATTGACCCGCGCGCCGTTCAGATTGCCGGACTTTCCCTGTGGCTGCGAGCGCACAGGGCATGGAAGAACCAAGGTGTCCGCCTCGAAGAGAGGCCAAGGATTCAGCGTACCAGTATTGTTTGCGCTGAACCAATGCCCGGCGAAATCGATATGCTGAATGAGTTTGTCGAAAACTTGCGGCCGAAATTACTAGGGCAACTGGTCAAAATCATCTTTGAAAAAATGAAACTCGCAGGTGAGGCCGGAAGCCTGCTGAAAATTGAAGAAGAAATCAAAACTGCTGTTGACGATGCCCGTCAACAATATGAGCAAAACCTTATTGAAGATAAAAAATCTTCCGGCTACCTCCCTAGCATGGCGCCTAAACGACAGAATACGCTATTGGACTTTACAGGATTGCCGAAATTTAAGGATTTTTGGAATCAAGCTGAAAATATGCTGATTGGTGCCTTGCGCAAATATGCAGAGGAGACTGAAGGCGGCTATGGATTTAGTTGGAGGTTATTTTCAGAGGATGCAGCTAGAGGGTTTGCATTTATTGATTTGTGCCGAAAGCGGTATGACGTAGTATTGATGAATCCTCCTTTCGGTGCATCGAGTAAGGAATCAAAAGAAATCATTGAAGAATATTATCCAAGGACAAAAGGTAACGTCCTTGCCAATTTTATTGAACGAACTTTGGATCTCACGACTGATAATGGCATTGTTGGAGCCATTTCAAGCCGTACACCTTTCTTTTTAACGTCATTTGAGAAATTAAGAGCTGAAGTCTTTGGCAAATATGGCTCCATCAGCCTAATGGCAGATTTGGGCGATGGCGTATTGGAAGCAATGGTAGAAACAGCAATTTATACAATTTACAAAACAGTACATGATAAAGAAGATTCAATATTTTTTAGACTTTTGACTGATGATGATAAAGAATCAGAGTTACAACGATTAACTAATGATTGTATTCATGGAAACATATCTGCTAAAATTTTCTTAATAAACACCAAACAATTCAGTTTGTTAAATGGAATCCCTTATGCCTATTGGGTTTCGCAAGATACGATTCAAACCATAGGTACACACCATCGTATTGAAGGAAATATGGCTTCAATTCGAGTTGGATTGCAAACTGGCGATAATTTTCGGTTTTTGAGATGCTTGTGGGAGATACCACCATATACCCAGGTGCCATCGGCAATGCAATACAATGCTCGGCAGGAAATTCGCCATCAATGTCTTATTGAGTTGAGTACGGATAAAAAATGGGTTCCTTTTTCAAAAACAGAAGCTGCATCTCCTTGGTTCTCACCAATTACTTTGGTCGCGAATTTCTCCGGCAACGGATATGAATTAAGAAATTTCACCAACGATGCTGGGAAGCTACGTTCAGCGCTCAGGAGTGAACAAGAATATTTTAAACCCGGTTTCAGCTACATGCTCCGCTCAACGCGGCTAGTGCCTTATTTGATCCCGGCAGGGGTGATACCTGCGGCTCCCGTATCTGTGGTTTTCCCTTTTTCAACTTATGAATACGCAACACTAGGCATCTGTGCCTCAAATATTGGTTCAGCAATTGCTCGATTTAAAGGAGGCAACTTTTCGGGTTCTGTATTTCAGGCTAGTTTAATTCAGGGGTTACCCGCCAGTGAATTCTCTGAAGAGACCTTGCAACAAATTAAAGCCCATGTTGATTCTGAGGTAAATAAACGCCGCGCCGTGGTGCAGTGCTTTGAGCCTTTTCAAGAGTTTACATTGCCGGCATGGATTCACCCAAATAAAAATGGTGATACCGTTTGGGATTTATACTCACTTTTTGGCAGAGATTTGGAAAATCGAATCGCTGAAGCCATCGGACTTAACCCAGAACAACTTGCTGAACTGGAACGGGATATCCGCGAAGCAGTTTCCATCAGAATACAATCTAAAGACAGAGAATCCTCTGATCCTCCTGATGAGGATGCTGAAGACAATCAGGAATTGAATGTAGAACTCATCAAAGAAACACCGGAGTTAAAGGCAATCGGTTTGGTTATGTATGTAGTCGGCATCGCCTTTGGGCGTTGGGATATACGCATGGCAATTGATCAGACGCTCGCCCCCGATTTGCCTGCCCCATTTGATCCCCTGCCTGTTTGCCCCCCGGCAATGCTTGTAGGCTCTGACGGTTTGCCAGCCACCTCTGGTGGCATTGCCAGCGAAGAATGGCTTCGCGACCGCATTGACGCAGGAACGCTGCCCAATATCAGTTCTGCGTATGCTGTGTCCATTCCAGACGACAAATACCCCATTCAAGTCGCGTGGCATGGTGTTTTAGCTGATGATCCAACCAGCGCCTGGGACATTTCAGACAGGAGCAGACGCGTTTTCCAAAAGATTTTCAATGAACAGTGCGAAGATACCGAAACGCAGGTGTGCGGACTTCTAGGCGTTAATTCTCTGAGTGACTATTTGCGAAAGCAATCCGGCTTTTTTGCAGATCATCTCAGCAACTATTCAAAAAACCGCCGTAAAGCCCCCATCTACTGGCCCCTTTCCACCGCCTCCGGCGCATATACGCTCTGGCTTTATTATCACCGCTTGAACAGCCAAACTCTATACACTTGCATCAACGATTTTGTTGACCCTAAGCTCAAGCAATTTACCGAAAATATTGGCGGTCTGCGCGGAAGAAACGACAGGACTACCACCCAGGAACGCGACCTTGAACGCCTGACAGACCTAGAGCAGGAGTTGAAAGATTTCCGCGATGAGTTATTGCGCATTGCTACCTTCTGGAAACCCAACCTCAACGATGGAGTGCAAATAACAGCCGCCCCCCTCTGGAAGTTATTTCAGCACAGGCAGTGGCGTACACTGCTCAAGGATACTTGGGAAAAACTGGAAGCTGGCGACTACGACTGGGCGCATCTGGCTTTGTCTATTTGGCCGGATAGAGTTGTCCGCGCCAGCCACAAAGACCACAGCTACGCCATTGTCCACGACCTTGAGGACAATCTCTGGCATGAAGTGGAAATACCAAGGCGTGGCCGTGGCAGGGCGCAAGGCGAGACAGCCACTGAATGGCGGCCTAAAGATTTAAGCGAGAGCGATTTGCAGGCAATTATCGAAGAAGTTAAAACACGGCGACATTAAGGGATAATAGGAGAATAGTAATGCTCAATAAAATTGAACTCAAAAATTTTGGGCCGCTCCCCAAACTGGATTGGCAGAATCTTGGCGCAATCAATTTGGTGATTGGTGAAAACGGCGCAGGGAAGACCTTTCTGCTGAAAGCTCTGTACAGCGTTATGCGAACCATTGAGGAACACAAGCGCGGCGACGACAAGCGCACAGCCGCCGAGATTCTCAATGAAAATCTTTACTGGACGTTTCAACCGGAAAAAATCGGCGACCTGGTTACCAAGGGCGCGGATGCAGCTTTGTCCTGTTCAGTACAGTTTAATCAGCAAACTTTCGCTTACAGCTTCGGCAAAGACACAACCAAACAAATTTCTTCACTTGAAAATGATATTCCACGCAGATTTAGCAATTCCGTTTTTTTGCCCGCTAAAGAAGTCCTCTCCATCGATCATATTATTCTCAAATCTCGTGAACGGGACAAAACTTTTGGCTTCGACAACACCTATCTTGATCTTGCGCGGGCAATTCGACCTTTGTCGGAAGCTGAAGGATATATAGCGCCTGAAAATGACGATCTTGCTCGTAACAAACTGGAAGAAATTCTTGGTGGGCGTGTTGTGTATGATACAAAATCCAAGCGCTGGCATTTTCACAAGGGTAATCAAAAATTTTCCATTGGTGTGACAGCGGAAGGGATCAAAAAAATAGGTATACTCAATACCTTATTGGCAAACGGCTATCTGGAGCCAGACTCCATAGTCTTTATGGACGAGCCGGAATCTTCCCTGCATCCAAAAGCTATTTCAGGGCTTCTGGACATAGTGACGCTGCTTGCCGGAAGTGGCATCCAATTTTTTCTTGCTAGCCACTCCTACTTCGTGGTGAAAAAGTTGTTTTTGATTGCACAAGAGAAAAAGATGTCCATTCCGGTTATTTCAGAGCAAGGCGGGCAATGGCTCACCAACAACCTCCTGGACGGAATGCCGAAAAATGACATCCTCGATGAGTCAGTGCGGCTGTATAAAGAAGAAGTGAGGTTGGCGTTATAATGCCCACCGAACCTATTATCGAATCAGGCATGACATTCGGCCCATATCCTGATGGTTACTGTTTTCATATTGAAAACAGCACTGTCTATCAAGACATACGCCACGATGGCGTGTGGATGGCGGAATTTTTGTTGTTGCGTGACACTGAAGAAAATCAGCCGGTCATGTGGGTAGTTGAGGCCAAATCCAGCAGCCCACATCCTCAACCACGGCTGAACTTTGACAAATTTATCACCGAAATCTATGAAAAACTGCTCAACGCCTTTTATCTGACCTTGGCATCACGATTGGGAAGATACGCTGATGGCCAGAAGGACTTACCGGAGCCATTCAAAAATCTTGATCTGTCGCAAACTGGAGTTCGTTTTGTTCTGGTGATCCATGGACATAGGGAAGAATGGCTCCACGACATAAAATATGCACTTGAGCAGACGCTTAATCCTGCTATTAAAATTTGGGCGTGTGGCTCCAACGCTGTTGTTGTTCTCAACGATGAACTTGCACGGGAATGTGGTCTAATTCATGCTGACCATAGATAGTCGCCAAATGGCAGAAAGTGACTATGAGGGGAATTCATGCCCAAGACTATAAAACAATTTATACAGGACAATGTGCTGCGAGTTAGGCTAAAAAAGTCAAATGCGCTTGTTGTCTATGATCCAGACTGCCGTTACCGAGAACTTTGCTTGGAACTGGCTGATGAACGCCTTGTTGTGGTTGATGCGACTGAAAGCAGTATTGAGAGCCGAGAGCAAGCAATGCTTGCCCTGCAATCCATCGCCAAGACCGACCAGCCATGTGATAGCCTGCTTGTGTACGTTCCAGTCAAACGCCCTGTTACAGATGAAGAAAGACAGCAAGATCCATTTGCTGTGTACGGAGTGCTTGGAGCGGAATTTCCAAATAGTGACGGAGATGAGTATCTCAGCCTATGCCTGAAAGCTAAACCGGACTTTGCAACAGAGATCCGTCGCGTCTTTACTGAAAATCCCAATCCCTCTTTCGCAGTAATTGACGCCGTAGGCGGCGGGAAAAACTGGCCCACATTGCGGGCTGCTCTTGGAGTAGAATCGGCGCGGGATATTCTTATAGCTCTTCTTGCTCCTAATAAACAAAAAGAAGCGCTCAAAGGTCAAACAGGATGGGTGTCAGAAGCCAAGACATTGTTTATAAACACTCTTGGTCTTAGATTGAAGACGCAAAGTATCAACTATTCGGCCATAGCAGATGAATTATGGCGTTTTGTGCTGTTTAGCGAATTTGTCTTGGATCTGCCCGGTACTTTGCCTTTGTCGCTCGCTGATGTTCCTCATGCTGCACAGGAAGCGAAACCATTGATTGATGATTTGTGTGACTTCCTGCGCGACTCGCAATTAAACCGTTCACTCTACATAGAACGGGCGGAAGCGATAGAAAAAGAACTGGATATCCCTGCCGTTTGCAAAGATGTTGACGATTTCGGGCAGCGCGACACTTTTCCTATAGAAGAACGAACTTTTTTTATCCAGGCCGCTGACGCGTTGCGGCGCGACGATATAGATAAAGTGCGCCGCATTATTAAACAGCACATGGGGTCTGTGTGGGTTAGTCGCGGGGAAAGCCAAGTACAATGGCAACTTTTACGAGCAGCCGTGCAATTAGTGGAAGCCTGTGATGACGCGGAACGCCAACTCCCTGAGCATACCAAATCGCAAAATGCTTTAATAGATTTCTATGCGACTCATCTCAGGGAAACAGATCGCCTTCAAAGGGAATTTGAACAGGCAGAACGCAGTTTGCTTGATAAGCAGGACGGTCTTGATGATGTTATTGCACATGCGCGTTCTGTCTATCGCAAATTAACGGATAAATCCCAGAATGTGTTTATCCATCATCTGGAAAATTCAGGGTGGCCTCCCGCAGGACGATTATCCAATAGCGATGTGTTCGACAAGTTGGTTTCTCCTAACTTGCAGGAAAGCGGTAGGCGGGTTGCGCTGCTTCTTGTGGACGCTCTTCGGTATGAGCTTGGCATGGAACTCCAAAAATTGTTGGCATCGGAAGGTCAAGTCGATATTCAGCCCGCTTTCGCGCAACTTCCAAGTACAACACCGGTCGGCATGGCCAGCCTTTTGCCCGGAGCGGGCAACGCCATGCAAATTGTAAATCGTGAAGGCAAAGCGGCGGTTGTTTTCGATGGTCAACACCTCGCTCAGGTCACACAGCGTATGGATGTGCTGAAAAAACGTTTTGGAGACCGCTTTACAGAGATGCAACTGGACGAATTTGTACGTGGGAAAAAAGTAATCGCCGAAGGAGTAGAGCTTTTTGTCCTGCGTAACAATTCCATTGACCACCAAATGGAGTTCTCCGCTGACATGGGCTTACGGCTTGTTTCGGATGTTTTGAACCTGATCCGAGCTGCCATCCACAAACTTGGACAACTCGGCTTTAAAGATGCCTATATTGTTGCAGATCATGGCTTCTATCTGAATACAACGACCGATGCCGGTGATGTCTGTGCAGCACCACCTGGAAATTGGATCAACGTGCATGAGCGATGCCTTCTGGGAGATGGAACCGCAGATTCAGCAAATTATGTGATTTCAGCCCCGCAATTAGGCATACGGGGTGATTTTAATCAGCTTGCCGGGCCCAGAGCAATGGTTTCCTACCGTTCCGGCGAAGTATATTTCCACGGTGGAGCATCCTTGCAAGAAACAGTTGTGCCTGTAATTGTGGTTCATTTACAGGGAGTAACTGCCCAGGTGACGCGACCAGTCAAACTAAACCTTAGCTATAAGCGTGGGGCGTCCAAAGTCACTACACGACTCCCTGTGATTGAGGTTAAGGCACCACCTGCTGATTTGTTGTCTATGGATTCAACCTTTGCAATCCTAATTGAAGCGCATGACGCACAAAACAATGTCATCGGCGAAGCCAAAACGGGCCCGAAGGTCAACCCAACCACGCATACGCTTTCCATAAAGCCAGGAGATACTATACCGGTTACCCTGCGACTTGATCTTGAATTTGAAGGCAAATTTACTGTAAAGGCGTCTGACCCTGTTACAATGACGACATACGGCATATTGAAGCTAGAAACTAATTATGTGGTGTAATTATGAAAATCGACGATTTGGATAGTAAACTGCACGAAGTATTCAGCGGCAAAGTCGTCCGTAAAGACCTTCTACATCGTATCAAAAAAGGAACAAATGTTCCAACCTTCGTGCTAGAATTTCTTCTGGCCCGATACTGCGCCAGTGATGATGACGCTGAAATTCAAGAAGGTCTTGAAGCTGTCATCTCTACACTTCAGGAAAACTATGTCCGAGCTGATGAATCAAATGCCGCGCAATCTAAAGTTGCGACCAAAGGTAAACATCGCTTTTTTGATAAAGTCCATGTCCGGTTTGTCGAAACCGGAAAAGATGCCAAACGGCATTGGGCGGCGCTTGAGAATTTCAATTCACAGCGCATTGCCATTTCAGATAAATTTTACCGCGACAACGATCGCATTCTTGAAGGAGGCATATGGGCGGAGGTGACTGTAGGCTATAACGAAATTGATGATGATGATTACGCATTCTATATTGAAGAATTAAAGCCGATTCAGCTTACCAAATTTGATTTTGAGGGATATGCCCAAGGACGCAAAGCATTTAGTCGAAATGAGTGGCTGGATGTTATTATGCGCTCAGTCGGCTTGGAAGGCAGCAACCTCTCGCCCAGGTTGAAACTTCATTACATATTACGCCTCGCGCCTCTAGTTGAACCAAATTTCAATTTTGTTGAATTGGGGCCGAGGGGAACAGGCAAATCCTATTTCTTCAGCGAATTTTCGCCCTATGCCACCTTACTCAGCGGCGGGCAAGCCACCAAGTCAACTTTGTTCTATAATATGATGAAAAAACGTGTCGGACTCGTCGGCTTCTGGGACACGGTCGCCTTTGACGAGGTTGCAGGCATCAAAATCAAAGACCCTGATACCATACAAATCATGAAAGATTATCTGGCCAACGGTCGTTTTTCACGCGGAGTGGAAGTCATCGCGGACGCCAGCATGGCCTTTGTCGGCAATATTGACTACTCCATTGAGCAGGTTGCGCATTCCACTGAACATGACCTGTTCATGCCATTGCCCAAGGAATTTGATTTAGCGGTGATGGATCGTTTTGCCTGTTATTTGCCGGGCTGGGAGATGCCTAAAAACAGCAGTGATTATTTAACGGGGAATTATGGTTTTATCACAGATTACCTTGCCGAGGCTTTCCATTATCAATTTTCACATACAAATCGTTATGAGGAAGTAAATAAGCGGATAAAGCTTGGCAAAGCGGTTGAAGGGAGGGACGAGAAGAGCATTAAAAAATGCGTCTGCGCTTTCCTGAAAATTCTCCACCCGGATGATGCTCCGAGCGATGACGAATTTGAAGAATATGTCGCCTACGCCGTCGAGTCCAGACGGCGGGTCAAAGAGCAGATGAACAAACGTAAACCTGATGACGAGTTTGCCAATATCAATCTTTCCTATATTCCCACAGATGGTAAAGAAGTCATTGTTTTTTGCCCTGAATCACGCGGCGTGACCGCGACACAACAACCATTGCGCCACTCGCTGGGGACTCCCTTGGTCAGCGAGTCAGATTGCAGCGGATCGGCCAAAAATCAGACCTCAGCAGTCCCGGTCGAAAACCGGCATGAAACGGAAAATATTGGCGCAGACCAGACGCCACCCCATAGGCATGATGTCACTTCTGAACCACATGCGCCAGGAGAGCACCATTTCACAATTATGTACGGGGATACAGGGTACAGCTATGAAGCAATCATTGGCCCGTACATCAATAATGCCCGCGAAATTGTAATTGAAGATCCGTATATCCGCATGGGATATCAAATACAGAACCTTGTTCGCTTCTGTGAGGCAGTGCTCAAACTCTCATCAATCCAAAAAATCAAACTGATAACCAGCTATGACGACTCCACGAATATGGCTGAACTCAATGAACGCCTGAGCGAATTGAAGCAAAGCCTTCTGGAGCAGGATGTGCTGCTGGATATTGAGATAAATCCGAATCTCCACGACAGGGAAATTCGGGTTGATAACGGCTGGGTCATTAAAATTGGGCGAGGGTTGGATTTCTACCAAAAACCGACAGGCTGGTATAGCATTGGAGCGAGCGATTTGTCCTTACGGCCATGCCTGGAAACGAAGGTGGATATTTTCTTTGGTAAAACTAAATGATTGTTTTGCTCGCAACGTACTTTGGAAATTAGATTAAGGAGAACGGCATGAGTGTAATTGATAAAGTAATCTACAAGGCCACATGCACAGATTGTGGCAAATCTGAGGAGCCGGAAAAAGCTCAGGAAAGAGTTTGAAATATATTGGAAAAATCAGGACAAAAAAAGCTGAGGCCGCCCTTTGAAAGACGACCTCGTAACTCTTTCCACACATGGTAGATGAGCTGGGTAAATCCTCCTCCTTTTTCTGCCAGGTGTCAATAGCCGACAGGAAGAATTTTAAGCAAGTCAGTAGTGATGTACCCCCAATTCAAACGCCAACACCAAGGACTAGGTGGAGGCTTCCATAGATTGAGGTATCTCATGATTAAGGTTACCCCCAATGCCCCACAAAGATTTTTTCAAAAAATTTGATGCTCTTATTCATGGCACCGCCGATTCACCTGCTGGAGAATCTCCAGAAGTCACTGGCTTACTGCCTTGAGGAAAACTCCAAATAAGAGTTTGACATGGGGAGGCGATATTCAGCGCCTCGCCATCCTTAATATTCAATTTGTTTTTTAAAAACGTATGCCCCTGGATAGCAGTAATAGGAGTCACTTTCGTAACTGTAATCATAGGTATTATTCATACGCTGGACTGTCTGCTATCGTATGTTTTGCGACAAGCTGTTTTACTATGTCATCTTCGGAAATTTTACCGGATAAAACAAATCCTTTCTTTGTCGTCATCAGTCAGGGGCATACCTTACAATAGACATTGTGCCGTTGACTTCCTGAACGATTTTCTCAATATCTGGCATTGGTGTCATCCTTTTTTATCTATGCCGTTAATGTTTGGCTACCAATTATCTCTGAGCTTTATTCCGACTGAAATTTTTTGAAATTCTCTGCCTGCTCCAATACCTTTTCAAATACTTCATCATCCCATTCAGGCGGATAGCCGTTTTTGTAGAGCAGTACAGTCAAATCCATATTCAACTGGTTCTTGATATCATCACGAGTAGACCAGTCGGTAAACTGCGCCTTGTCATCCACTAACTCTTTTATCTTTTTGGCGAGGACAAGGCATTTCTCATCCTCGTACTTAAACTGGTGCTCATCTCGCACTTTGACAAGAATATCGTAAAAAGCCTTTTCCTCATAAGTTATTCCGAGGCCCTCAAATGAGGTCTTATCAGCTTGCAGATCGGAGAAAAATTTTATCAATTCGCCAGAAAGATCATTAATGAAATCGGCTACAACTTCACTCGTAAAAACGAGTTTATCCCGAGTGTTATAGGTATCTATAACCTCTTTTAAACGCTTTCGGCATTGACGATATTTTCAATTCCTGTGCAACTGATGGCCTCCTGCACCATTTTTTCAACAATGCGGTTCATTATTTCCGCGTCAGGAGCATCACCTTTTGTTTGTTTATAGATAACGGAGCGTATGGCCAAATAGAACTGCGCTTTTGCTGTTTCCTCATCGGTCAATTCGCCAGAAGGGACGCATATTTTATATGCCGCTTTCAGCTTGCGTGACAGGCTCATAAAGCGGTTTTCCATGTCTTTGTTGATTTGAATATATTCCGCCGCAGCATTCAAGCAGACAAGGCGTTCCAAGGGGTTACCGGAATGGAATGTCTTGGCATCGAATTCGTGGAGCAGTTCGTCAATCAAAGCAAGATGGTTACGGAACACCGACAGCGAAATCGCAAGTTCGTCAACCGGACTTTCCTGTACACTGCCGTATTTCTTCAACGCTTCAAGCATATCCCGCCTGATGCCTATATAGTCAACGACCAATCCTTTGTCCTTGCCGTCAAAGACACGATTGACACGCGAAACGTTTGAATCAGCGTATGCTTCTGGAGCGGCTTATCTATGTACATCACAGCAAGCGATGGCACATCGAATCCCGTAATCCACATATCCACCACAACAGCAATCGTGAAATTGGAAATGTTGTTCTTAAATTGCTTATCCAGTTTTTGACGGTATTCTTTCGTACCGCACAGGTCGTATAATTCTTTTGTGTCGTTGTCACCCTGCGTAGCAACCAACTTTATTTTCTCAAGCGGAATCAACTTGTCCAACTGTTCCTCTGTAAGCCCCGTTTCATCTTCAGCTTTGCGCGGCGTATTCCAATCGGGGCGTACCGTGACTATTTCTTTCAGAAGATGGAAAGTGATGAGCCTATCTGCACAAACAATCATTGCCTTTTGTACTATTTTGGGCATACAACGCCTCATAATGAACAACAATGTCCTTTGCTAGGCGTTTTAATCTATCGGAATAACCAAGGACGCGGCGCATTTCGCTCATAGCTTTTTTGCTTTCCTCGACCTGCTCCGGGTTTGCGCCGTCGTCTGTACATTTATCGTAATACTTCTGAATTTCCGCAGCTTGTTCGTCGGAGAGGATAACACGCGCTAAACGTGGCTCGTAGGCGATGCGGACGGTGATACCATCATCGCTGGACTCTTTCATGGTGTAACTGTCCACAATTCCGCCAAATACAGCTATGGTTTCATCAATCGGCGTCCCTGTAAAACCGCAGTAAGTGGCATTGGGAAAACTGTCGCGCAGATACTTTGCAAATCCAAAACTGGTGAATATACCCTTTTCTGTCTTTTTTAATTTTGCTCCGACACTGGTCTGCGTCCTGTGTGCTTCATCGGAAATACAAATGATGTTGTTCCGTTCGGACAGCAATCCTGTAGCTTCACAAAACTTCTGAATTGTGGTGATGAATACGCCTCCGCTGGCTGCGCCGCCAAGCGCACTACGCAAATCCTGACGGCTTTCAATACTACGCACATTGCTGTCGTGCAGATATTTCTTTGATGCGACAAACAGCTCGGAAGTCTGTGTGTCCAAGTCCTCACGGTCGGCAATAATGACAATGGTCGGATTATTGAACGCTGACCGCTCCCGAAGTGCGAGCAGACGTGCGAGGAACAACATGGTATGGGTTTTTCCGCAGCCTGTAGCGCCGAAGTAAGTGCCGCCTTTGCCGTCACCAAGTGGGCGTAAGTGCTTTTTAATATTAGCGAGCATTTTACGTGTGGCAAAGAACTGCGGATATCGTGTCACGATGGCAAGTTCATTTTTGCTGTCATCAGGGTAATACACGAAATCGCGTAGTACAGCAGTTAAACGCTTTTTCGCGAATACGCCTTTAATCATAGTGAACAGTGCGCTGATTCCGTTGGAAATCTTTTCATTGTCATTTGCCTTGTTCCATGCGTAGTAATACTCATATTGCGTGAATATGCTGCCCATTTTAGTATTCGCGCCATCGCTGATGACCGACAAGAAACAATACTTCATCAGTTTTGGTATATCGCGGCAATAACGAATGTGTATCTGCTTCCATGCGTCATGTATGGTAGTGTCCTCTTTGACGGCGGACTTGAACTCGAAAATAGCTACAGGAATGCCGTTGACAAACAGTAGCATATCGGGACGGCGAAGCCGTTCACCTTGTATGGAATACTGATTAACTACTTTGAAGATATTGTTTTCCGGCGTGTCAAAGTCGATATAGCCTATGTGCAACGCAAGTTTGCCCGTCTCGTCGCGCTGTAAGTCGAACCCCTCGTTTACAAGCCAAAATGCCGCACGGTTGCCGTCGTACAGCGGCGCAGAAGGAATATTCCGTAATTGGCTGATTATTTTTGCCGTTTCGCTCTCTGTCAAATTAGGATAATGAGATGAAAGGAACGCCCGCAAATCGTCCTCAATGAGTATGTCCTCAAACTTGCGGTGTATGGCTTCGCCGTGGACATGGGTATAACCCTCGCTGACAAACAGGTCGTCGATAAATTCAATGTACTTGCTCGGCGCGAGAGAGTAGTTATGCGCTCTGATTTCATCAAGCGTCGTAGACTTGCAGAGTTCCGGCACATCGGAATAAGCTGCCGCGTCCGCACTTTGCCAGTCGGTGTATATCTTTTTGACAGCAGCAATTTGCGTTTCGTCAAACTGGACGTACTTTTTTTCGTAGATGTTGGTATTCCACCGCCGCAGGTCAATAAACAACACTTCGCCGTGCCTGTCACGCGTTTGTCTTCCGTTCAGTGAGCGTGCTTTTTTGTTGCTATTGACAATCCAAAGCGTAACGGAGATGTCCGTGGAGTAAAACATCTCGCGGGGTAGGACTATAATCGCCTCCACCTTGTCATTTTCAATGAGCGATTTACGGATTTTGAATTCTTCACTGTCGGCGTTGAGTGCGCCGTTGGCAAGCAGGAAGCCTGCAATGCCGTTCGTCACATCCAGTTTCGAGAGCATATGCAGTATACAGGCATAGTTTGCGTTTGACACAGGTGGCGTGTTGTAACCCCTGAAACGGTAATCGTCGGTGAGTTCGTCTGCCCCGCGCCATTTTTTCAGATTGAAAGGCGGGTTCGCCATGATGAAGTCCACTTTTATGTCTTTGTGGCGGTCATCAGTAAATGTGGACGTAGCGCGGTCACCGAGATTATGGATATACCGCGAATAGCGAGGTTCATTTTCGCGAGCCGCCAGGTGTCAGGATTTGACTCCTGCCCAATGACGGAAATTTTTAGCCGGTTGCCGTGATGCCGTTCTACGAATTTGATTGATTGCACAAACATACCGCCTGAACCGCAACACGGGTCGTACACAACTCCGGCATACGGCTCAATCAGCTCGGCGATAAGCTGAACAATGCTCGCCGGTGTGTAGAATTCACCTTTTCCCGCGCCTTGCCCCGCATCAATGGCGAACACCTGCAGGAAATATTCTTAGACGCGTCCGATAAGGTCTTTATCGTGAAAATGGTTCTCGTCGAGTTTGTTAATTTCGTCGATAAGCCCTTTTATCTGCTCGTTGCGCGTTCCGAGTGTTGCATAAAAGTTTTGCGGCAACGCGCCTTTGAGCGGCGGGTTTCTGTCTTCAATATCCGCCATAGCTTTGTCGATTATAACGGCAATATCGTCCGCGCTCGCGTGGGTTACGATGTACGACCAACGCGCGGTTTCGTTTATATAAAACACGTTTGCTGAGCGGTAGAACGAGTCTTTTTCAAGGAATGCCGGAACATCTCCGTGTTCAACCATAATTTCGGATCGACGTTTTTCAAATTTATCGCCCGTAAATTTGAGGAACACCAAGCCCATAACGGCATCACGGTTTTTTTCGTTGCCGCCGACAGTTCCGCGAAGGGCATTACGGCAGTTCCATAAAATGCTTTCCAGCGGTTGTGCTTGTGTCGCAGCCTTTTTTGCCATTATTCTCCATCCTCATTATTATTCCGCTCTAAAAAGGCAATGAGCAGTAGTTCTTCAGGTTTTTTGAAAATCTATGATGAAACAATTGATATTCCTGGTGGGCAGTACAGGACTTGAACCTGTGGCCCCCGCCGTGTGAAGGCGGTGCTCTACCAACTGAGCTAACTGCCCGTAAAAAGAAGTATGTCTATGCACTATCTCCCCAAAAGTCAAGACTCAATTTTCCGGATTCTTATTGAAATAATCCGGCAATTCTATAAAAAAATGCCGGCGTCATCTTGCGGGCAATCCGGCCCAATGGTATGTATTTTTTTACTGACGGGCAGTGGTATCAAGTCAATGCGTTTTTTCTATTTTCTTCTGACTGTGCGATTCAGCGCGGCTGTCGCGTTCACACTCGCCATCACGCCTGCTTTTGCCCGCGTGCTGGACAGCGTCACCATCAATGACGTGCGCATGGAAGAAAATCTCTGCGCCCTCACCTTCGATGATGGCCCTTCACGCTACACCCCGCAGCTTTTG
>BLLL01000005.1 GCA_013374015.1 Candidatus Desulfovibrio kirbyi
TCCAGTAGCTGTAGCATTTCCTGTAGTAGTCTCTGCCAAACCACCGAAAACTCGTTTTCCTATGTTACTATCGGATAAAGTGACAGAACCTGAAGCTGTAGCATTGCCGTCAGCAGGTTTTGCATAGACGCCATAAACATCCCCCTCAGCGCTACTGCCGCCGGACAGACTGACAGAGCCTAAGGCTGTAGCATTACCATCAAGAGTATCTGCATAGGCGCCATAAACATCACCCTCCGCGCTACTGCCGCCGGACAGACTGACAGAGCCTGAGGATATGACGTTGCCGGTGTCTGTGATTGCATAGCCGCCGTAGATATCGCCGGTTATCGTACTACCGGACAACAGGGTGACAGTAGAGTTAAAGGCTGTGGCATTGCCGTCAAGAGTATCTGCATAGCCACCATAAAGATTCCCAGTTACACTACTCTTATCGGATAAAGTGACAGAACCTGAAGCTGTGGCGTCACCCTTTCCAGTATCAAAAATGTAGGATTTACCGCCATAAACAGAATCTGTTACACTGCTGCCTTCTAAAGAAACTGTTCCCGTTGCGTTAGTTGTACCCTCACCTCTATAAAGATAAGCATATGCGCCGTTGATTGTTGCGCCTACAGTAGAATCAGTTATTGTAACCGTGCCATTCGCAGTATTGATATCACCGCCATATGCTCTGCTACCATCAATCTTACTGCCTGATACTACAGTAACTCTATCTAAAGTAATTATACCTGTTGCTGATGCAGTCAAAATGTCACTCGTATCAGGAGTTCCCGTAAAACTGATATCTGAAATAGCACCAACAACATTACCTACTTTGCTATCAGTAGCAGTTACCGTACCTGTTGATGTAGCATTACCTTTAATAGCAACTGCATATGAACCGTAGGTAGCACCGTAGGTAACACCGTAGGTAACACCGTAGGTAACACCGTAGGTAACACCGTAGGTAACACCGTAGGTAACACCGTAGGTAACACCGTAGGTAACACCGTAGGTAACACCTAAGGTACCAGAAGTTACTGTAGAGTTGCTTAAAGTAACAACACCTGTTGATGCAGCATTACCTATAAACGTGGTAGCGTCGCCTGTTGGTGCCCCACTCGCGTATACCTGGGCAGAACCACCAAATACGTTACCCGTTATTACAGATTCACCCGTCAAGGTAACAGAAGCCCCTGTAGTTGCAGCATTACCTGCTCCTGTTTGCGCATACCCTCCCCAAACGTCACCTTCCAGAATAAAAGCTGACCTGGTAACGCTTCCGTCTGCTGATGCAGCATTACCTGTATTAACTATATCAGAATGACCAACTTCTGGAGCGGCGTAAACCGCGCTGGTCCAGCAGCATACAAAGGCCAGGACAAGCAACGACAAAAACCGGCAAAAAGTGAACTGCGGGCAAACAGACATGACAGTTCCTTCATGACAACCAGCCCTGCTCCGTTGTACGGCGCGGGGCTGCTTGTGAAAAGTTTTCAGTAAAACAGCTAGATTGTGTGTGTGTGTGTGTGTGTATGCAAGAGTCATGCCGAACCTGCCGGATTCAGGTATGATTGCCCCTGTTTTAGGTGAACATCCGGAAATTTCTTCAGAACGTGTCATGATATACCTTCCCGTGGTTATCGTCAGTATTCTCTACCATAAACTCATCACGAAGCCGTTTAATCTCAGTGGCGTTAAGTGTGCGCATTGACTTCAGCTTGCCGCCAAGTTTGTCTATTCGTGTAAAATCCAAGCGAGTTGCCCCTGGTTAACTATCGCCGCTGCATCGCCATATTTTTACACATCTCTTCCCCTCACAAGGCAAAAATAGACGAAAAAATGAAAGCGCAAGAAAAATAATTTGTCAATACGCTCAGAGCTGAGTTGTACCTTAGCCCATATAATGTTATCTAGGCCGGAAAACCCGTGTTGGGGGAGGGGAACAGCATCTGAGGGCGGCGCGCCGCCCTGTATCAGCGTGCTTGTCGTGTTATGCAGCCATGGTTGCGATAAGTTCCCTGGCGCTGTCGTGCGCGGGATTGGAGCCAAGCACGGTTTCCAGATGCCTGCGCGCTTCGTCGCCGCAGCCAAGCCAGATCAGGCAGCCCGCCAGGGTTACGCGCACGGCTTCAGTTCCTATGCCGGTTTCCAGTGCCGCTTCCAGATGGCGCAAAGACTTCGCGACAGAATCTGTCCGGTAGGCTTCACGAATCAGGCAGTTGAGCGCCACTATGTTTTCCGGCGCTTTGTCCAGAGCGCGACTGAAGTAGTCATAAGCTTTTTCATGCTCTCCCTGTTCCATATAGACAAGCCCGATGCCGCACAGTGCTTTGTCGCTTTCTTCAACAGCGGCGGCTTTTTCATAAAGCACAAGGGCCTTGTCCAGTTCAGAGCGCTGCACAGCCACAGTGGCCAAGCCCATATAGGGCTCTGCGCTTTTGGAGTTGTTGCCGGCGGCCCTGCGGTAGTATTCTTCAGCCTTGTCAAAGTCGCCCATAACCAGGTAGCATTCGCCAAGTTCCTTGTTGATTTCATAATCAAGTTGCGTGTCCATGAGGTCTCCCCATTGTTGCGGTTTTTGCAAACAGCGCAGTGTGTGCGTACAGCATTTGCCCAGAACACATGCAGTGAACGTGCCATATTTTGAAAATCCAATAAAATCAGTAAATTTTCACAGAGAAAATCGAAAAAGCATGACGAAGGCAGAATATGCGGAGTTGCGTACCAAAGTATCAGCGCGCAGGAAAGGTACAGTGGGCAATATTTGCCCGCAATCTAGGCAGTTTCGTTGATATGTTGCAAGAGGATGCTCAGAACGCCGTCAATATCCAGACACGAGGTGTCGACAATCAGGGCGTTGTCCGCCGGTCGCAAAGGGGCTGCGGCGCGGTTGCGGTCAAGGTCGTCGCGCCGGCGTATCTGGTTTGTCAGGGTTGCCAGATCAACAGATTCGCCCTTGCGTTCAAGTTCGTCAATGCGTCGTTTGGCGCGCACTTCCGGTGTGGCGTCCAGAAAAAATTTGAAGCGCGCGTCCGGAAACACGACCGTGCCCATATCACGGCCTTCGGCAAGCAGGGGAAAGCGTTCGCCCATTGCGCGCTGGGCAGCTTTAAGCACATCGCGCACAACAGGAATGGTGGCGATTCGCGCGGCAAGTATGCCTACCTCCTCAGAGCGCACTTCTTCGCCGACAGGCTGCCCGTTGCACAAAAGCTCGCCGTTCTCAAGGCTGAATGTCAGGCCGCGGCAACGCCTTCGCAGTTCTTCTTCTGTCAGATATTCGACGCCAGGGCCGAGCTTGAGGGCCAATGTACGAAACATGGCCCCTGTGTCCAAACGGGAGATATGCAGTTTTTTCGCCAGACGTGTCGCCAGCGTGGTCTTGCCCACGCCCGCCGGTCCGTCCAGCGTGATAACGGGCAAGGCACGGTTCATGAGCGGGACGTTCCGGAAACGGCAGCGCGCATGGCGGCAAGAAATGCCGCATTTTCCTGCGGGTTGCCGATGCTGACGCGCAAATGCTCCGGCAATCCGTAACTGTCAAGCGGACGGATGATAATGCCCTTTTTGAGCAAAAATTCAAAACAGGCGCCGGCGGGTACCTGCGGCTTAAAGAGCAGAAAATTCGCGGCGCTTGGCCAAACGGCGCAGCCCATACAGACAAGCCCTCTGGCAAGACTGTCACGCCCCTCACGCGTTGTTTGCAGTATGACTTCCCGAAAGGCCGAATCCGACAGAGCCGCGAGGCCGGCTTCTTCCGCCAGCAAATTGACGGAAAAGGGCATGCGCGCCCGGCAGAACAGGGAAGCAAGTTCCGGTGGCAGAACACAGTACCCCAGGCGCAGGCCGGCCATGCCCCAGCTTTTGGAAAATGTGCGCAAAAAAGCGGCATTGTCGGGCAGATCCCGCGCGGCAAGCAGGGACGCCTCTTGTTCGTTGTCAGCAAAATCCATGTAGGCTTCGTCCACGACCAACAGACAGTCAGGCGCCTTTGCGGCCAGGCGGTCGGCAAAGGCGCGCACCGCGGCGCGCGGCGGGCAATAGCCGGATGGGTTGTCGGGGGTGGTAACAAAAACAAGGCGCGTGTCGTCATCCACAGAAGCGAGCATTCCGTCAAAGTTAAAGGAGAAATCTTCGCTCAGGGGAACGCGGCGGATTTCCGCCCCGGCAATCTGCCCCTGAATGGTGTAAATGCTGAAACAGGGCGCGCAACAGACAATGGAATTCCGCCCGGGAACAACCAGCATACGCAGCATCAGGTCAATAATTTCGTTGGAGCCGTTGCCCGTGACAACGCGCTCCGGCGGCACGGCGTGCAACGCGGCAAGGGCGGCAACAAGACGGGGAGAGCCGTCCTGAGGATACCTGAACACCGATGCGGCATGACGGATGACGGCTTCCCGCACAAGCGGAGAAACCCCCAGCGCGTTTTCGTTGCTGGCCATCTTGATGACTTGGGCAAGCCCGTACTTTTGCTGTATTTCGTCGATGGAATATCCGGGCACATAGGGCTTGAGCGCCAGAAATTCCTCGCGTACTGTAAACTTTCGCATTTCGCCGGCTTTATTTGGCAGGACGGATAGTAAGCACCGGCATCTCGGCGTTTTTTACAACTCTTTCCGCAACAGAACCAAAGAGAATACGGTCGATCCCCTTCCGCCCGTGGGTGCCCATTACAATAAGGTCAACTTCCTCTTCGCGGGCGCGATTCAGAATTTCTTCAGCCGCGTAGCCGATGAGCACCTGCCCTTTGGCGACAATGCCGCCGAAATGTTCGGCAACAAATTCTTCCATGGACTTTTCCGCGCCGGTGACGATTTCGCCGACAAAATTTTCAATAGTGTTCGGCGGCACATGAAAACCGACATACTGACTCAGCGAAGGGGCGGTGTAGACAACCAGCACGCCGGCGTTGAAACTTTTTGCAAGAAGAACGGCATAGCCGGCCACTGCTACGCTGTGTTCCGAAAGGTCTACCGCGCAAAGAATTTTTCTGATATTTTTCATAGTTGCCTCCGTATCGTTAAAACATGCTGTGATTATCTGTCTACGGACAAGTTCTTATAGCCTTATTTTATGGGATAGACAAGCCTGCACAGAACCGTATGGTTTGACGGCGTATGCAGGATTTGCCGGCAGGAATTTTTCCATGTCTGATCGCTTCAGCACACTGTAAAAAAGAGCCGTGAACACCAGAGCGTTTGCGGCTCTTTTTATTTCTTACCCTACGTTGTCCGGATCAGTGGCAAGACTCTGACTGCGGGCTTGTCGCGCCGCCTCCTGTTTGCGCTCACGCGTGCCGAGGGGCCGACGCGATTCAAAATCCGCGCTGCGCGCCTGCATGCGGCAGAACAGCAAAAAACCCGTGTGCGCCGTCATTCTGTCTTCAGGGCGCAGCCTGTCGGCTACCGGTTTCCAGTGGCGCACAAGAAGCTCGCAGACTTCTGTTTCGGCAAACGGCCCCTGCTCAAGGGCGAGCAAAAGTTTGCTCACCTGATCAACGGTGGGCAGCAAAAAGCCCAGAACAGCCCCTGACCGCAGGGCCGCCCTGGCCTGATCCAGATACTCCCACGGCGCACGCACGTCCAAAAACAGCGCGTCTGCCCCTGTCGCGCAAAAACCTTCGGCAATGTCCCGGTGGCACAGCTCCACATTGTCCCCAAGCCCGGCCCAGACAAGATTGCGTTGCGCAAGCCGCACAAACTCCTCCCGCGCGTCGTGGCTGACAACCTTGCCAGTTGGTCCGCAAAACCACGAAAGCCCCAGAGTCAACGCGCCGGAGCCGCAGCCCGCTTCCACAATGACGCGCCCCGGACCGGCCCCAAGACGCAGGCAGATATAGGCTATGTCCTTGGCATAGATGACCTGGGTGAGTCGTTTGATCCTGTGCAGACGATCAAAAAGCGTGGCTTCCTGCACACGTATCGGCACGTTGAGGCTGGTCGGCGTTTCCGATCCGAAATCCAGCGCTACCACCTGTTCCGCCGGCAGCGCGCCGTCGTTGCTGTGCCACGTGTCGCCGACAGTCAGCCGTTTGAGGTGACGTTTGCCTTTCGGGGTTATATACACAACCAGGGAACCGTACGGTATCATAACGTATTACTCCAAAATTATCGTCCAACATGGCCTGTTCTATACGCCACACATCGGCCACTGACAAGGGGCGGCGCGCATCCGCAATTATGCGCTGGACAATTCCGGTTTTTCTGATAAATATGGCGTCCATGACTGCACTGCTGCCGCGCCTGTTCTATATTTCAGCGGCGTTTGCCCTGTATCTGCTGCTTCAGCCCTATCCGGTCACCATCTTTATGGCGGCCTGTTTTGCTTGTCTGACGTTGCCGCTGTACCGCGGTCTCACGCTGAAAGCGCGGGCGTGGCAGGGCGTTCTGGAACGTGAAGGTGGCGGACAGCGGCGGCTGTCGTTGCGATTCCGGCTTGCTGCCGCGCGTTTCGGGCCGGTGTATTCCTACACAATCTTTATTGTCGCCGCGGTGTTCGCGCCTGTGGCCGCGCTTGTGCTGCTTGTCGCGCCACAAGCTGCGGCCGGCCTTGCGCGCTTGCGCGAATTGCGGGCAAACAATTTTCAGTTGCCCCCGGACTGTGTGGAATACATACAGCAGATCCGCGAGCTGCTGGCCGGCTATCCACGCCTGGAAAAAACCGTGGATGATTTTTTTCGAAATGTGGACACGCTTTTTTTCGACGCAGTGGGACTGCTAAACCGTGGCGCGGACGTGCTGGGCGGCACCATGACGGTGCTGTGGACAACCTTTCTCTTTTTTATGCTCACGGTATTTTTTGCCGTGTATGCGCGCCGGATACGCATACTGACCGCCCGTATACTCCATTTGCCCCAGACGGTGCTGCGCCGTTTTGTTACCGCCGCACACAGGGCGCTGCGCGCTATCATGCTGGGTATTGTGCTGGTGTCTCTGGCGCAGGGTTTCCTTTGCGGAATCGGATTTGCCGTGACGGGCATCAGGCAGCCCGCGTTCTGGGGGCTGCTTTCAACACTCACAGCCCCCATCCCGATAATAGGAACAACGCTTGTCTGGCTACCTTTGTGCCTTTCGTTGTGGTTCAGCGGAAAAACAGCCGCAGCCGTGGGTTTGGGTTTATGGGGAATACTGGCCGTGTCCAATGTGGACAATTTTTTGCGCCCGCTCTTTTTACGGCAGGGAATCAATGCGCCTTTTTTTGCGCTGCTTGCCTCCATTTTATGCGGACTTGCCGTTTTCGGCCCTGTCGGACTAATAGTCGGCCCTGTCCTGTTGACTTTTGCCGTGCAAGCCCTGACTGAGGGTAATCGCTTCTACACTGCTCATCGCTAAACCATGACTTTATCCAAACCGATACAGATTTTTCTGAGCCTGGCGCTCTGTTTCGCGCCTTTGTCCGTAGAGGCGACCGCTTTCACAGCGTCAGCACATTCCTATATGCTGGTCAACCGCGACACAGGACAGACGCTTTACGCGCACAATGCCGACGCCCCGTTGCCCCCAGCCTCTCTGACAAAAATTATGACGCTGTTTCTGGCGTTTGACGCACTGAAGGCAGGCAGCGTCAAACTGAGGGAAAAAATTAAAATAAGCCGAGCAGCCGCGGCGACAGGTGGTTCGTCCATGCGCCTGCTTTCCGGTGAACGCGTGCCTTTTGAGAACCTGCTTGCCGGCATGGCGGTCGCCTCCGGCAACGACGCCGCTGTCGCTGTTGCCCAGCGCCTGGCCAAAGGAGATGCGCGCAGATTTGTGACGCTGATGAACCGCAAGGCCGCCGCTTTGGAAATGCGGCACACGCTGTTCAAAACGCCCAATGGCCTGCCGGCTCTGGGACAGCAAACAACTGCGCGCGACATGGCAACGCTTGCCGGCGCCTATCTGCGCACATACCCCGCCGCCGCACAGTTGCATATATTGCACAGCATTTATCACAGGGGGAAAACGCTCCAAACCACCAATACTCTGCTCGGCATGGAAGGCGTAGACGGCTTAAAAACCGGCTGGACGCAAAATTCGGGCTACAATATTGTTGTTACCGCGCAACGCAATGGCGTTCGCCTGCTGATCGTCGTCATGGGCGCGAAAAGCCGGAGCGCGCGGGACGAGGTTGTGCGCGCGCTTCTGAAAAATGGTTTTCATACGCGCAAACGCTGAAATTACATATTGAGCTGAGTCAGCATGTCGTCAACAGCGCTCTGGGAGATGCCCTTGCGCTCGCTACAAAAATCTTCCACGGCTTTGCGGACGTTGTCCCGTAAGGTTGCCGTATTTTGGGCAAGGTCTTTTTCCGCGCTGTTCAGCTCTGTGACAATATCTAAAAAAGAGTCAATGCCATACCGCCGGACAAGCAGGAGATGAAGCGATACAGTTGCGTTTTAGACGGACATCCTGTATGGTTCGCATATGAAACATTTGCCAAAAATTACGCTTTCCCCGTGCCTCAAGGGCTATACACGCGATCTTGACAAGGTTGTCAGCCCTGCCCAGACTATCAGCACAGTTGAACAGCGCCTCGCAGCCGTTGACCTGGACATTCTGGATCGCACCCGCCGTGTGGACATCGGGCGGCTGGGCATACCCGTGTACCTGAGCGTTTGCGGCAAAAGCGCCCGCGATGTCATGCCCACGCGCAAGCAGATGGGCAAGGGATCTTCAGCCGAACAGGCCAAAGCCTCAGCGCTTATGGAGCTTATGGAACGCTTCGCGTTTTTCACCTTTTGGCAAACGCGTCCGAACATGACGCGCGCGACCTGGCAACAGGCCGAACAAAATTTTACCCTGCTACCCCTAGAAGAAATGTTGCGTTCGGTCAACGACACCCTGGATCCTGACAGGGCGCGGCGTGTGCTCAATGTTGTACCCTGGCTTTTTTATCCGGCAACACATTTGCAAACTGGGCAAACAACCTGGCTACCGCTGGACTGGTTCAAGCTGCTTGGAGAATTTAACGGCACGTCCGCCGGCAACACCGTTGAGGAATCCCTGCTGCAAGGCTTATGCGAACTTGTTGAACGGCACGTCTGCTGCAGGGCTGACCGTGAACGCCCATGCCTTCCGACCATTGACCCGGCAAACTGTAACGACGGCACGCTCTCGAAGCTCGTCGCCGCATTTGAGCGTGAAGGCATACGGCTGATCCTCAAAGATTTTACCTTTGACATGCCCGTGCCCACAGTGGCGGCTCTAGCGTGGGATCCGGCAACGTTTCCGGACAGTTCGGAAATTGTTTTTACGGCGGGCACTGCCGCTTCCCCTGCCAAGGCGGCAATTCGCGCCATAACAGAGGTGGCGCAGCTTGCGGGAGATTTTTGCACGAACGCCTGCTATGAAGCATCGGGCCTGCCGAAATTCACCTCTCTGGAGCAAATTCAATGGCTGCTTGGAGGCGATGCCGTGTCCCTGTCAGCGCTCCCGACTGTGGAAAACAACGACATTCGCCAGGAACTGCTCTCCGCCATACAGGGGTTGTCTCCTCTTTCCGTCTACGCTGTGGAAACAACTCATCCCGATGTTGCCGTGCCGGCGCACTACAGCATTGCGCCGGGCCTGACCTTTCGTGAACGCGACAGCAACCAGAGTCTGGGGCTGTTTGTGGGACGCAAACTCGCTGAAGAAGCGAATGAAGAAAATTTTTCCATCGGGCTGAAGGTGCTGGAAGAATGCTGTCCACAAGCGCATTTCCTGCCTTTTTTCAAGGGACTGCACGCCCTGCGCGCGCAGACAGACACAGCTCTGGAGTATTTCATGCAGGCCCTGCCTCTGCAACCGGACAACGATTCCGCTGCGCTGACAACATTTTACATGGGCTATGCAAACGTCCTGCAGGGCCGTTGGCGGCAGGCGCTCCCCTCCCTGACGGAAGCAGTAAAATTGTGTCCGGAAATGAAGGAATACGGCAATATGCTGGGAGTAACCCTCTTCAAGCTCCAGCGGTATGCCGAGGCTACGGAAGTCTTCAGCGCTGTGCTGAAAGTGGACAAGGGATCGGCGATGGATCTGGCAAATCTTGGCCTGTGCCAAAAATTTATGGGCAACAGCGAATCTGCTGCCAAGCACCTGCGCGCGGCACTGGAGATTGACCCGGCTATTGACTTTGCCCGCCGGCACCTGGTTGAACTGGAATAGGAATAGCGCCCCTCTCGCGCAGTTCGCCACAAGCGGACAGCGTGCCATGTGCCATAAAAAAACTTGCAATACTCCGAAAGGCGCGTATAAACAATGCAGTATCTTTGGAGAAACTATGCGTACCTTGTGTCTGCTCGCCCTGCTCACCCTGCTGCTTTCCGGCTGCGTCCTGTGGAATGACGAAACCGACAAAAACGCCCTGCCGCCCACTGTGGTAGAGGAAAGAACGCCGGGCAGGCAGCCCGTTATCGAACCGCCCAGAATGCAGCCCGTGCGAAGTGGCGTTCAGGAACGCAATCTGTAAACGCGCTGTTTCAGCTCATGTCCCAGTTTGCGCGCATCGTCCAGACGCCGCAGGGACACACGCCGGCGCAGACGCCGCAGCCGATGCACCGGTCCGGATTGGACGTATACACGTTGCCGCTCTCCAGTTCCTTACGGTCAATGGCGCTTTCCGGACATGAGGTCAGGCACAGGGAGCAATCCCTGCATGTGCCGCAACTGACGCACCTCTCAAAATCCCGTTCCGGCAGACCCGGCGCACGACATCCGGCAAACCAGGCCGTTTGCAGTTGGTTTGCGGATACCTGTTGTTTTTCCGTCACAGTGAAGGCTTGCCCGTTCACATACGCGTCAGCGGCCAACGCCGCCTGACGCCCTGTGCCAATGGCGTGCGCGAGCAGCCCGGGCTTAAGCATATCCCCCACGGCAAACACGCCGTCCAGAATGCTGTAGTCGTCATTCGCCACAAGCCAGTCGCGAAATTTGTTCACGCCCTCCGGCAGATATGAGGTGTCCGGCGTCTCGCCGATAGTGATAATGACCATCTCGCCGGGGATGAGCGCGCCGTCCCGCGTTACCAAGCCCCTGTCCGTAATTTCCTTTGTCCGCACAGGCCAGAGCAATTTACCGCCAAGGCTCTCAATGTGGGCGATCTCATGGGCAAAAGCAGCCGGTCGCTGCACGTCAATGCAGACAACGCTGCGCGCACCCATCGCGTAAGCGCCGGCTGCAGCGTCCATGCCGGCGTTGCCGCAACCGATGACAATGACGGTTTCCGGCACTTCTGGACGCTCTCCCCGGTTGACGGCTTTCAAAAAATCTATGCCCGCCGTTATTTTTTCATATCCGGGCCAAGGAAATACGCGCGGGACATGCCCGCCGGTCGCCACAATCAGGGCATCGTGTTTTTGTTGCAATTCCTTGAAACATGCGGCGTCTACCGGATACCCGGTGACAAGGCGAACGCCCGTCGCCTCAATGCGCGCGAGTTCCTTTTGCAAAATGTCCTGCTTCAAACGCTCACGGGGAATGACCTGCGCGAGCTTGCCGCCCATGCGGGAGTCCGCTTCATATACAGTCACGTCGTGCCCTTTGCGCGCAAGCGTCCATGCCGCGGACAGGCCGCCCACCCCGCCGCCGATCACGCCGACATGTCTGCCGGTGCGCGTACCGGGTTTTTCCGCCACAATATCAGTTGAGCACAGGCCAAGACCGCTGATCCGCACAGCACTGTCCACTGTCGCGCGCGTGCAGGCATCCATGCACGGGTGCGGGCACACACTGCCGCAAACGGAACCCGGAAAAGGCGAATAGTCAAGGATCACCCGGTACGCTTCTTCCGTCCTGCCTGCCCGCAGCAGGTTGCAGCGAAGCTGAGTCGGCACGGAGGCCGGACAATGAAACTCGCACGGAGCGGCAAAAGCGGCATTGTCCCAGGCGGGAACACGCAAACGATAATCGCCGCGCGCCACCAGCGGATTCACTGTATAGTCGTCACTGAACACATCGCTGAAAATGCCGCCCTTCACCCAATCGTTCAAACGAAAAGCGACAAGCGGCATGAGAGCGCCCTTTCCCCGTTCGTCAAACGACAGCGGCGTAATTTTTTGCCACTGTCGCCAGTCGCAAAGCCTTCCGCGCAACGTAGCGCGCTCGACGGCCTGTAAAAAATCGTCAAGACCCGCATTGAGCCAGGCAATATCTTCCTGATCGAGGGCGGACACGCGCACATCCGCAGGCAATGCCGTAACGCGCCCGCGAAAATACACAATACCGCCCACCATCCCCACACAGGAGCGTTCGCCCAGCACAGAGGGCAGCGTTTCACTGCCAACGCCGCACACAACAGCCCGTCCTCCGCCCATAAATTCAAACGAAAAACTGCCGACATTCTTCAGCACCCAAAGTTCCGGCGGATCGTACAACGGATCGTGTTTCATCAGGGAGCCGGAGCGTGTGCCCGCGCTCCCGCCGATATAAATGGCTCCCGCGGCAGCGCAGTGTCCCGCGGTATCTCCGGCGTCTCCACGCACGACAATGCGTCCGCCGGCATTCAGCCAGCCCACATCCGCCGGGGCCGAACCCCGCACAAGGATTTCCGTATTGGGCAGACACATTGACCCGACCCTCTGACCGGGATTGGTAACGACAAAGGAGAGTTTTTTTCCTTCCCTGTTCCAGAGCGGTCCGCCGATATCGTGCTGCCCGGAAGCCTCAATATGAAAATCAGTTTCACCCTTGTCCACCGCGGCGCTGATGGCAAGCAGCAGATTCTGGGTAGAGATGCGTTCGTGATTGGTGACTGTTTCCAAGCGCAACATGCAACGGAACCTTTTCTGAATAGTTCTGTTAGACTTTAACAGGCGTACTGTATGCCCAATTTGTCCGCTATCGCCCTGCATGTGGACACCAGCGCGTCCGAACGCCCCACCGGCAGGGAGCTGTTACCCACCGGAGCGAGCAGTTTGCGCAATTCGCTGTCAAAAGCCAGCATGTAGTCCACAATGTTCCGCGCGCCCTTGTCCACATCAAGACGCTTTACCAGACGCGGATCCTGGGTGCAAATGCCGGTGGGACACAAGCCGGTAGAACAGGAATTGCAACGCCCGCGTTCATTGCCGATGCAGCCCAGAAGCTGAATCAGGATTTTGCCCAATATTACGCCGTTTGCGCCCAGACACAACATCTTGAAGGCGTCAGCCGCCGCGTTGCCGCTCATGCCGATGCCGCCGCCCGCCCAGAGGGGAATCTGTCCCTGCGCTCCCTGAGAAACAGCCGCCAAATAACAGTCGCGCAGCTTTGAAACTATGGGATGGCCTGTGTGGTCGAGCGACACTTCATTGGCCGCGCCCGTCCCCCCCTGCACGCCGTCCAGAACAAACCCGCCGCAGATTTTGTAGGGATCACGCAGCAGATTGTTGTACACGGACACCGATGTGGCCGAAGCGGCGCACTTGATCGCCACCGGCACTCGAAACCCGAAGGCGGCGTTCAGCGACAGATGCATTTTCTGCACGGCTTCTTCAATAGAATAAAGCCCCTGATGATTTGGCGGCGAATGCAGGGTTGCCTTGGGCACACCGCGTATTGCCTGAATATGCGGGGCAACCTTGGCCGCCGGCAGCAGGCCCCCGTCGCCCGGCTTCGCGCCCTGGCCAATCTTGATCAGCACACCGGCCGGGTCAGTCTTCATGCGGGGCATGGCTTTGATAATTCTGTTCCAACCGAAATGCCCGGAGGCAATCTGTAAAATAACGTACTTCAACTGTTCTGATTCCAGTAACTTGACAGGCATGCCCCCTTCACCGGAGCACATGCGCACAGGCAGTCCGCATTTTTCATTCAGATACGCGGTAGACAAGGCAACGGCCTCCCACGCCCTTGTGGAAAGCGCGCCTATACTCATGTCGCTGAAAATCGCGGGATATATCCAATGCACGGGCGGCATTTTTTCTGTAAGAACCAGCGCATCGCCCTCAGCGCGCAGGGGCAGATCCCGCGCCTGCATGACGCGGCCAAAAGGAGAACGCATATCAAAGGTGTGACGCTCAGAATCCAGAGCAGGGTCTGTCATCTGGCTGATGCGCCCCACAATTATGGCGTCGAGTGTGCGTTGCGAATTGAGGTTTGTGCGCCCGCCACGCTTGATGGGGCCGCGCTCACGCGCCAGCAGCGGAAAACGGCTGTCTGGATTGCGCACAGGAGCTATGGCTCCGTTTGGGCAGGTTTTCTCACACATGCCGCAACCCACGCAGGCTGTGGCAACGGCATTTTTTTGGCGGATAACGGGTCTTGCAACATATTCACGCTGCGGATTTGGCGTGGAGTCACGGGAAACCGCGCAGCCCGCCCGCACAACAGACACTTCCAGCGCGTTGAACGTGCATCCCGCCACACAGGAGCCGCACAAGGCGCAGCGTTCGGGACGGTAGTCAATCTTCCATCCCAGGTCGTTCACACTCACAGCCTGCGTTCTTACTGTTTCCATCGCTGCACCGCCAGATCATTGTCAACAACAATCATTTCCCGCTCATTCGGATATATGTCGGTTGCGGTGTCACGGCCGGGCAAAATAGTGTTCAGGCCGCATACTTCAGAGGTGACAGCTACCATGTCGCTGTCGCCGCCCACAACCACAGGACGCAGTTTTTTGGAATCACAGCACGTTATCATCTTGCCGTCGGGCAAAAGGCCGATAATGGTGTTTGGTCCGTTGATCTCCAAGTGGGCAAGAGACTGGCGGATGGCGTGCAGTTCCCGCCTGTCCGCCCGTTCGTCCACTTCCGCCAGAGGAAGGGGCGTGATGACGTGTTTGTAGTATTTGATCGGCCATTTCAGTTCACGTAGCACATAGTGCAGCGTGTACAAGAAATTTTGCGAATCCGATTCAAATCCCGTGTAGCCGCAGTGAAGGGATCTCTGGAATTCCGTATTTTTTGTGTAAAAGGTGTTTTCACCGTTCGCACACAACGTATAGCCCTGCAAAAAGAAAGGATGCGCCGCGTAGCGCACAATGTCATAATTGGTGTTCTGCCGGCACTGGGTGACAATATTTTTTGCCGTCAGCCGCCCGTCGTCATCCCAGAGGTGAAAAAAGGACGCAATATCCAGAGGGTCGCCAATTTCTTTCAGGGTTAAAACATCCGGCCAAAACGAATACACGTAGCCGTTGTTACCCTCCTCCAGCAGTTTGCGCAACGCAAGTCGCGTATCCAGAAGCAGATTTTCACGTTCCTCAACACTGCGTTGCCGCCAGATTTCCGGATAATCGTAGGTATGATAAACATACCGGGGCAACGCCGCTATCTTGAAGCCCTGCCGCCAATCCATCCGCGGCGTCCACTCGGCAATCTGCACAAAGCCTTTTTCCGCCATGTGCCTGTTGACAAGTTGCACGCCTTTCTGTGTGCAGGCAAGGGACAGGAGCGGCTTGTCCTTGTAATGGGCAAATACGCCGCCAAGGTCCTGCATGACCATGGCAAAACCGGAATTGTCGTGCCCTTCCTGCTGCGGCATCATCAGGCGAAGGGCCAGGGAGGGATGTATCAGTGTTTTGCTCTTGATGGAACCAATTCTGCACATACTGTCCGCCTTGTATCCTCAAATGTATTACCTGTTCACGGACATATCGTCAAGCGCCGCAGGATTCACGCAGGGCAATGATTGACTTGACCCCCGGCGCGGTGTATTGCTTTGCGCTCGCGGCACACAAAACACTCTCAACCACGCAAGAAGCATGAAAAATATCATCATCTACGACACCACGCTGCGCGACGGCAATCAGTCTGAAGACGTCAACTTCAGCATTGAGGACAAGATCAGGATCGCCCTCAAGCTGGATACGCTGGGCATCGCCTATATTGAGGGCGGTTGGCCCGGGGCAAGCCCGGTGGACACGGCGTTTTTTAAGGAGATCGCTTCGCACGATCTCAAATACGCCCGCATTGCGGCCTTTGGCGCAACGCACCACCCATCGGGCGAAGCTTCGACCGACAGAAACCTGCTTGCCCTGCTTGCCTCAAACGCGCCGACCTTGACCATTTTCGGCAAATGCGCCGAGGCGCATGTGCGGGAGGCACTGCGCGTCACGCCGCAACGCTATCTTGAGGTTGTCCATGATTCGGTAGCCTGCCTCAGGCAAGCGGGAAGGGAAGTGCTGTTTGACGCCGAGCATTTTTTTGACGGATACGCCGATAATCCCGGATTCAGCATGGCTGTCCTCAAAAAAGCTCTGGAGGCCGGCGCGGACACGCTGGTTTTATGCGACACAAACGGCGGCACTCTGCCAAAAGATATAACGCCGGTCGTCAAACAACTGCGCAAGGAACTGCCTTCGGCAAAACTCGGCATCCACACTCACAATGACTGTGATCTGGCCGTTGCCACATCCCTTGCCGCTGTGGAGGCCGGCGCGGTCATGGTGCAGGGCACTGTCAACGGCGTTGGGGAACGCTGCGGCAACGCCAACCTGTGTTCCATCATCTCCGTGCTGGAACTTAAAAACGGCAAGGCCTGCCACTGCCTGCCGGAGGGCTGCCTGCCGTCCCTGCAAAGCGTTTCCAACTATGTGGCCGAAATAGCCAACATGGCACCTTTCAGCCGGCAGCCCTTTGTGGGACGCTCGGCCTTTGCCCACAAGGGAGGCGTGCACGTCAGCGCTGTCAACCGTAGCGCAAACCTGTACGAACACATCTCTCCGGAATCAGTGGGCAATGTGCAGCGCGTTCTGCTCACCGAGCTTGCCGGGCGCAGCAATATTGTTGCCATGGGCAGGCGTTTCGGTTTCCATCTGGACAAGGAGGAGCCGGTTGTCAAGGGACTTCTGGCGGAACTCAAGGAAAAGTCAAGCTGCGGGTACGATTATGCCGCGGCGGAGGCTTCTGTCGAACTTTTGCTCCTGCGCAAGCTCGGTCGGCGCGGCGTGCGGGACTTTTTCAAACTTATCCGGTTTCGTGTGCTGGAGTCAAAACACAACAATAACGCGACCCCGCTTTCTGAAGCGACGGTCACTCTGGAGGTGGAAGGCGCTGTGGAGCACACCGCCGCTTTTGGCGACGGACCTGTAAACGCGCTGGACAGCGCGTTGCGTAAGGCGCTCTACGGATTTTATCCGCACCTGAAGCAGATGCGCCTGGTTGATTTCAAGGTGCGGGTGCTGACCGCAACAGACAACTACAAGGGCACAGGCTCTCTGGTGCGGGTGCTGATAGAATCCGCGGATCAGAATCACAAATGGGTAACAGTGGGCGTTTCGTGCAATATTATTGAAGCGAGCTGGCAGGCGCTCAGCGATTCTGTCACTTACAAACTCTATAAGGATGAGAACGCAAATCGCATGAAAAAACATGCGGATTAAAAATTTGTCAGTTCTTTGATCTGCGCGTCCGTGCAGTGTCTGACAGACGCAATAAGATGCGCCTGCCCTGACCTCCAGCCGCCAAGACATTGCCTTGTGTTTTGTCTTGGCGTATCATAGCGAAATATCTGTTTGCTCTCATTGTGACTCCAGGAGGTTGTTATGCGTTTTCTGATCTGCCTTCTCTTTACCGGAATGGTGTTCGGTCCCGCTTTTCCGGCGTATGCCGCTGAAAAACTGATTGTGTACACGTCCATGAAGGAGTCCCTTATCGGGAAACTCAGGGACGGTTTTGTTAAAAAACATCTTGGTATTGCAATGGATTATCAGTCGGCCGGCGCCGGAAAACTCATGGCGAAAATCGCGGCGGAACGCGAATCCGGCACTGTTTTGGCCGACGTTGTCTGGACAAGTGAAGTTCCGGATTTTTACAATATGAAAAACGAGGGTCTGCTTGCCGAGTACGCTTCGCCGATGCTCGCCGAGATATTGAATCCCCTGGACGAAAACGTGAAGGGCTTTTTTACGCCGGCGCGTCTGGGGACGCTCGGCATCGCGATCAATACCCGTTTCGTCAAGACCCCGCCCGCGCAATGGGCTGATCTGACCCAAAAGGAATATCAGGGGGCTTTCGGCATTGCCAATCCCTCTCTTTCCGGCACATCGTACATGAGCGTTGCGCTGCTGGTAAAACAGTTCGGCTGGACGTTTATTGAAAAACTCAGGGACAACAAGGCAAAGATAGGCAAGGGTTCCGGGCAGGTTATTGACGACACCGCATCAGGCGATCTTGTGGCAAGCTTGGCTGTGGACTATATCACCAACGACAAAATTGCCAAGGGCGCTACGCTTGCCCTTGTGTATCCACCTGAAATGCTGGTTGTTCCAAGTCCGGTAGCCATTATCAAAACCTCGCCGAACATGAACGCTGCCAAAAAATTTGTGGATTTTCTGCTTTCCAAAGAAGGGCAAACCATCATTGCAGGTGAAGGCACGCTGCCTGTGCGCGCCGACGTGACCGTGCCGGAGGCCTTCAAACTGCCCAAACCCGACGATGCCATGAAGCGCGCCATAAAGATAGACTATCTGCAGATTATAAAGGAAAAGGAAAATACGGTCAAAAAGTTCAGTGAAATTTTGCAGGGCAAGAGCTGAAATCAGACGGTGGTTTCATGGCGACAATTTATCTGAAGAACGTCTCCCGGCGCTATGGGCAGCGCAGTGTGCTTGACGGGCTGACTCTGACGGTCAATCACGGCGAATGCTTTACGTTGCTTGGGCCTTCCGGCTGCGGAAAAACAGTGCTGTTGCGTCTTATCGCCGGATTTGAACAGCCCACAGCCGGCAGCATACGCATCGGAGACGCCCTTGTCGCGGATGCGAGCGCGCACGTGCCACCGGACAGACGCGATCTTGGCGTGGTGTTTCAGGAGTACGCTGTCTGGCCGCACATGAGTGTTTTTGACAATGTGGGCTATCCGCTCAAGCTTGCGAAAACGCCAAAAGAAGAACGCGCGGATCGGGTTATGGAGACCATCGCGCTTGTGAATCTGCACAGTCTTGAAAAACGCCTTCCTTCGGAGCTTTCGGGCGGGCAGCAGCAGCGCGTGGCGCTGGCGCGCGCCCTTGTGGGCAAGCCCTCGCTGATGCTGCTGGACGAGCCGCTCTCGAACCTTGACGCCAATCTGCGCGAAGAAATGCGCTTTGAAATCAAAGAATTGCAGCGCAAACTCAACATTACCGTCATGTATGTGACACATGACCAGGAAATTGCCCTGGCCATTTCCGACCGTATTGCCGTGATGGACACACAGGGCCGCATACGGCAGATCGGTTCCCCGGAAGACATCTTTGAAAAGCCTGTGGACAGTTTTGTATTTAGTTTTATGGGCGTCGCCAACTTTTTACAGGTGCGGCGCGAAGGCAACGAATTTTTTGTGGGCAAGGGCGGCCAACGCGCACCCTGGGACAGGCCTCACGGGGATTCTCTGGCATGGGTGGCGGCCTTTCGCCCCTCGGATGTGGTTATCCGCCGCGATGGCAACGGCCTGAAGGGCCGCGTCAAACGCGCCTCCTTTCTTGGCCCTGTCATGGACTATCTGGTGGAAATTGACGGCGCACATCTGCGCACAACCGTAGACACCCACACAGCCGTCGCAAACAACCTCATGTTTGACGACGATCAGCCGTGCGTCGTGGGAGTGCGTGAAGTGCACTGGTTTGACGCGGATACGATTCAATCCGCCGGCGAGGCCTGGGCATGAGCGCGCCTGTCAGAAAAAAATTCTTTGTCGGCACGGCGGGGATCATACTCTTCCTCTCCATTGCCGTGCTCGTTGTTTTTGTGGCCTTTCCTGTTGTGCTCATACTGTTCAACGCGTTCTGGACAAAGGGCGCGTTCAATCTTGTCGACGTTGCCGCCGTCCTGCGCGAGCCGGACACCTATCAGGCGCTTTTGAACTCTGTTTTTATCGCAGGCGGCACAACAATCGGTTCCACAATCATCGGCACGTTTTTCGCCTGGCTTGTGACGCGAACCGACCTCCCGTACAAAAACTTCATGAAGGGCATGTTTCTGGTGCCATTCATGCTGCCTTCCTTTATCGGCGCGCTTGCCTGGAAAATGCTGCTTTCTCCCAGAGCGGGCTACATAAACCGGCTTTTTATGGACTATTTCGGTTTTGACGGGCCGGTATTCAATATTTACAGCTACTACGGCATTATGGCTGTTGAGGTGATGTACCTTTTCCCCTTTGTCTTTATTCAGGTGTGCGGCGCACTGGAGCGCATGGACCCCACGCTGGAAGAATCCGCGCGCATATCCGGCGCGGGTCTTTTCACCATCACCCGGCGCATCACCATCCCCCTTGTGTTGCCGAGCATTCTTTCCGGCGCGTTGCTCATCATGCTCTATTCCATGGCGCACTTCGGCACCGTGGCCGTGCTCGGCATTGAAAACGGCATTTTTAACATTCCCACGCTCATTTATGAACGCATTCACCAGAGCGCGGGAAGTTTTGCCGCCATCCGCACGGGCACAGTGCTTGCCACGGTACTCGTGGTATCCGCCGCCTTTATAATCTGGCTCCAAGGCAAGGTGCTGGGCAAAGGGCGCTACCAGATCATAGCGGGCAAAAGTTTTCGCCCGATGGAACTGAAACTGCGTGGTCTGCGCTATCCTTTGCTTATTCTCTGTCTTGCCTACATCGGCTTTACCATCGTGCTGCCCACAGTAGTGATTTTTATGGTGGGCGGCCTGAAGACCTACGGCCTGCCCTTTACCATGGAAAATCTTTCGCTGGACAATTACAAATTCATACTTTTTGACTACAAAACTACCAAGGACGCTATCTGGAACAGCGTGTCGCTTGGCCTGTCCGCCGCTGTGATCACCATGTTTGCCGGAGTAATGATTTCCTATGTCATCGTCAAAATGAAAGTGCGCGGCAAGGGAATTCTGGAATTTCTCGGCATGTTGCCCTTTTCCGTGCCCGGATCGGTCATCGCGCTCGGCGTCATTCTGGCATGGAGCGGCAAATTCGGCGTCAATCTGTACAATACGGTGTGGATCATCCTGGTGGCCTATATTGCGCGCTACATGGCCTTTTCTCTCAAGGCCAACTCCGCCGCGCTGGAACAGGTGCATGACTCGCTGATTGAGGCAGCCCGCGCCTGCGGAGCGAGCATGTGGCAGTCTCTGCGCGATATTGTGCTGCCGCTGGTGCGTCCCGGCATGTTCGCGGCATTTTTTTTGATATTTTTGCCATCCCTGCGAGAACTGACAGTGTCCATCATGCTGTACGCGCCCACAACGCGCACTATCGGCGTCGCAATCTATACGCTGAACGAAGATGGGGAAACGGTCATGTCCGCCGCGCTGGCCGGCATCGCGCTTGTCATTATCATCACCGGCCAGACGCTCATTACAGGGCTGACCGGCGCGTCGGTCAAAGCAAAGTAACGAGGACACGCCATGCCGCATGTTCGCCTTGTGAATGTTACCAAGCGCTTTGGCACTGTGACCGCTGTGGACAACTTGAATTTTACTATTGAAAAGGGCGAATGTTTTTCCATGCTCGGCCCGTCAGGCTGCGGCAAAACCACAACGCTGCGCATGGTAGCGGGCTTTGAGAATATGGACGACGGCGAGGTGTATGTGGGGGATCGCCTGTTGTCCTCGCCGGCGAAAAATTTCTATCTTCCCCCTGAAAAGCGCGATTTCGGCATGGTGTTTCAAGCCTTTGCCGTATGGCCGCATTTGTCGGTGTATGAAAATGTGGCCTTTCCCCTGCGGATACGCAAGGTGAATTCCGCTGAACTGCACAAACGCGTGACAGACGCCCTCACCGCGACAAATCTGTTGGATTCCGCATCGGCAAGCCCGGACGATCTTTCCGGCGGCGGCAAGCAGCGCGTGGCGCTTGCCCGCGCTCTGGCCATCAACCCGGACGTGATGCTGCTGGACGAGCCGCTCTCAAGCCTCGACCCACACCTGCGCGAGGAAATGCGCTTTGAAATCAAAGCGCTTCAACGCAGATACGGTTTTTGTATCATCTATGTCACCCACGACCAGTCCGAGGCTATGGCGCTTTCTGACCGCATTCTGGTTATGCGCGGCGGTGTGGCGCAACAGATAGACAGCCCGCTGAACATCTACGCCAACCCCGCAAACAGGTTTGTGTTCAGCTTTATCGGCCTGTCAAATTTTCTTGAAGTACATAAAGCAAACAACGCCTACCGCCTTGCAGGCGGGGATTGCCTTCCGGAGGGATTGGCCCCGCCCCCTGCCCTTGCCGGCCATGAACGCCTGTCCCTTGCGAGCAGACCCGCGGAAATTGAATTCAGCGACGCGCCCAACGTCCTGCGCGGCCAAGTTGCGAGAAAGGCTTATCTTGGCGAAACAATAGACTATCTTGTCAAACTTGGTGAACAAAGCCTGCGCGTGCAAAAAGCGCGGCACAGCCCCGGTCCGGAGCAGGGCACCAACTGTGGCCTGCTCCTGCTGCGGCCAACATGGTACGCGTAAAAATTCTCTTGCTTCAGCGCCCCTGAAACAGCATACTTGCCCACATGAACATAGCTGCCGTCTTTATCCGCCGGCCTGTCGCCACAACGCTGATCATGCTGGGAATGCTGTTTTTTGGAGCTACCGGCTATTTTGCCCTGCCGGTAAACCAGCTTCCCAATGTGGATTTTCCCACCATCATGGTCATGGCCGATCTGGACGGGGCAGACCCTGAAACCATGGCCACCTCTGTGGCAACTCCGCTGGAAAAAGAATTTTTTACCATCGCGGGCATTGATTCCATCTCCTCAGTCAATTCCACAGGGCGCACGCGCATTACCATACAGTTCGCGCTGGATCGCGACATAGACGCCGCCGCCCTGGACGTGCAGTCCGCCATCGGCCTTGCCCAGCGCCGCCTGCCCACAAACATGACCACTCCGCCGAGTTTTCGCAAGGTCAACCCTGCGGACATGCCAATTCTGTACCTGCGCGTTTCTTCGTCCACACTGCCGATGTACACGCTCAACGAGTATGCGGACACGCTGATAGGCCAGCGCTTGTCCATGGTGGAGGGTGTTGCCCAGGTAGTCATTTACGGACAGAAAAAATATGCTGTGCGTGTGCAGCTTGATCCCAATAAAATGGCCACGCGCGGTCTCGGCATTGACGAAGTGGCCGATGCGGTGACCGCCGCCAATTCCATGCTGCCCACAGGTTCCATGGACGGCCCCTTCAAGTCCAACTTTATCAAATCTTCCGGGCAGATGTTTGACGCGCGCACCTTTGGCGATACGGTGGTTGCCTACCGTAACGGCGCGCCCGTACGCCTTTGCGAACTGGGCGAAGTTGTGGACGACGTGCAGCAGAACAAGCAGATTGCCTGGGGCAAGGGAAGTGCGCCTTCCATCACGCTGGCTGTTGACCGTCAACCGGGTACGAACACCGTGCGTGTAGTGGACGCCATACGCGAGCTTTTGCCCGCCCTGCAACGTCAACTGCCGCCTTCCGTCGATGTGGAGATTTTTTTTGACCGTTCGGAATCCATACGAGAATCCGTCGCGGATGTAAAATTTACCCTGATCCTTACTGTTTTTCTTGTGGTGATGGTCATTTTTCTTTTTCTGCGCAATCTGCCGGCCACCATCATCCCGAGCCTTGCCCTGCCCGTGTCTGTTATTTCCACCTTTGCCGTGATGGCCGTGCTTGACTACAGCCTGGACAACCTCTCGCTCATGGCACTGACGCTGGCCGTCGGCTTTGTGGTGGACGATGCCATTGTCATGCTTGAAAACATTGTCCGGCATCAGGAAATGGGCAAAGACGCGCTCAGCGCGGCCTACGACGGTTCCAAAGAAATCGGGTTCACCATTGTTTCCATGACGCTTTCGCTGACGGCCGTTTTTATTCCGGTGCTGTTTATGGGCGGCATTGTGGGGCGGCTGTTCCGCGAATTTGCCATGGTGATCATCGCCTCCATTTTGTGTTCCGGCGTTGTTTCGCTGACCCTTACTCCCATGCTGTGCGCCTATTTTCTCAAAACCGGAGAAAAACACAAAGCCGGTCATGAGGGAATGTACGGCATACTGGAAAAAACCTTTGACCGCCTTGCCGAACTCTACGCCAAAACCCTTGACATCGTTTTGCGACACCGCCGCGCTGCGCTGGCGGCATCACTGGCACTGCTGCTGGTCACAATCTGGGTGGGGCTTGTCATCCCCAAGGGCTTTTTGCCATCCGAAGATATGGGATTTCTGGTGGCCTCCACGGAAAGCGAACAGGGCATTTCCTTTCAGGGCATGGTGGACGCCCAGCATTCACTGGACGCAGTACTTGAAAGTGATAGAGATATCAAACGGTTCAACTCAATAGTCGGTATCGTGGGCGGCAGTCAGAGCATGAACAACGGTACCCTGCTCATGCACCTGCAGCCCCACGACAAACGCGCGCCCATTGCAAGCGTGGCCGCGCGGCTGCGCAAAGCCCTGAACACCTCGCCGGCACTCCGCGTCTTTGTGCGCGTTCCGCCGGCCATCAACATTGGAGGGCGCTCCTCAAAGGCGCTATATCAATACACTCTTTCAGGCCCGGACATGACCGCCCTGTACGAAAGCGCCGGCAAGATAGAGGACGCCCTGCGCGCCCTGCCCCAGATACAGGACGTGAACAGCGATCTGCAGCTCAAAAATCCAGAACTGCGCGTGTCCATTGACCGCAACAGAGCGGCAGCCCTTGGCGTCAGCCCGCAGCAGATAGAGCTTGCCTTGCAGTCTGCCTACGGGTCACGAGAAATTTCAACGATCTATGCGCCGACAAACAGTTACAGGGTTTTTGTGGAATTGCAGAAACGCTTTCAGCAGGAACCCTCGGCGCTTTCCCTGCTGTATGTACGCTCAAGAGACGGGGATCTTGTGCCGCTGGATACGCTGGCGCATTTTTCACCGGGCATAGGCGCTATTGCCGTCAATCATGCGGGGCAGTTTCCCGCTGTGACAATCTCTTACAATCTGCAGGCCGGCATTGCGCTGGGACAGGCCGTGGACGCTGTGGAGGTAGCCGCGAGGCCGCTTTTGCCGGACACCATCAATGCGGAATTTCAGGGCACGGCGCAGGCCTTTCAAAGCTCCCTAAAAGGCATGGGCTGGCTTTTGCTGCTGGCTATTGTGGTGATTTACCTTGTGCTGGGCGTTCTGTACGAGAGCTTCATCCATCCGCTGACCATCCTCTCCGGTCTTCCTTCCGCCGGTTTCGGCGCATTGGCAACGCTGTGGCTTTTTGGGCTGGAGCTTGATCTGTACGGCTTTGTGGGTGTGATCATGCTGCTCGGCATTGTGAAGAAAAACGCTATCATGATGCTGGATTTCGCCCTTGAAGCGCAACGCTGCAACCCTTCCATAAGCTCTCTGGACGCCATCACCCAAGGCTGCCATGTGCGTTTCAGGCCAATCATGATGACCACCATGGCGGCGCTTATGGGCGCGCTGCCCATAGCCATCGGCATCGGCGCCGGCGCCGATGCCCGCAGACCGCTGGGGCTTGCCGTGGTTGGCGGCCTGTGCTTTTCACAGATCATCACCCTGTATATTACACCTGTGTACTATTATTATATGGAAAATTTTTCACGCCGCCTGAGCAAAGACTACGGCAAGTATTTTGCGCAGGAAAGCGCAATTTGAGAGATTTTCCGGCCTTGATAATTTGTAGCAGTTCACCGTTTTGACGGTGCCTTTTGTCCGATCAGTTGCGTTGTCCGACCTTTCAGACGAGGTTTTCCTATCTAAGGAGTGTCTGCATGAGCGTCCTGCCGCAGCACTTTTTCCCTTGATGCGTTCGCTCCGTCCGTTGATATTTCTGGTCGGGATGGCGCGATTCGAACGCGCGGCCTCAGCGTCCCGAACGCTGCGCTCTAACCAGGCTGAGCCACATCCCGTTAAATAATTATGCTATCTCGCGCCACCCGCACATGCAAGGCATTTTTTTCAACATTCTGACAATTTTTCTGTGTCATGCCTAAAGGCTACTTGATCAGCACGGATCGCCCTCTTTTGTGAGCCGGGATCTCAAGTAGCGGAAAAATTGAGGTTAACGAAACTTACAAAAAATACGAATCTAGGTTTAACCATAGGCAAGAGAATATCTACGCCAATAGTCCTCAAAATGCTCAGAGAAAACCCTCTCTGCCAAGCATGACCCAAGAGTAAATATCAATTAATAGGAGGTATCCGATGGATAGCAAAAAAGGAATACCCGCTCATTGAAGTGGTCAACGTCACGCAAAAAAATGAGCCGGCTCCGGACCAGAAAGCACTCTGTGCTACAAAAAAATAAAGCGCGCCAAGACTTTTCAGGCTTTGGCGCGCTTGACTACTTTCTACGGGTTATGTCTTCGGCAGGCGGCATTACTGCAAGACGTGCCCCAATGACTGACGGTAGCCGCGCATACGCTTTTTCCCTTGCCGTGATTTTTGCAAACTCTCTACAACAACATCCCGCGTGCCAGCTGCCATGGACGTAAGGCAACGCTGCATTTGCGCAAGACTGACAAGACGCGATCTGTACTGTTCAGCGCTCTCATCTCCCAGCAGGCTCCATGCCTGACTGATAATATCGCCGCGCTGCCTGGCAAGTTCTCCAGCCTTGTCATACTCACCGGCCTCAATGGCCGCCATTTCCTGATGCGCTATATTCAACGCCCTGTCCAACAGACATATTCCCTGACGCATACCGCCCCCTTACTGGGAAAATGTCCGTACAATATGCTCGTGCGTATCTTTCACAGAGCACGCTCCGCTGCTCACACATTTGTATCCGTCAACGATAATCATAGAACCCTCCTTGCTCCCAAATAGGAAAAATTTGACGAACTGTCGCATTTACAAGAGGGTATGCAAGTGATGTGCCAAAATCACTCGTTGTGCGCTAGAAAGCGGTAAGGGGCAATTTTTCCTACAGACAACACGCTAATTTTGAATATTTTTCTGAAATCCCGGAATCGTCAGGCAGGCAGGGCGGCAATTTTTGCTAGGTTCTGTCGACATTCATCGTGGGATAAGGTATAAAACATAGCAGGAGGTCTGCTATGCAACGTAGACATGCTTTGAGAGACGACCAATGGGAGAGAATAAAAGACGCATTGCCCGATAAGATCGAAGATCCGGCTAGAACCTGTTCCGATAATCGCTTTCAAGCATAAACTGCTCTAAAAGCCCTGTTCCAGCGGTGGACATACGAGACAACCCGCAGGCTGGGGCAGTTGCGGGCGTGTGCCTTTGCTGAGTATAGTTTGGCGGTTGCTCAAGCGTATACGGTCTTCGGACAGCCATTGCAGGGCTTGCGGATAAATGCGGTGCTCAAGGCCGTGTATGCGCCGCATCAGAGCGTCCGGCTGCTCATCCGGGTTTACGGGCACGGCTGCCTGAATAATTATGGGGCCGCTGTCCATATGTTCTTCCACAAAATGCACCGTACAGCCTGAGATTTTAACGCCGTGCGTTACAGCGTCCGCGCCCGCCCGCGTTCCGGGGAAACTCGGCAGCAGGGACGGATGAAGATTGACGATTTTGTTTGGAAAGTGCGTCAGAAAGGCCGGCGTGAGCAGGCGCATATACCCGGCCAGAGCCACAAGTTCCGCGCCGTGGTCTTTGACTACCGCGGCAAGTTCGTTGTCAAAGGCCGCGCGGTCGGGCCAGACTGTATGGTCGAGCGCGCAAAAAGGCAGGCCCGCCCTGCGGGCGCGTTCCAGCACAAAGGCTTGTGGACGGTTGGCGGCAATCAGGCAAATATTTGCATCCAGAACTCCCGCCAGTATGTTGTTGATAATCGCTTGGACATTGGTGCCGTTTCCTGATGCCAGCAAGGCGATGTTTAAGGCCATAGGCTTGAATCCTGTTGCGCCGTTTCAGGGCAATTCGTTTCTGAGTGCGTCCACCAGAGCGGGGATGGTGTATTCTTTTGGCTGGATATGACAGTCAAGTCCGTAGCTGCGTAGTGTTTGCGCCGTGATCGGCCCGATGGCCGCAAGCCGTGTTTGCGGATACTGCTTGAGCAGTTTCGGAGGTATCTGTGTCAGAAAATTTTCCACTGTTGACGATGAACCGAACGTAACGCAGCTGAGCGTACCCGCTTCAAGGCGTTGCAACACTTCTTCCTTACGGGCTACAGCGAGCGCTGTTTCATAACAAGGCACAACATTTATGACGGCCCCCGCAGCGGTGAGCGTCTTTTGCAGCGCGTCTCTGGCCACTGCCGCGCGCGGCAGCAGAATGTACGCTCCTGACAGCGTCTTGCCGTGTTCGGAAAGCAGGCCATCGGTTATGCCTTCGGCCACATAGCGTGTGGGCACAAAATCCGGCCGTATGCCGTGTTCCGCCAAGGCCTGCGCCGTTGCGGGGCCGATAGCCGCTATCCCGCATGCGGCCAAGGCGCGGCTGTCCTTGTGGAGGTAGTGCAGACGCCGCCAGAAATGCCGTACCCCGTTGACGGAAGTGAAAATAACCCACGTGTACCCGGAAAGTCGCGCTATGGCTGCGTCAAGTTTGGAATACTCCGGCAAAGGGCGTATTTCGATAGTGGGAAATTCCAGAACTTCAGCGCCAAGCGCCGTCAAAAGGCTTGCAAGCCCGCTTGCTTGCTCCCGCGCGCGCGTGACCACAACGCTTTTGCCAAAAAGCGGCTGCTGCTCAAACCAGTTCAGGCGATCGCGCAATGCCGCGACCTGGCCGACAACAATGACAGAGGGGTTGGAAAATTCCGCCGCTTCCTCAGGCAGGCGGGCCAGCGTGGAAAGCAGGCTGCGCTGCGCAGTACTCGTACCCCTGTAAATGACGGCGGCCGGTGTTGTTGGGGCAAGCCCCGCTTCAAGGAGATTTGCGGCTATGTCGGGCAGGTTTTTCATTCCCATGACAAAAACAAGCGTGGACGCGCTTGCCGCCAAGGCCTTCCAGTTGTGCACGGAGGCGGGTTTGTCCGCGCTTTCGTGCCCTGTGATAATAGTGACCGAGGAGGCCATGCCGCGGTGGGTGAGCGGAATCCCCGCATAGGCGGGCGCAGCTATGGCGCTGCTGACGCCCGGCACTTCCTCAAAGGCGATGCCCGCCTCCAGAAGGGCCAGCGCTTCCTCCCCGCCCCGACCAAAGATGTAGGGGTCTCCTCCCTTGAGGCGCGCCACTATTTTGTTCGCCCTGGCCGTGCGGACAAGCAGGGCGTTGATTGCGTCCTGGGGCAGGGCATGGTTGTCCGCGACCTTGCCCACGTAGATCAGTTCCGCGTTTGGCTGCGCGTATGCGAGCAGGGCAGAGGCGGCCAGCGCGTCGTACACCACTACGTCGGCCGAAGCAAGGATATCCCGCGCCTTGAGCGTCAAAAGACCCGGGTCGCCGGGACCGGCGCCGATCAGAAAAACTTTCGCGCCAATCGCATTGGCAGAGAGAGCCGTCAAAACGCGCCTCCACGGGTGAGTTCCAGCAGTGTCCGCGCCCCAAAGCCGTTGCCGCCCTTTGGACAAAGCGGTGTTTTTTTGTCCGTCCAGTCCACGCCCGCAATGTCCAGATGCGCCCAGGGCAGGGCGTCGTCCACAAAATGCTGTAAAAACAGCGCGGCGGTGATGGCCCCGCCTTCACGCCGCCCCATGTTGGTTATGTCGGCAACGTCGCTTTTGAGATGTTCCGCATAGGGCTTCCAGAGCGGCATCCGCCAGAAATTTTCCCCGCACGCGCCGCCGGCCGCGCACAGGCGTTCGGCAAGGACGTCGTTGTCACAGAACAGGCCGGCAAGCTCGTTGCCCAAGGCTATGCCGCAGGCGCCCGTGAGTGTGGCAATGTCTATCATGGCCGCGGCAGACCAGTGTTTTTGCGCGTATGTGATCGCGTCGCACAGCGCCAGCCGCCCCTCTGCATCGGTATTGAGGATTTCTATGGTGTCGCCGTTGGCGGCTGTCACAACATCCCCAGGACGCGTCGCCCGCGGGCCGGGCATATTTTCAGCGCATGCCAGCAGACCGACAACCCTGCGAGGTATATTTTCTCCGGCAAGCGCGGCAATAACGGCCAGCACAACGGCCGCCCCTGTCATATCACATTTCATGTGGTGCATGTTGGCGGCCTGCTTGAGGCAAATGCCGCCGGTATCAAAGGTAATGCCTTTGCCGATCAGAATCAGCGGTTTGTTCTCAGCACATTCTTCAGGCGCGTGTTCCAGCACAATCAGACGCGGCGGACGTGACGATCCCTGCCCAACCGCCAGCAGCGCGCCCATGCCCTCCCGCGCCAGATCTTTTTCGTCAAGCACGGAGTAGTGAAAGCCAAACTTGCGTGCCACTTCCAGCGCCCTGTTTGCCAATGCTTCAGGGAAAAGCAGATTGGACGGCATGTTTGCCAGATTTCGCGCCAAGCGCACTGCCCCTGCCGTGTTTTCGCCGCGCCGCGCCGCGCTGTGCACGCTGTCCAAGGAATCTTGGGGGTCTGCGAAACCGATGGACAGCCGTCGCGGGTCCGGAGGAATGTCTTTTTTGGGTTTTGACAGGGCGGTAAACCGATACAGGGCGAGCAGAGCCGCGCACACGCATTCTTCAAGCAGGCGTTCACGCCCGCCGACGGGCAGCGCAAAAAACGCGGGTTCAGGCAAAAGCAGAGAATCAATGCCCCTGTCGCGGCACAGGCGCACAGCGCGGGCAACGGCCTTGCGCACGCCGCCCATACTCACGCTGTCGTGCTGCCCAAGGCCGATGGCCAGCACACGAGGGACGGGCAGCTCCGGATGACCATGCAGCAGGGCAAGTTCGCCGATTTTTCCCATAAAATCACGCATAGCAGGGGCGACGGCCAGCCAAGGCGCCGCCGTATCCAAGTGCGGGCACCGGGTAAGCATGTCTTCGCCCTCACAGCAGAGCACCAGCATGACATCGGCCTTCCAGTTTTTTGGGCCGAGATTCTGAAAATGGAGTTCCATCTGTTGTTCAGTTTTTTGTACTATGCTATGATACCAGCTTATTTCGCGCACGTCAACTAGAGCGAAGTGCGTACGGTGGACGACTGGACAAAGAGTACAATACCAGCAATCCAGTGGAATTATTCCCGGTTGGCTGTTGTAACACGCATTGGCGCATTTTGCGGCCACGTCACCGTGATCTGCCCTGAGTTGCCGGTGTCCAGCAGGGGGATGACGCGCGACTTTGCCCATGCGGTCAGTTTTTTTCCGGGAAATCCATACCTGTTTTGAAAACCGCACGAAGCCAGTATGAGATTGGGTTGCACAGACGCGACAAATTCCGGCAAAAAGTTTTTGTCCGAGCCGTGGTGCGGCGCCACCAGCGCTTGGGCGCGCAAATCGTGCCCGGAGTCCAGCAAACGCCGCTGGGCTTTGACCCCGATATCTCCCGGCAGCAGAGCAAGCCCTTTGCCTTTGTGTATTAGGCGCAGCACCAAGGATGCGTCGTTGTTGCGTGCCCATGCGCGCTGTTCCGCCTGTGGCGGGTGCAGCACTTCCAGGCGCAAGCCCCATTCGGCTTTGCCGATTTGCAACGTGTCATTTTCAGCAAGCGTGCGGCTGCCCACTGCCTGACGCACTGTTTCCCAGTGTCGCCCCAATTCTCCATTGCCGTTTTGTCCGTTGTCGAACACAAGGGCAGCGCTAAAATTTTCAAGTAGATACAGAAGGCCTTTCAGGTGGTCCATATCAGGATGACTCACGCCAACGGCGGCAAGACGCGGCGTGTCATTGTATGTCAGCGCCGGGGCGACAAGATGTTTGCCCGGATCAAAACGGGACGAGATGCTGCCGCCTCCATCCAGCAACAGGCGCATATTGTCCGGGAAACGCAAAAGAACCGCTTGCCCTTGTCCCACATCCAGCAAGCTGAGGCGTATGTCGTTGCCTGCGCGATTGATCATGCGTAAAAGAGGGCCGACACACAACAGGAGAATGCCGATCGCAAGCAGTTTTTTACCGGCCTGCGGCAAAGCCGGACGGTTGACTTTAAGGGCAAGGGCTGCGATCAGAGCCGCATAAGCGGGTAGCGTTGTCCAATGGGGTCGCAGAACTGCGGGATTTTGCAATATGTTAAGGCTGTCCAGCCAGACCAGCATATCCACAACCCACTGGCAGGGCAGCACTGCCGCGTCCACAACGATCCGTGCGGCATTTTGTATATCAAACGCCGCCAAGGTGAGTCCCAGCGCCGCGCCGGGCAACGCGATACACCCCACTATTGGCAACCAGATCATATTGAGCGGGAACCAGAATCCGGCAGCGCCGAAGATGAGCAGATTGATCGGCAAAAGCGCTGTCTGAAGCGACAGCGACAAAAGAAAAATCTGTAGCGTTGAGCGGATGCAGCGGTTGCTGAAATTTTTTATGCCGGCGGGCTGCCGGACGGATTCCGGCAACGGGGGGAAGCGCCGAATGGCCGGCATGGCGCAGCCTATGATTGCCACGCAAAGCGCGGAGAGTTGCAAGCCTGTGTCCAGCACGCTCAAGGGAAAAAGCGCTGTGATACAGAGCAGGGCAACGCCAAGGGCGTCCAGGGTGGTGCGCGCCTGCCTGCGCGTCATCCAGAACGCCAGCACGAAGAGCATGCAGCTTGCGCGTATCAATGAGGCCGGGGCATTTCCGAGCCACAGATAAAAAAGAGCCGGCGGGCAGGAGGCCAGAATTGTCCAGACAGCGCGTGGCTGCGCAAGATAGATACTTGCGCGTATTCTGCCGGCGGCCAGCACGCAGACAAGCCCAAAAATGCCGACGACGGCAAGGTGTTGGCCGGACAACGCCAGACTGTGCGCCAGTGTGCCAGCCGCAAAGTTGTTTGCCGTTTGTTGGCTGATGGCGCGGCGGTCTCCGAAAAGCAGCGCCAGAAGAATGGCCTTGCCTTGGGAAAACGCGGGGTCTGTCTGATCGCCGTTTTCTGTGGAAAAGAGAATATCTGTAAAAATAGTGCGCAGTTTTTCGCGTTGCGCAGCCCCCCAATCCGGCGTTCCGGAAATATGCGGAGCACCGCGGTCGCCCATTGTCCACACTTCGTGCGCAACATCACGCGCTCGCTGCTGCAATACGGTGTCTTGCAAACCTTCATTGGCAAAGGAATGTACGGGGCGTATGCGTTGACTGACGCAAGCGCGTTGCCCCTGCAGGGGGTGAAGGAGGGGCTGCTCCCATGTCCAAGCGGTAACGCCGGGTAAGGCGTCGTTGTCTACCAGTGTCTCATCCATGAAGATGCGCAGACGGTTGCTCGGCATGCCCCGCACATCGCGCACAGTGCCGCACAAGCGCGGAACGTGTTTGGAGGGTGCTGCAAGCATTACCTGTTCAGGCGCGGCAATCTGCCATGATGCGAATACGAATCCGGTCAACATGAGCGCGGCTGCCGGCAACAGGCGTGAGCGTCCGCGCAGGCGCTTGTCCACAACAGGGATAAGCAGGGCACAAAAGACGGACTGCCATGACCATGCCGTTGCCGCTATGCCCGCTATCCAGAAGCAGAGATAGACGTGCCGCAGCATGGGGGCTTGCAGGGGGAGATGGCGCATGACGGCAGTGTAAAACGGAAGGCAGGATGTTGTCAGGTAAAAAGTATAGCGCGCTACCTTCAGGAAAGTTCACGCGCCATATCTCTTTCTTCGGCACGCCGCTTGAGGCTCTCGCGGTGGTCGTGCAATTTTTTCCCCCGTCCCACGGCAATTTCCACTTTGATTTTGCCGCGTTTCAGATAAATGCGCACCGGCACAACGGTTAAGCCCTTGAGGGCTACCGTGCCCGTCAGCTTGGCGATCTCCCGCGCGTGCAGCAAGAGCTTGCGCGGTCTGTCCGGGGTTTGCTGCGCGCTGCCCGCATTGCCGTAAGGGGCTATGTGCAGAGAAATCAGAAAGGCTTCGCCATGTCTGAAGTCCACATAGCTGTCGATAAAATTTACCTTCCCGGCGCGGATACTTTTGACTTCCGGGCCGGTAAGCACGATGCCGGCCTCCAGAAATTCAGAGAGATCGTAAAGATGGCGCGCTTTTTTGTTGGCGGCAATTGTGGCGTGATCAGTTTTCATAACGGTTGTGTGTGAGCATGCTTGTTATATGAAACGCCAGTTCCTGTCCCAGAAACTGTTGACAAACATTTTTCAAGCCCACTAATGGCTGCCTTTGCATCGTCTCCGTGCGCGACGAGCGTCAGTTCGGCTTCGGCAGGCGGCGACAGAGACATGATGTCAAGCATGCTTTTGGCATCGACGGCATTTTCTTCACTGTGCAGGCTGATGTCCGCCGAGTAGCGGCGCGCTTCCTGCGCCAGTTTGGCCGCTGGGCGCGTGTGCAGGCCGTCACGCAGAAAAACGTGTGTTAATGGCAAACCCGTCGGGTGTTTCCTGTATGTTTTCCATGGCGGTCTTTGGGTAATTGTTTAGTCCTACAGTCTTTACAAATGAGAAACAATTATCATAAATCTATCTTTATATCAATACTCTCATATTTTATTACCTCTCTGCCCGCAGACGAATACCTTTTTGCCAAGGCCGTCCGTAGACATTGGGGAATATAGACTCGCCCCCATGCCACAGGGGATTATTACCCAGGAAAGATGCCGGAGACATGAATTGCATCTGATAGCGTCAGCTTTAAAAATCTTGACTCGGGGGGCGGGTCTAGACATGCTCTATTTCTGAACGTTACGCACGTTGACAAAAAATCTGCACGCGGGTATGAGTAGGAAATCAGTATTTATTCTATTATATCAAGATGACCGGTTTGGAGGAATCATGAACAACGGCAAAGCGCTTACCTTTGACGATATTTTACTGATTCCCGCGTATTCCGAAATAACCCCTGACGCCGTTGACATAACAACGTGGCTCACGCCTGACATTCCCCTACGCATTCCCCTGCTTTCCGCCGCCATGGACACGGTGACAGAATCGGCCATGGCCATCTCCATGGCGCGCATGGGCGGTATTGGCATCATCCACAAAAACATACCCATTGAAAAACAGCGCCTAGAAGTGGAACGGGTCAAAAAAAGCGAAAGCGGCATGATTCTTGACCCTGTCACCATTTCTTCCCACAATTCCGTACAGGAAGCCTTGGAGGTCATGTCTGACTTTCGCATTTCCGGCCTGCCGGTGGTGGACGGCGAACGCCTTGCGGGCATTCTGACAAACCGCGACGTCCGCTTTGTGGAAGACGCGCAAGCCGTGCGGGTTGCTGATGTGATGACAAGCGACAATCTGGTCACTGTACCAATGGGCACTTCTCTTGAGGAAGCCAAACACCATCTGCACGAACACCGCATCGAAAAGCTGCTGGTTGTGGACGCAAGCGGTCGCCTGCGCGGTCTTATTACCACAAAGGATATCGACAAGGTACGAAAATATCCCAACGCCTGCAAGGACGATAAAGGGCGTCTGCGCGTGGGCGCGGCTATCGGAATCGGCAAAGACTGTGAAACCAGAGCCGAACAATTGCTGGAAGCCAAAGTCGATGTGCTGGTGCTGGATTCCGCCCACGGGCATTCCCTCAACGTGCTCAACGCAATCCGCGATGTAAAGGCAAATTTTCCAAACTGCCGGTTGATAGCGGGAAATGTGGCCACCTATGAAGGCGCGCGCGCCATTCTGGAGGCCGGAGCGGATGCGGTAAAAATAGGCATCGGCCCGGGATCCATCTGCACCACACGCATTGTGGCCGGTGTGGGCGTCCCGCAGGTAACGGCCGTCATGGAGGGCAGCCGCGCGGCGCGTGAGATGGGGCGCTGTTGCGTGGCCGACGGCGGCATCAAGTATTCCGGCGATATTATCAAGGCGCTTGTCATGGGCGCGCATTCGGTGATGATAGGATCGCTTTTTGCCGGCACGGAAGAAAGCCCGGGAGAAACAGTCCTCTATCAGGGACGCACCTACAAAATTTACCGCGGCATGGGATCTATCGACGCCATGAAGGACGGCAGTTCAGATCGCTACTTCCAGGAACGCAGCAAGAAGCTGGTGCCGGAGGGCATTGTCGGTCGCGTGCCCTACCGCGGCCCTGTTATAGACGCCATATACCAGATGACGGGGGGCCTGCGGTCGGGCATGGGCTATGTAGGGGCAAAAAATCTGGAAGAGCTTTGCGGCAAGACCACATTTTGTGAAATTTCCGCAGCCGGCCTGCGCGAAAGCCATGTTCACGATGTGATCATCACCAAGGAAGCGCCGAATTACCGCATAGACAATTAAGGACGCCACTCCATGCCGCTCAGTAAGGTTGTTATCATTGACTATGGCTCGCAGGTCACTCAGCTTATCGCCCGCCGCGTGCGTGAGGCCGGCATATATTCTGAAATTCATTCCTGCGCCACGCCGGGCGATCAGATAGCCGCGCTGCGCCCCTCAGCCCTGATTCTTTCCGGAGGACCGGCCAGCGTTGGAGAGGAAGACGCGCCAACCCTTGATCCCACCCTCCTCACTCTGGGTGTTCCCGTATTGGGAATTTGCTATGGAATGCAACTGCTGGCGCACCACCTAGGGGGGCAACTGGCCAAATCTCTGACGCGAGAATACGGTCCAGCGGATTTGCGCCGGAGCGCGGCCTGCACGCTCTGGGACGGCCTTGACAAAGACGTTTCCCGCGTCTGGATGAGTCACGGCGACAAGGTGCTCACGCCCCCGCCCGACTTTACCGTTACGGGAAGCACGCCCACGCTGGATGTGACCGCTATGGCAAATGAAGACAAAAAAATCTACGCCGTGCAGTTCCATCCTGAAGTCCACCACAGCGTGGACGGCGTGCAGATGCTGCGCAATTTTCTGTTCAAAGCGGCAAGGCTCACGCCGGACTGGACAATGGCCTCCTTTGTCGACCGCACAATTCAGGCAATGGCCGAACAGATCGGTGACAGGCATGTTGTATGCGCCCTTTCCGGCGGCATTGATTCCACGGTAGTAGCCGTGCTGCTCAACCACGCCATAGGCAAAAGGCTGCACTGTATCTTTGTGGACAACGGCCTGCTGCGGCTAAATGAAGGCGAAGAGGTGCCCCGCTGCATGCGTGAACACTTCAACCTCAATCTCACTGTCGTACAGGCGCAGGACCGCTTCCTCTCACGCCTCAAAGGGGTGGACGATCCGGAACAGAAACGAAAAATTATCGGACGCACTTTCATTGAGATTTTTGACGAAGAAGCCTCAAAGCTGCCCCAAGTGGACTTTTTGGCCCAAGGCACCCTGTACCCGGACATTATTGAATCCGTTTCTCACAAAGGCCCCAGCGCGGTCATCAAAAGCCACCATAATGTCGGCGGGTTGCCGGAAACCATGAACCTCAAACTCGTTGAACCCCTGCGTGAGCTTTTTAAAGACGAAGTGCGCAAGGTCGCGGCACAGCTCAATATGCCGGATTCCATTGTCTGGCGGCAGCCCTTTCCCGGCCCCGGACTTGCCATCAGGATTTTGGGCGCAGTAACGGAACAGCGCCTGTACATTCTGCGCAAGGCGGACAACATTGTTCAGCAGGAGTTGCGCGATTCAGGCTGGTATACCAAGGTATGGCAAGGCTTTGCCGTGCTGCTGCCCTTAAAGACCGTGGGCGTTATGGGCGATCAGCGTACCTATGAACATATTATCGCCCTGCGCATTGTAGATAGCGTGGACGCGATGACAGCCGATTGGACACGCTTGCCGCCGGAAATTATTGAACGCATGTCCGGCAGGATCATCAGTGAGGTCAAGGGCGTCAACCGCGTTGTGTACGATGTTTCCTCAAAACCGCCCAGCACAATTGAGTGGGAATAGACATGTTCGGCATAGGCGGCATGGAACTTCTTGTCATTTTCCTGGTGGCACTCATCGTTTTGGGGCCTAAAAGCCTTGTGGATATTTCCCGTACTTTGGGCAAGGTTATGGGAGAATTTCGCCGCGTTTCCACAGATTTTCAGCGCACCCTCAACACTGAAGCAGCGCGGGAAGACGAGAACCAGCGTAAAAAAGAAACCGCAAGCGCCGCGCCGGACGCCGCCGTCCCCCCACAATCTCCCGCTTCTCCCCCAACGACCCCAACGCCTCTTGATCGGGCCGTAGCAAAGGCGGAAGCCGAATCTGCAGCCGGAGAATCAACCCCGCCCGAGGCCAAAGCATGAGTGGAGCGCCCTCGGATTTCCCGAAAAATGTCCTTGCCATGCCGGGATGGCAACCCGACACACCATCACAAACAGGGCACATGGACAAAACGCCACGCGTTGCCGCCGCAAGTGAAAAAAATGCGGACAAAATGCCCCTGATGGAACACCTGAACGAGCTGCGCGTATGCCTGACACGCTGCTGCATCGCTGTCGGCATTGCCTTTCTTGCCTGCTGGACCGTAGTTGAGCCTGTTTTTGACGCGCTGGTCAATCCGCTGCTGGCCGTTTTGCCGCCCAAATCTTCGCCCATATATACAACACTGCCCGAAGGTTTTTTTACCCGCATGTACCTTGCTTTTATTACAGGCCTTTTTCTGGCAAGCCCTGTCATTTTTTACCAGATATGGCGTTTCATCGTACCTGGCCTGTACGATGAGGAAAAACGCTTTATTGTGCCCATCGCAGTGGTTTCAGCGCTTTTTTTTATTGGGGGCGGATGTTTTTGCTACTTCCTGGTTTTTCCATACGGCTTCAATTGGTTTGTAAGTTTTGACTCAGAAACTGTTAATTTCATGCCAAAGATCAGTGACTACCTTGATTTGGTGCTCAAGCTGATTTTGGCCTTTGGTCTGATTTTTGAAATGCCGCTCTTTGCCTTTTTTTTGTCGCGCATGGGGATTATTACCGCAGCAATGATGCGCAGCTCGCGCCGTTATGCCGTTTTGAGCATTTTTATCGTAGCCGCGATTTTAACGCCGCCCGATCCCGGGTCGCAAATATTGATGGCGTGTCCCATGCTTTTGCTGTACGAATTGAGCATAGTGGTGGCTGCGGCTTTCGGATGTAAAAAGAAATCGCGGGACATGCCGGGGGCAACCGCTGTGGAGAAGACATGAAAACCACCAGAATGTCCATACAACAACGCCTCAGCGCGGAGACGAACGTCGCCATAACCCTAACGCTGGACGGGAAAGGTACAACAGATATACTGACAGGCGTGGGATTTTTGGACCACATGCTGACCCTCACAGCGTTTTGGGCAGGGATTGATCTGAAAATAGCCTGTCAGGGAGATGTGCATGTGGACGCCCACCACACTGTGGAAGATGTGGGGCTGACGCTTGGCCTGGCCATTGCCGATGCGCTGGGGGACAAATCCGGCATAGCGCGGGTCGGCTATGGGCGGGTGCCGATGGACGAAGCGTTGGCGGAAGTCACAGTGGATTTTTCCGGCAGGCCGTGGCTGGAATGGCACGGCGACGATCTCATTCCCGCTGTTATTGTCGGAGAAGAAAAAGACATTTGGCGCGAATTTTACAAATCTCTGGCAGGGAGCGCCCGCTGCAATCTGCACCTTGCCTTTTTGTATGGCAGAAACGGCCACCATCTGCTGGAATCAGCGGCAAAAAGTTTTGGGATTGCTCTGGCCCAGGCCATACGCAAAAACGGCACAACCATCAGAAGCACAAAAGGGAGCCTTGCCTAATGAATACCCGCTTCCCGACACTACTCTTGCTGATTGTCCTTTGTCTGCCTCTGGGCTGCAAATCCGCGCGCCCAACCTCTGAAGCACCGCGCGGCGTAGCGACAGGCTATACCATAACTGTTGCGCCATTTACGCAACCGGTTACAACAAGCCAGCTCATTACGGGGATAATTCCTGAACATCAGGGACGTATCCCCGTCGACATGCTCGCATCTCTAGACATAAAACTGCGCGAACTGCTGGCCGGCGATCAAAAACACCGCTACAGCTTCGCCTGGCCCACACGCCAACATCCCCTGCAGGACATAACGCGCTTTCATAATTCCGAGCAGCCGCAGGCCCTTCCGCTGTGGGTTGCCTACGGCAAAAAACTGGGAGCGGATGCCTTGCTGATTCCACAGGTGATTGACTGGCGCGAACGCCAAGGTTCAAGCGCCGGCGTTACCGAATCCGCTCAAGTGCGCGTGGAGTTTTTTTTGTTGAAAGTGTCGGACGCGACAATCGTCAACCGTTCTATATTTGAAGAAAAACAGATGGGATTGGCTGACAACCTGCTGACCGTAGGCAATTTTCTGAAAAGGCACGGGACATGGGTTACCGCCTCGGAACTAGCGGCAGACGGCATGGCAAAGGCGATAAAGGACATGAATCTGTGATTCTTTTCCCTGCTGTAGACATACAAAACGGACAAGCCGTGCGCTTGAAACAGGGACGCGCCGAAGATGTTACCGTTTTTGAAGCGGACCCCGTGTGCGCGGCAAAAAGCTGGGAAGCGCGCGGCGCGAGCTGGCTGCATCTGGTGGATCTGGACGGCGCTTTTGAAGGCGCGCCAAAAAATCAGGCAATCATCCGGCGCATTTGCCGAGAACTCAACATTCCGGTGCAGCTTGGCGGCGGCATACGCAGTGAGCCCACTGCCGCGGCGTATCTGGAAGCCGGAGTGTCACGTCTGATCATAGGCACCGTCGCTCTGGAGCAACCGGAACTTTTTGCCGGACTCTGCACGACCTTTCCCCAAAAAATCGGCGTCTCCCTAGACGCTGTCGCGGGCAAACTCAAAAGCCGGGGATGGGTTGCGGACACGGGTCTTTGCGTGGACGATGCGCTATCCGGCCTGCTGGATGCCGGGGCGGCCTTTGTTATCTATACGGATATTGAACGCGACGGTATGCAAAGCGGCATCAATGTGGAGGCGCTGGCGCATCTTGCCGAAATTTCCACAGTACCTGTCATAGCGGCAGGCGGAGTTGCCACGCTTGCCGATATACAAAAACTCTATCCGCTGACGCTGAACACCAGCCTGCAAGGCGCGGTGAGCGGACGGGCGCTGTATGAAGGGACGCTCAACCTAGAAGAAGCCAACGCCTGGATTGCCGCACAATAACAACTGCGCATATCACAGGAAAATGCTGATATATTCTACTGTGCTGTCTGGCTCTGAACAGCACAGTCCCTGTCGTTTCGCAAAGAATAACAAATGGGTTGCGCATCCGGCCGGCCGGAAAAAATTTCCTCCGGCGAGGCAGCCAGCGCCTCAGGCAATACTTCGTCCACATGCTCTACAAAAATCAGTTCCAGATCCTTGAGTACATCATCCGGCACATCTTTCAAATCTTTTTCGTTGTCACGGGGCATGACAACACGTCTGATTCCGCTACGGCGCGCTGCAAGCAGTTTTTCCCGCAGACCGCCGATAGGCAGCACGCGCCCCCGCAAGGAAATCTCACCTGTCATCGCCACATCATGCCGCACTGGAATACCGAGCAGAGCTGACGTGATGGAGGTTGCCAGCGTGATTCCGGCCGAAGGGCCGTCTTTTGGCGTTGCGCCGGAAGGCACGTGCACGTGTATGTCCACCTTGCGGTGAAAACGCGGGTCCAGCCCAAGCAAATCAGCCCGTGAGCGCACATACGAAAAAGCGGCCTTTGCCGATTCTGTCATCACCTCGCCAAGCTGCCCTGTCGTGACCACATGCCCTGTGCCGCTCATCAGGGATGTCTCCACCAACAATATTTCACCACCGCGCTGATTGTAGGCAAGCCCGGCGCACACCCCCACCTGGGGTCTGTCCTCACGCTCTTCATGACGATATTTTTTAACGCCAAGAAAAGAAGCAAGATTCCGGGGAGTGACGGTCACAGATTTCTCAAGGTTGTCTTCCTGCACAAGGCGAATGGCTGTCTTGCGGCACAACGCGCCAATTTCCCGCTCCAGATTACGCACGCCGGCTTCACACGTGTAGGCACGGATGATTTCAAGCAGAGCGTTTTCGGACAAACGCATATTATGTTCTTTAAGGCCATGTTCTTCAATTTGTCTGGGAATCAGAAAATGCCGCGCAATATGGCGTTTTTCCGTTTCCAGATAGCTTGACAATTCGATGAGTTCCATTCTGTCAAGCAATGGCGCGGGAATTCCGTGCAAAGAATTGGCTGTGGTGATAAAAAAAATCTTGGAGAGATCGTATTCCATATCCAGATAATGATCCATAAACGCCATATTTTGTTCCGGATCAAGCACCTCCAGCAGAGCTGATGCCGGGTCTCCCCTGAAATCCGAGTTCATTTTGTCTATTTCATCAAGGCAAAACAAGGGATTATTAAATTTAACCCGTTTGAGTGATTGAATGATTTTGCCGGGCAAAGCTCCAACATAGGTCCGGCGGTGTCCGCGGATTTCCGCCTCATCACGCACGCCGCCCAAGGCAAGCCTCACAAAATCACGCCCTGTGGCTTTGGCAACAGATTTTGCAAGAGATGTCTTGCCTACGCCGGGCGGCCCCACAAAACACAAAATAGGGCCTTTCAGACCTTGCGAGAGCTTTTGAACGGCCAAGTATTCCAGAATACGCTCTTTTGGTTTTTCCAAACCGTAGTGCACACCCTCCAACGTAGCGCGCGCCTTTTCAATATCTATCTTGACAGTTTTCAGATCGTCCCACGGAAGACCCAAAACCCAGTCCACATAATTGTGCACCACTGTATATTCCGCAGCCGCTGGCGGCATGGTGCGCAGTTTTTTTGCTTCAGCCAAGGCTTTTTCACGGGCTTCCTCAGGCATATTGCGCGTCTTGATCTTCTCTTCAAGCTCGTTTATCTCCGCCTGCAGATCTTCCTCACGCCCCATTTCTTTATTGATGGCCTTGATCTGCTCGGTAAGATAATATTCGCGCTGATTGCGTTCCATCTGTCCTTTAACACGGTCCTTGATGATCCTTTCCACAGAAGCCAGCGATACTTCGCTCTGCAGCAGTTCATAGGCCAGTTCCAGGCGTTTTGTAACGTCCGCACATTCCAGAACAGCCTGTTTTCTGTGATAGTCCGTTTTAAGATGAGCAACAATCACATCTGCCAGCGCGCCAGGATCCTTCAGCGACAAAATGGCCTGAATGGCCTCTTGGGGAATTCTTTTCGTACTTTTTCCATACTCTTCCACAGCCTCGTGTGTTGCCCGCACAAGAGCATCCTTCTCTTCTTCGGACGTCCCCTGTACCTCACGCATTTTAAGAACGCGCACAACAACGCACTGCCCGGCTTCGCGCAGACTTTCCCATTTTGCCCGATACAAACCCTCAAAAAGAACCTTGATGGTGCCGTCAGGCAAACGCAGCATCTGCAAAACCCTGCTGACAACACCCACAGGGCACAGATCGCTCTCGGCAGGTTTTTCCAATTCGGGCTTTTGCTGCGCTACAAGAAAAATATGCTTGTCGTAACCATTCTGCGCCGCTTCGATCGCTTTGATGGAAGCTCCACGCCCCACAAAAAGCGGCACGATGGAGCGGGGAAATACCACAACTTCCCGCAACGGCATAACCGGTAGATCGACAAACACTCCCACATGCTTTATCACGGCCATATTTACTCCAGGCAGTCAGGATATGTCAGGACGCTTTATCTTCCACAGTAAACTGTTCGCTTGCGGGGACTTCCGTGCCGTCTCCATACAGCAGCACAGGTTCCTTGCCCTTTTCGATGACTGCGCGGTTGATCAAACATTCTCGCACATTGGACATGGACGGGAGCTTGAACATAATGTCCAGCATAGTTTTTTCAATCACGTTGCGCAGACCGCGCGCGCCGGTCTTTCGCTCAATGGCCCGCGCCGCAATGGCTTTAAGGGCATTGGGCGTAAAACGCAAACTCACGCTGTCAACCTCAAACAGCTTCTGGTACTGTCGCACCAAAGCGTTTTTAGGCTCAGTGAGAATGCGTATCATATCGGGCTCATCCAGTTCATCCACGTGCGTAATAATCGGGATGCGCCCCACGAATTCCGGAATCAGACCAAATTTCACCAGGTCTTGGGGATGAATCTTTTCCAGCAGTTCCACCATGGACAGTTCACCGCTTGCCCGTACCTTGGCGCCAAAGCCCATGGAACCACCGCTCACACGGGTTTCCACAATCTTATCAAGTCCCACAAACGCTCCGCCCACAATAAACAGAATATTTGAAGTGTTCAGGCGGATAAATTCCTGCTGCGGGTGCTTGCGTCCGCCCTTTGGGGGAATATTGGCATCTGTCCCTTCAATAATTTTCAAAAGCGCCTGCTGTACGCCTTCGCCGGACACGTCACGGGTAATTGACGGCCCATCACCCTTGCGGGAAATTTTATCTATTTCATCAATATAGATAATGCCCCTGCTTGCGGCCTCCAGATTATGGTTGGCGTTCTGCACAAGCTGGACAAGAATGTTTTCCACATCTTCCCCGACATACCCTGCCTCGGTGAGCGTTGTAGCGTCGGCAATGGCAAAGGGGACGCGCAGAACCCTCGCCAATGTTTTGGCCAGCAGGGTTTTTCCGCTTCCTGAAGGACCGACAAGCAGAATGTTGCTTTTGTCCAGCTCCACATCGTCGCCAATGGCGTTGGCATAAAACACACGCTTGTAGTGATTGTGCACAGCGACAGCAAGAATCTTTTTTGCCTCGTGCTGGCCGATAACGTATTCGTCCAGACGGTCTTTGATCTCCTGTGGCAAAAGCAGACGTTCATCGCCCTCAACAGAACTTTGCAAATGATCGTTCGCTATAATCCTGCAACAGTCTTTGATGCACTTGTCACAGATGCTGACATCATCCTGCATGATAAGATTGCGCACTTCCATCTCGTTTTTGCCGCAAAAGGAACAGCGCAGAGGTTCCGGGGATTTTTTAATTTTGCCCATATATTTATTACCCGTTTTCTTCTTGTAACATGTCCTTGCGCGAAACCAGCACACGGTCAATAATGCCCAGTCCTTTGGCTTCGTCCGATGTCAAAAAATTATCACGCTCCGTGGCCTTGACCACTTCTTCATAGCTGCGTCGGGTATTTTCAGCCAGGATGCTGTTGAGCCTTTCCTTGAGACGCAACACTTCACGGGCATGTATTTCAATATCTGTGGCCTGACCGTGAAACCCTCCCGACGGCTGATGAATCATTATCTGGCTGTTGGGTAATGCAAAACGCATACCAGGAGCGCCGGCCGCAAGCAAAAATGCCCCCATACTTGCCGCGCGACCGATACAAACCGTTGAAACCGGCGCTGAAATAAAACACATCGTGTCGTACACGGCAAACCCGGCTGTCACTGAGCCGCCCGGGGAATTAATATACAGACTGATTTCCTTTTCAGGGTCTTGGGCTTCCAAAAAAAGCAGCTGCGCACAAATAAGCGATGCCGCAGCATCGTTTACCTCAGACCCCAGAAGTACGATACGATCCTTGAGCAGCCGCGAATAAATGTCATAGGCGCGTTCAGAACGGCCTGTAGTTTCAATAACCATGGGAATTAACGTCATTGTCAGCCTCACACGTCCCGGAGTACGCCCGGCGCTAGCTTGGGCGGTTTTCGCCATTTTTGCCGGATTCGTTCCGGATCGGCGCGGGGTCAACTTCCGTAACTCTGGCCTTGTCGTACACGGCGTCCATTGCCTTGTCAGCCAACAAATGATCCCGCAGGGTAAATATCATGCCGGAACGCTGGTAGCGGTCAAGCAATGTTTCAAAATCTTCGCCGCTGTTCCTGCTCGCCTGAAAAATCTGCTGTCGCAGTTCCTGATCGCTCACCACAAGTTCTTCTTTTTTGGCAATACGGAGCAACAGCACGCGTGTCCGCACGATCTCCTCAGCCTGCGGGCGCAGGTCCCCGCGCAACTCCTCAAGGCTTCTTCCGGAGGAAGCCTCCAGACTCCTACCAAGCCGCTCCAGACGGTCCTGCTCTCTGGCAAGCAGCATGTTCAGCTGCGTCTCCACCATACTTTCGGGCAGGGCAAATTCCAGATCTTTCAGAAGACGCGTGAGCAACGTATTTTGCGCGGCGCTCTTGTGCAAACTTGCGCGGCTTGACATATAGCTTTTATTCAGCGCCTCATAGAGTTCGTCAATGCTCTCAAACTTAAGCTTCTTTAAAAAATTATCATCAATATCAGGAAGTTGTCGTTCCTTTATAGCATGCACACTGACCTTCATGGTCACGGTTTTTCCGGCAAGATCCTTGACGAGGAAATCTTCCGGAAAGCTGATTTCCCCTTCGCCTTCCTGCCCGTACGGTATGGTTTTTACCAATTTTTCAAAATCTTCAAAGGCCTGACGCGCGCCAAGCTCCAGGTCAAAATTTTCCGCATTCAGGTGTTCAAGCGGCGCACCGTTTTCATACGCGGCAAAATCCAGATTCACAATTTGGCCGTCAACCCCCGGGCCAACGCCGTCAATCGGTACAAGCTTCGCGTGCTGGAGTCTGATGCGGTCAAGCATGGCCCCTGTTGCGTCCTTGTCCAAAATCACCTTTTCCTGCTCAACCTCCAACCCTTCGTAGACCGGCAGATCAAAATCCGGGAGCGTTTCAAATTCGAGAGTGTACGAATAGGCGTTGCCACGAGCAAGCTCCCCGTCGCCGTCCGTTTTAATTTCCGACACAGGCGTGGCATCAAGCGCCCGCATGATCTCGTTTATGTGCGCATTGACAATGTCCTGACGAGCTTCCTCATAAATTTTTTGGCGAAAGCGCTTTTCAATCAGGGATGACGGCGCTTTGCCCTTTCGAAATCCGTCCATGTGCACAGTGTTTCTGTACAGCGCGATAGTGGCCATGATGGCCGCTTCCACTTCCTGCGGAGCCGCGGTAATGGCAACCTTTTTTTTAACCTGTGATAATTCTTCAACACTATGTTCCACGTATGTCTCCTTGGCAACATTTTTATGTTATATGTATACCTTTTGCCGCGTGTGCGCAAGCCGCAAACGCGCCTTGAAGAAACTATGTTTTGCCGCAAAAAAACACTACCCAACCCCCACCAATCTGTCGAAATTTTTTGACAGGTTATGGCATATACGGCTATTATGGTAGGAATCATGAAATATGCTGCGTACCGTTTTTTGTGCCTTACACTGACTCTGGTCTGTCTGGCGGCGCTTGCAGCCTGCGGCAAGCAAACTCTACCCGACAGAGCGCTGTCGCCCTGGATGGGAACTGTGGATGATATCCGCGCCTTTCCGCAGGATTTGACCGTATACGCCGCCGCCATCGGCGCGGACAGGCCTCTGTTAAACGCGCGGGAACAGGCCACGCAGGACGCGCGCTTTGACCGGCTATTCTTTGCCCCGTGGGACATGCAAAAAATTCCCGCGCGCCGCAAGGACATTGCTGAAATATTTCATAGGCCGAGGGGCTACAGACAGGGCGGCGCGCGTTGGACCCGGGCGCAGTGGGACAGCATCACCACAAACGCCAACCTTGCCGCCTTCCCTTCCCGCGCGCAGCCCGCCATCACGCTACGTACCACAGATCTGCGCGAAATGCCCACGCACGAGCCGCGCTTTTCCAGACCAACGCCCAATCCCCATGCTGATCCTTTTGATTATTTTCAATACAGCCTGCTGCCGCCGGGCACGCCGCTGCTGATTGGCCATACAAGCCGTGACGGACGCTGGCACTTTGTGGAGACGCCCGCTGTCGGCGGCTGGGTGGACGCGGACGATGTGGGGCTTGTGGACGATGCATTCAAAAGGACATGGCGCGTCGGGCGCTACGCGGCGCTTGTGCGGGACGGCGTGGTTTTGTCGGAAATATCCGGCAAAAACGGAAGACAAGAAGCCGGTATAGGCACGATTCTGCCCCTCTCCGGACAAACGGCACTGCAGGTTCTCGCGCCGCGCAAGGCGGCTGGAGGCATGGCGGAAATCACTCACGCAACGCTTGCCCCGGGCGATGCCGTTGTAAAGCCAATGCCCCTGACTGCCGGAAACATAGCGCGTGTTGGCAATGACATGATGGGGCAGCCCTATGGTTGGGGCGGCATGTTCAGCAACCGTGACTGTTCCGCCCTGACACGCGATCTGTTCACGCCTTTCGGCGTCTGGCTTCCGCGCAATTCCTCAGCCCAGGCGCGGTTTGGGCTTGTGCGTTCTCTGGATGCCCTTGACAGCAAGGAAAAAGAATCCGCGCTGTTAGCTGACGGAGCGCCTTTTTTGAGTCTTGTGGGAATGCGCGGACACATTGCCCTGTATCTGGGCAACTACAAAAACCGCGCGCTTGTTTTTCACAATATCTGGGGGTTGCGCGTGGTTGAAGACGGCAATGACAACAGCCGTTTTGTGCTGGGCCGGGCTGTGGTGACAAGCATCACTCCCGGGCGTGAACTGAAAAATCTGTACCATGGCGCCGTGTTTGCCGACAGGATACGCACGTTGTCCACTCTCGCGGACCAGTATCGTTGAATAACAAGAACCTGCTGATCACCCGGGAAATGGCCGGCAAACGTCTGGACTGCGTTCTGCGCGATTCTGACTGTTCGCGCGCAACCGTGCGCAAGGCCATCCTTGCCGGACAGTGTTGCGTGGACGGCGTTTTGCAACTGCGCCCGGACATAGCGGTAAAAACAGGTCAGCGCGTAACCTTGCGTCTTACGCAAACAAACAGCCGCCTAGCTGCCGAACAAGGGGAACTGGAACTGCTTTGGCAGGATGAGCATTTTGTTGTTTGCAACAAGCCCGCGCGCCTTACAGTGCACCCCTGCCCCTCCTGTCCGGAACATACGCTGGCGCAACGTCTGCTGGGACGTTTTCCGCAACTGGCACTCCTTGACGGACAACGCCCCGGCATTGTTCACCGGCTGGACAAGGACACCAGCGGTCTTTTGCTGGCGGCCCTGGATGAAAACGCGCGCCTTGCCATGAGCGAGGGCTGGCGGAATGTGAAAAAAGACTATCTGGCTCTGGTCAGCGGGCTGCCACCGGTTGCGGGGCAGTGCCGTGAGCCGCTGGGCAGGCACCCGACAGTCAAAACAAAAATGTCCGTGCCGGCGCTGTCGTGTGGGGGCAAGTCCGCCCATACGGAATGGACGCGACTCTGGACAACGCCGGACAAAAGCGTCTCCCTGCTGTGTGTGCGTATCCATACAGGCCGCACGCACCAAATTCGCGTGCACTTGGCGCACTTGGGCTATCCCTTGCTGGGCGACAAACTTTACGCGCCCAAAATAGTGCGGGACCGCGCGCCGCGTCAGATGCTGCACGCATGGAAACTGGAATTCACACACCCGTATACAAATGAGACCATGCGGTTTTCCTGCCCTCCGCCCTGCGATATGCCCACCTGCGCACTTGCGGTATGCGAACGTATGCAACGCGTGGTGATTGTCGGCAATCCCGGCAGCGGCAAATCCACATTTGCGCGGCACCTAGAAGCGCTTGGCCTTCCGGTGTTCAGCGCGGACAAAGAGGTTGCGAGCTTATATGCGCGTGGCAGTGAAGTCGCTGGCTGGATTGGGCAACGAATGGGCGGGGCGCTGCTGGATGCGGACGGCGCTGTGAACAAAAACGCGCTTTTTGCCGCTATGCGTGAGGATTCTGTCTTACGTAAGGATATTGAAACAATGGCGCACGCCTTTGTGCGCGTTGCTGTTGAAGCATTTTGGACGCAACAGGAGGCTCTGGGCGCGCCCGCGGCGGTGGCGGAACTTCCACTGTATTTTGAGTGTGGCTGGCAAAACCTCTTCACGCCGGCACCCTTTGTGGCAAACGTATGCTGCCCACGACCGGCGCGCTTTGAACGTCTTATGTCCGCGCGGGGCTGGAATGAGGAAAAGGCTGCCGTGCTGGAAAGCTGGCAGTGGCCTGAAGACCGCAAAAAAACGGCCTGCGACGTGACAGTGGACAACAGCGGCGGCGCGGAAGCGCTGGAAACCGCGGCGCGTGTATTGCTGGAAACACTGAAACAACGCCGTCTGGAAACGGGAAAAAACCGTATGCGTGAGCTGGCAGCGCTCTGGCAGTGAGTGTTATGAAAAATACTCTCCCCAACACGCTTGTAGTGAGCGTTACAGAAAGCGGCCAAAAGCTTCTTCAGTTTTTGCGGCGCAGGCTTTGCCTCCCTCCGGCGCTGCTGCACCGCTGGATACGCACAGGACAAACGCGCGTTAACGGCAGTCGATGCAAAGCCTTTACGCGCCTTGCGGTGAACGATGCCGTGCGTCTGCCGCCTTTTGCCGCAGATATGGCGCTACAAATCGGCGCGCAGGTGCTCTGTGACGTTACAGACGCGCCGCTTTCCCCGCCGGAACCCTACACGCCAAGCACCTCGCAGTTTCTGGCAACCGTTGGCGTTGCGGGCAACGTTTGGGCGGTGTTCAAGCCTGCGGGACTACCCACCCATCCGGGAACCGGCCACAGCGACAGCCTGACCACACGCCTTGCTCAACGCTACGCCAACGCCGCGTTTACGCCGACGCCCGCCCACAGGCTGGACAAGGACACGTCCGGTATACTGCTTGTGGCCGCCTCCTTTGCGGCCTTGCGCGCAACGCACAACGCCCTGCGGGAACGCGCGCTCAGCAAGGAATATGTGGTGCGGGTACACGGTCGCTGGCCGTACGACGATGTGCGGGAACTGCGTCATTACCTGGGAAAAACGCCAGATACAGCGCGGTGGAGCATCTGCAGCGTAAAACCCCTGATGGCAGCGGACGCCGAAAGCCTGCTCCTGATCCGCCTGGTCACGGGCCGCACGCACCAGATACGCCTGCAAATGGCACATCTCGGGCATCCGGTTGTCGGCGATATAAAATATGGCTCATCGCACAAATCTGGTATACTGTACCTGCACGCATTGCGCGTCCTCCTGCCGGATAAAACAACTTTCTCCTGTTTGCCGGAATGGCCGGCGGAGCGCGCTTTGAATACTGTGCCGCAACCGCTGTTTCAATAAAGGGTATGCCATGTCTGATATATTCTCCTGCATTGTGCTGGCAGGCCGCCCCAATGTGGGAAAATCCACCTTGTTTAACCGGTTGATCCGCAGCAACCGCGCCATCACGCACGACATGCCGGGCATTACCCGTGACCGCATGGAGGGCGTGGTACGCCGCGCGGGTCTGCCACCGTTCGGTGTCATGGACACGGGCGGCCTCACACTGAACGCGCATGCCGCAGTGACGGAAGGTCCGGATGGCGTACGGGGTTTTGAACAGGACATCCTGCGCCAGACAGCAACCGCCCTGGACATGGCCTGCGGAGTGGCGCTTGTTGTGGACGGGCAAAACGGCCTGCTGCCGCTTGACGAACATTTGGCCGCTTATCTGCGGCGTACCGGATTGCCCGTTCTTTGCGTGGTCAACAAAGTGGACGGCATGGAACGCGAAGACGAACGCGCGGCGGAATTTCACAATCTGGGTTTCCCGCTTCTGGCGGTATCCGCCGAGCACGGATATAATATTGCCCTGCTTGCGCGCTACCTTGCCGATATGCTGCCAAAAAACCGGCATACCGCGCCGCCTGCCCCCCCTGCTCTACGTCTTGCCGTACTGGGGCGCCCCAATGCCGGCAAATCTTCGCTGGTCAACGCTCTTGTCGACGAAGATCGCATGATCGTCTCGGAGGTTGCCGGAACAACGCGTGACAGCGTTGATGCGCGTTTTATGCAGGACGGACAGGACTACGTCTTTGTGGATACGCCCGGCGTGCGCCGCCGCGCCAAAATCACGGACTGTGTTGAAAAATACTCTGTAAATTCCGCGCTCAAATCCAGTTCAAAGGCGGACATAACCCTGCTTGTGCTGGACGCCGCCGAAGGCGTGGGACAGCAGGACAAACGCCTTATGGACATACTAGACACACGCAAGACCCCCTTTTTTATTCTACTTAACAAGTGCGACCTTGCGCCGCAAAAATCGCTCGCGCAACTCAGACAAACTGTGCGCGACATGCTGACATTTTGCGCGCACGTACCTGTTATGCCGGTCTCCGCCATGACCGGACGCGGTATCAACAAAATTTTGTCGCTGGCCAAAAAAATTCATGAAGAATGTCAGGTACGCATATCCACAGGGCGGCTCAACCGCGCCATGGAAGAAGTATTGACCCGCCACCAGCCGCCGGTGGTCAAGCAGGCGCGCGCCAAATTTTTTTATATGACACAGGCCGAGACAGCGCCGCCGACTTTTGTATTTTTTGTAAGCGATTCCGAACGGGTGCCGGAAAATTATGTCCGCTATCTGGAACGCGCCCTGCGCAAGCTTTTTGCCCTGCGCTATGCGCCCATGCGCATCCGGTTACGTTCCAGCCATCAGAAAAAACACGGAGCTTTGTGAAAGACCGCATACTCCGCGCTCCGACATCTTGTGATTCTGAATCTTGACACCGTCCTGCCCAAAAGGTAACAAGAACTCCCCCTACATACGTTGCGTTGCCCGTCAGGCCGACTTAGCTCAGTTGGTAGAGCAGCTGATTCGTAATCAGCAGGTCGTCAGTTCAATTCTGACAGTCGGCTCCATAATTTTACAAATGGTTATGTGTTAAAATTGCACATAAGCCCTTCTTTTTTGCCCTTTTTCCAGGGTAACAATAATGAACATGGCGATTATATAGGATTGCGGGCGATCCGCGTTGTAACCGTGCGCTTTTTTGAATTTCTTGGCCTTTGCCCCCATGCTTCAGCGGGAAAGAGCCAGGGCAACTGAAAGATTGCGTCGAAAGGCCATGCAGATGAACAAAAAACTTTCGGAAATGTTCACGCTACCATTGCCGCTCTCACAGTCTGACCGGGAGCGGCGCGAAGCCGATTCTCTGCGCTGGAATATGCTTTGCGCAAAATACATGCAGGCCGGCTTGCATCGGAAGAGTGCCGAAGGCGAACCAATGCAGAGCTTGATTTGCCCGCCGATTACAGCCCCGGGCAGACGCGCATAGACAAACAGCCCAATACGGAGCCTTTCTATGGGCTTTTTTCATTTTACGGGCATTTCTCGCCTGTTATCTTCTAGTTGCACTCTATGTGTCGCGCATAAAACCAATAGGCAAAAAATAAGAAGGCAGAAAGGAAGGAAGCCAGCCAGATCGGGTTTTTGTACCTAGGTTGGAGCCGGTGCAGGGCATCCAAGGCAAAAGACACGCGCCTAACGGCGCGGCCATGAATGAAGAGGAAAGGCAAGCTCGTTTTCGCCAGCCAAGACACGCATCAATTAAGCGCACAAATTCTATTGACAGAACTGTTGTCAGCAGTTATTTTTATTGAAAGAAAGCTCGATGTGTCTTGAAGCCCTAGGTTCCTACCTGGGAGATTATTAGAGGCAATCGGGCTTTATCTTTTTTTCTGTGTCCAGTCGCGGGTTGACTTGGACGATGAAAAGAGCCAATGCCTGTACGGCGTTTCCCATGTTGCCGTGTCTGCATTGTAAGGAGCAATGTTCATGCCGGTTGAAATACCTATATTAAATTTGTAATTTGTATAAAGTGATTGTATTTTTTTATTTATAAATTTGTAAACAGTATCTTTAGCGCGTGTTTTTTTACCTCGTGCGCTGGAGCCAACGGGTTTATCAAGATGCTTTTTATTCATACGAAACGACATACTGCCGAGTATAACATCAAGGCATTGTAATATAACATGGTCATGTGAGTCTATTTCTGAAATATTATCATGTAATAATTCTAAATTTTTTTCATTTAAGAAATAATTCATCCCAAAAATATGACTTTTGAAGTTATCAGATTTTTCTTTTGAATCTGGTATCTTGTCAAAATTAATTCTTAATTTTGTATTTTTGCTGTGCTGTACTTTTAATAGCCCAAAAGCAAATTTTATAAATTGATAGTATAATAAAAAATACTCATTTTCTTGCTGTTGCTTTGTAAGACCTATAGGAACTATTGTATTATCTGTAAACATTATTCGTATCTTGACATAACCTTGTGCTATTAGTGAGAAAAATTCATCAATTAGAGCGATATACTTATTCTGATATGCTTCCGTTATCTTTGTCCATTTTATTTCCCCAAACAAATTCAATTCATTCTTTTTTTGATTGAGCCTAGCTATCACTTCATTTGCATGAATAGAGCTGACCAGCGCTCCACCATAAAAGTTTGAGAACAGCTCACCCCGTTTGTCGGATTCATCGCACCAGAGAATATATTCCATAATTGCTTTTCCCTGCATATCATTTTCTGCTCACTCGAACCATACTTATCTAAATGATTGTTCCACCAAGAGCAAGGTGAACTTATCACCCACACTCCAGCCCCACTCCCAAAGCCCGCGTAAATTTCCTGAATTTGTCTGCAACCCACGTTAACATCCGTTGTTCTGCCGTAAGCATACGCAAGCAGTCTATAGTATCGCCATAAAAAGCGTCTGCATCTTTATAACATTCGTTAGCATTCGATAACAAATGTAAGCATTATTTATGTTTACGTGTTCCATAGACTGTATTTCCGTGTTATAATGCGTTTCATTTCGAGGACAGGACAGAGTAAACAGGCCCACTTCGTTTGCTGTTTATAGTCCTGCCCTACGGGGTAACTTATTCGCCAAGGCTCAACGTACAAGAAAAAAACGCACAACTAAAACACAAGGCAAGGCGTTCAGGGTCTGCACCATTCTCCACTGTTCAGAAGCTGTACTGAATGGGCAGTCTGAATTTACCCCCGTTCTCCCTGCTTGTGCGGAAAAGGCAATCAAGCTCGCAGAAAACCTGTTTGAGCACCAGTTGCAATGTCTGTCGTGGTTACGTAAGGAGAAAACCGCCCGGCCGAACAGGTTGGAGGAGGCTATCAGGACAGTCGTTGTGGAGAATCAGGAGCAAATCGCCAAAGGATAACACCGTATCGGAGCCGGCTTCCTTACAAGCCAAGTCTGTGTCCTTATGGGAGAACAGGTTGACGGTAGAGTATAATAGGCAGGCTTGCCACGAAACAGGGAATGGCATGTGTGAAAATAGGCCCCGCCAATAAAAGGGTCAGGGCTTATAAAATTCCACCTGCTAAAATTCTGGAATTTACATCTCAAATTAACTGTGACAGCTGTGACAACATGTTGCCAGACAAGGCTTTAAAGGTGTCACAGTTCGAACCCTCAACTGTGACAGAAAATTTAACTGTGACACTTTTCGATGAGGGGAAAGATCAGCCGGTCGACCTCCCTGCCGGAGGCGAAAAAACAAAGTGTCACAGTTCAGCCACAGAAGTGTCACAGTTGTCAAAAATCGGAACCCGTTGACACACAAGGAACTGTCACAGCTGTCACAGTTAATTCCAAGGTAGAATCTGAAAATCAAAAAAAGGAGGAAGGCGCAGCCGTGTCGGAGCAGCCACTGAACCGGACGGCACTGGAATGGGCGTTGAAACAGGAGGATGATGAATTTAAGAATCTGCTAGCTCCCGATCCTTCTGGTAAAGACCTGTGGGGATTTTAACAACTAGGAGATATGCAGCTTTATTCTATGGAAAAAAGCCTTCCCGGTCCGGACTGGGGGGGCATGTATGGGCACCACCACTTGGGGTAGAAACCGGCTTCCTTTTTATGAAACCGGATAAAATATGTCACCCCCTTCTGTGTTTCATACAGCAAGATAATCCGACACAAAAAACATGGCTCAAAATCGTGTCAGGATCGATACGCGGGCGTGAATTGAAACATAAATTGACAACATAACAAACAGGAGCTAATTATATGTATGTGGACGGTTAAGGTTCATAGAAAAGTGGCAAAAAAGTTAGAATTAAAGACGTTTCCTATTTCTGTAAAAAAGCAATTGAACACCTGATCTTTGATTTAAGTGTAGGCGGGGTAGTAGTTCTAACCTGGCCAAATTATGGCAAACTTTGGGGCAACAAACACTATTGCCATTTAAAAAAAGGGAATCCTACCTATGTTGCTATATGGTCGGAAGTCAGGGAAGAAACACAAACTATTGAGGTGACGTATGTTGGGACACATGAAAACGCACCATATTAAGTCGGCACAAGTATCACTTAAGCAGGAAAAAGAATGGTATACGCCTGAAGAACTTTTCCCTGACCACCATGCGGGGGATGCCATACGCGGCTTGCGCTATCGTGAAAACCTGACCCAAAAGCAGCTTGCCGAAAAAATAGGTATCAACGCCCAGAACCTCTCCCACATGGAACACGGCAGGCGACCTGTAGATAAAGAGGCGTTCACCCAGGACACCTCTTTTTTGGTGTACAGAAAAAAGAGTACACCAAAAATTTTTGTTGCAGATAAGAGGTAACTCAGACGGGCTAGGCACCCACACTAGGGAAAGGGTTTCAAATTTAAGGCCGTGGCGGATCAGATAATCAATCGCCCCATTGATGAGACTGTTGACAAGCATGTCATCCGTGCGGCTTGCCACCAAGACTATTCTCAGATTTTTCGCTTCTAATTGTCCTTCGATAACCTTACCGGGCAGCATAAAAATTACCGTAAAACGGAAGAGCAATGAGTCTGTGCCGATATTGCGCATTCAAGCATACCGTGTTCTTTGCGATAGCGAATTTCTTCTATAGCTTGTTCTGTTGTGCAGAGGGACATAAGTTTTCTCCTTTGTAATGGTCGTGTGAAATGGATGTTGTGGCGACAATCAGGCCAAGCACGGCAGCTACAAGGCCGAGCATGAAGACTATGGAATATCCGAAATAATCGGCAAACAACCCGGCAATGGGAGCGGTTGCTCCATAGGCCAAATCCTGGAATATTGCGAACCCGCCGACAGCTACGCCTCTCAATTCAGGCCGCACTCGTCGGATTACCGGCTTGATTCCTGATGCCGGAAGGCTAACGGAGGCAGAAAATTTTCTGACGTTGCGTCCAGCGGTTCTGGAAGAAGGACAATATCCATCCGTAGAATTTGGCGAACCGAATCTATCGCTTGCTCAACGGCAGTATGTACTTCTGGAAACTTCATTGAAGCGGCAAGCTCAATATGTGCTGAAGCATACTTGCGAAACGGGCCGTAGTCATGTACGGTCAACCCGTGCATACCTTCTATGCCTTCTGTGGCAAGAACAATTCCTCTAATTTGTTGTTCAATGCCTGGAGTTTCCATGCGTCCTAAGAGATGACCAAGGGCATCTCTGGCAGTCTTGATTCCTGCGAATAAAATTACACCAGCAACGGCGACGCCTATCGCCGCGTCAACAGGAAACACCGTGAATCCAGTAATGGTAAATGAAAGCAGCGTCACACCTGTCACAACGGCATCTGAAAAGTTGTCCGTGGCACCTGCCTGGATTGCGGTTGATTGTATCGCTTTATTCGCCTGCCGATAGAACAAACTCATGAGAAATTTTGCGACTATTGTACAAGCAAGACCGCATACTACAAAGGGGTTAACGTCCACAGGCTGCGGTTCCAAAAAACGTTCCAGAGCAAATTTTCCAACCCCAAGTCCGGTGATTATAATCAGACAGGCAACTACCAGACCAGCGATATATTCCACTCGACCATATCCAAAGGGATGTCGCTGATCAGGTTCTTTCCCGGCCACATAGAAACCTGCGGCCAATGCCAGTGAAGCGCCCGCATCGCTCAGGTTATTGAATGCGTCCGAGAATACAGCGGCACTGTTTACCGCCAACGCGATAGCCAGTTTGGTGGCAAACAACACCAGATTGCACAGAACGCCTGCGAGACAGACCAGAACTCCATATTGTTCACGTTGCATTATGATACATTCCTTGTCTAAATGCGACAATCTGGACACAGACCGTAAACACAGTTGGCCTGAACATCTAAAGTAAATCCATGTTCTTGCGCCAGTTCTGCCTGCGCTTTTTTAAGCGTAGAGATCTGTATTTCCACAACAATTCCGCAATTCCGGCAGACAAGATGACCATGAGTTTTATGTGGGCTTGCTGTTTCAAACCGGGTAGCTCCATCATCAATCCGCAGTTCCATTACAAGACCCGCATCTTTCAGCAGTTTTAAGGTACGGTATACCGTTGCTTGGCCCACGCTTGGTTCGATTTCCCGAAGATTGTCATGCAGTTCATCAATGGTGGGATGACTCTCCATTTCAGAAAGCAGCCCGGCAATGGACAGTCTTTGCCTTGTTACATGGAATCCCTTATCTTCCATGAAGTCGCGGAATTGTTCCTGATACTGGTTCATTTTTCACCTCGTGAAAAGCTATTCGTCGCCATGATGCCGAGAGGCATGTTCGTCAGGCCCACGATGTTCACGTATGGAAGTACCTCTACGGCTACGCCCACGATGCTCATAGGCAAGATCATGCTCTTCATTATGCTCATGATGACCGTGCCCACGATGGCCGAATCCATACTCATGATCCGTGTCATTGCTAAGAGTGTTATTTTCCAGAGCGATTATGATTTTTTCCAATAGCTCTCCAAGCTTCTGCCGTTCGGCAGCAGAAAGGTGTGCGAAAATAGCCTCCGCATTTTCCTGATATTCTTTCTTATGTCCATCCGCTATAGCGCGACCTTGTTCCGTGACGGAAATAATAAAGTTGCGCTTATCCTGATCAGAACGCTCTCTGGTGATAAAGCTATTTCGTTCCAATTTTGCCAGAATTTCGCTCATGGAGGCGGAACGGACATTGAGCATTTCTATCAATTCCCGTTGGCTCATAGGTTCTTTTTCCTTGAGAATAGCGAGTACATGTGCTTGCGCATGTTGAGTGTGCCCATGGCTGTGATGGGCGCGGGACATGACCTTAAGAGCACGGCGGAAAAGTCCAATCAGGACTTCGCCGGTCATAGCACTTTCCGGCATATTGGTATTTTCATTTGCCATTATAGTCTCCTTTTGTGGTGGTAAATTGTTGTGAAGCAAAAGCTGCACCTTTACGGCAACCGGGGTTGCTATAGGGCAATGTTTATCGCAAAGTGGGCATTGGGATATAGGCAGCACGTCACCATTACCCCCAGCCGGTTGCTCTTGCCGATTATGCCCGTGCCTATGACCGTGGATGTGTTTATGTGCGGAATGGTCATGTGTTTTGAAGAATTCAAACATTGTATTTTTTCCTTTAGTTAAATTAGAAGGTACCTTTCCTGTTTGTTATAGGGAGTAATTTAAATTCGTCAAGAAAAAAATATAGGTACCTTGTTATTTTTTTTACTAAAGTACGCTAATCATATGTTATTATTAATAATTACTTATAGAGGAAAAATCAAAAAACACAAAAAGTCTGTCTACGAACTTTCGCGGCTCTTGCCGCCTTACGGCGGTGCGCGTTTACGCGCAAGGGACGCGCCAATACTCATACTTTCGCCTTCCTGCTTTTGCAGCTACACTCGTTACGCGGCTACCGATTGGCTCCTCTCCACGCTTCCGCGCCATCCGGCTTCTCTCCTTGCGTTTGTCACGTCCCTTTCCCTTCTCCAGTCGGCCAGAATCGCCAGTATAGAGGTATGCCCTTACAGGCAATCAGGGGCATATCCATTTTCCCCGGTACAGCGGGGGGCGTTTGCCTTTCGCTCACGCCCCCCGCATGCCGGGGAAAATGTTCCTTCGGGGAGAGGGCAAAAGCCATAGGAGAAAAACCATATTGCCGGACTGGCCGCTGAAATCGTGAACCTGTACCCCGACCAGGATGGAAGAAAAACAGCGCGATACTGAGAGCCTTGCCGACGCTATGCTGGCCTTGAATGTTGATGCCTACCGCCAGAGATACGGAATACAGATGATGTTTGAAGATAACGAAATAGACTTGGACAGGCGGAATTGGAAGCCGATTGATACGTTCAGCCCTGTGCAGTTTTTCAAAGGCCTGCAATGCTTTTTGTACCAGTTCAGTGAGGGCGATAGTGAACCACAGATAAGAGAGGTGCAGGGATTTGCGGTGAAAGTGAGTGCAGTTTATTTGTAATCAGCAGGTCGTCAGTTCAATTCTGACAGTCGGCTCCAGAAAAATTAATGGGTTATATGTAAAAAGGCACATAGCCCCTCTTCTTTTACCTGTTTTCAGGGTATAAATAATGAAGCAACCGCGCAAGCTTGATGAACATAGCGACTATATCGGCTTGTGTGCAATCCGCGTTTTAGGGTCGACTATATGCTGTAATTGTGCATACATCGCGCGGCGTCTGCGTCCAGCAGGTCTTGCAAGGTTTTGTTACCGTATACCTTTTTCAAGGCTACTCTGGCCTCCTGCCATACAGACAAAAACACGCAGGTACCTTTCAGTTTGCAACGCTGAACGGGTTTGTCGCCTTCGCAGTCTATCGTATAGATGCCGCCATCAATAAATGCGATAATCTCGCTGAGGCGTATTGTGGCCGGGGCGCGCGCAAGTTGAAAACCGCCGAATTTTCCCCGCCTGCTTTCCACAAAGCCGCCCTGGCGCAACTGGTTCATGATGTTTTCCAGAAACGCCGGAGGCATATCCTGTACCTCGGCAATCACGGCAAGGCGTACCAAGCCTTCGCCCCATCTGCGTGAAAGTTCAAAAAGCGCCCGTAAACCGTATTGACACTTTACTGAAACACCCACAATCAATATTCTCTCAAGTTAAAGGTTATAAACTTAAAATAGGTAATCTTTGGAAAATTGCAAGTTTTTTTGAATTTTTTTTGGCGTTGAAAAACGCTTGCACGATTTTTGTTTTTCATTAATTATATAAACATAGTCAATTTTATATGAATAAAAATAAGGAGCAAAGGCATGGCCGCAATCACCAATCAGCAAACATGGGAATTTGAAACAAAACAGGTACACGTTGGACAGGAAGCGCCGGACCCGGCTTCTGACGCGCGGGCGGTGCCCATTTATCAAACCACATCCTATGTGTTCCGGGATTCCGCTCACGCCGCTGACCGCTTCGGCTTGCGGGATGCGGGCAATATTTACGGCAGGCTTACCAATTCCACACAGGATGTGCTGGAAAAGCGGCTTGCCGACCTGGAAGGCGGGGTGGCGGCGCTGGCTGTTGCCTCAGGCGCGGCGGCGCTTACCTATACCTTCCAGAACCTTGCCCTGGCAGGCGATCATATTGTGAGCGCCAGGACAATTTACGGCGGCACGTATAATCTGCTGGCGCACACCCTGCCGCAGTACGGTATCTCCACAACATTTGTTGATCCTTATGAAAAGGACGCCTTTGCAAAGGCCATACAGCCCAACACAAAGGCTCTTTTTATTGAAACGCTGGGCAACCCGCACAGCAACATCATTGATATTGAAGCGGTTGCGGCGCTTGCCCACGCCAACAAAATCCCGCTGGTCGTGGACGCCACCTTTACCCCGCCAAATCTGTTACGCCCGATTGACTACGGCGCAGACATCGTGGTGCATTCAGCCACAAAATTTATCGGCGGCCACGGCACAACGCTTGGCGGCATCATTGTGGACAGCGGCAAATTTGACTGGGAGGCAAGCGGCAAATTCCCCTCCATCACTGAGCCAAATCCCAGCTATCACGGCATTTCATTCACAAAAGCAGTAGGCGCCGCGGCTTTTGTGGTGAAGATTCGCGCCATACTGCTACGCGATACCGGCGCGTGCATCGCGCCTTTCAGCGCGTTTTTGCTGCTTCAGGGCGTGGAGACGCTTTCCCTGCGGGTGGAGCGTCATGTGGAGAATGCCCTGAAGGTTGTGGACTTTCTCAAAAAGCATCCCAAGGTGGAAAAAATACACCACCCATCCCTGCCGGACGACCCCAGTCACGCATTGTACGCCAAATATTTTCCAAAAGGGGCTGGTTCCATCTTTACCTTTGAAATAAAGGGCGGGGAAAAGGACGCTAGGGAATTTATTGACCGCCTGCAAATTTTCTCGCTGCTGGCCAATGTGGCGGATGTCAAATCTCTAGTGATCCACCCGGCAAGCACAACGCACTCGCAGTTGGACGAGGCGGAGCTTGCCGAGCAGGGCATCATGCCCAACACAGTGCGCCTTTCCATCGGCATTGAACACATAAGGGACATTCTGGCTGATCTGGAACAGGCGTTCAGGGAAATTTAATGACTGGATGGCGTGTGCGTGTACCCGTTTCAGAACGCTCTGTCCACTGCGCAGAACATTCACTACATTTTTCATGCTTTTGCAAGGAGAGTACGGATTATGGCAAATATGTTGTTTCCGCGGCCTCCGGGCCGTTTGCGCGTGGCTGGGAACTGCTATTACAGGAACGCCGGAGGCTTTTCACCCCCGGCGTTCATTTTTTATTGTACTGTAGGCGTTATTTTTTCTTCCCAAGCACTTCCAGCGCCGCCAGGGCAATCTGCAATTCTTCGTTTGTGGGAATGATCAGCACAGGGATTTTGCTGCCCGGCATGGAAATGGCGCGTGCCCCTGGTTTGCGCGTGTTGTTTTCCTTTGCGTCGATTTTGATGCCAAGCTCTTCCAGTCCATCACACACAGCCGCGCGTGTGATATTGTCATTTTCACCGATGCCCGCGGTAAAGACCATCGCGTCCACCTTGCCTCCCAGCAGAAAGACGTAGGAGCCAAGGATTTTTTTGATGCTGCGCACAAGCAGTTTGAAGGCCAGTTCCGCGCGTTTGTTGCCAGCGGCAATCTGGCTGTGCACATCGCGCATGTCTGTGTAGTCGCAAATGCCCAGCAGGCCGGACTGTTTGTTCATCAGCGTGTCCGCTTCCGCCGGCGACAGGCCTTTTTTCTCCATAATAAAGGGAACAATGGCCGGGTCGATGCTGCCGCAGCGCGTGCCCATGACAAGCCCTTCCAGAGGCGTCAGCCCCATGCTTGTGTCCAAGCATTTGCCGTTTTTCACGCAGGTCATTGATGAGCCGTTGCCCAAGTGCATGGTTATGGAGCGCAATTCGTTGAGTGGCTTTTTGAGCCAGGCAGCCGTTGTGTGCGCGATATACTTGTGCGAGGTGCCGTGAAAACCGTAGCGGCGTACCTTGAAGTTCTCATACAGATCGTAAGGCAGGGCATACATATAGGCTTCCTCGGGCATGCCCATGCCGAACTCCGTGTCGAACACGGCCACATTGGGCGCGCAGGGGAAGAGCTTTTCAGCCACTTCAATGCCCATCAGATTGGCCGGGTTGTGCAGGGGGCACAGCGAAAACTGATCGCGGATAATGTTTTTGATGCCCGCGTCCACAAGCACAGGGGCGCTCACGTCTTCGCCGCCGTGCACCACACGGTGACCGATGGCGGCAATATCGCTTTTGTCTTTGATGACGCCGACATGAGCGTCCGTCAAAAGCTGGATGACCTCATTCATGCCTTCCACATGAGTAGGGAAGGCATGCTCGCGGACGATTTTTTCCTCATCGCCACCCTTGGGTATGCGGTGCGTGAGGCAGCCGACCGGCTGGCCGATTCGCTCGACAAGACCGTAGCAGAGCACGGTTTGCGTGTCCATTTCCAGCAGTTGGTATTTGCACGATGAAGAACCAGCGTTGATGACCAGAACTTTCATGGAGTATCCTTTAGTTGATTTGGGGGTTTTCCGCAGCCGCCTGTACCGCCGTGATGGCCACTGTGTTGACAATATCCGCCACAGTGCAGCCGCGTGAAAGATCGTTGACAGGTTTGTTCAAACCCTGAAGAACAGGGCCGATGGCCAGCGCGTCGGCCGCGCGTTGCACAGCCTTGTAGGTGTTGTTGCCGGTGTTCAGATCAGGGAAAATGAAGACCGTTGCCCGCCCTGCAACCCTGCTGTCGGGTAGTTTTGTTTTTGCAACGCTGGGGTCAATGGCCGCATCGTACTGCAACGGGCCTTCCAATGCCAGATCCGGGGCTTTTTCCCGGGCAATCTTTGTGGCTTCTATCACAGTGTCCACATCCGCACCCTTGCCGGAAGAGCCTGTGGAATAGGAAAGCATGGCCACGCGTGGTTCAATGCCGAAAACGACTGCCGTGTCGGCCGAGGCCAGGGCGATTTCGGCAAGCTGGGGCGCTGTAGGATTGGGATTGACCGCGCAGTCGCCAAAGCAGAGTACGCGGTCTTTGAGACACATCAAAAAGACTGAAGACACCACGGAAAAACCGGGTTTTGTTTTGATAAATTCAAAGGCCGGACGAATGGTGTTGGCCGTTGTATTGACAGCGCCGGAGACCATGCCGTCGGCATGGTCCAATTTGACCATCATGGTGGCAAAATAGGTGGCGTCGGCCATGATATCGTTGGCCCGCTCCATTGTCATGCCCTTGCTCTTACGGAATTCGCAATAGGCTTCCTTGTATTTTTCAAAATTTTCGGATTTCACGGGTTCAATCAGCGTGGCTCCGGCTATGTCAAGATTCAGGCCTTTTGCCTTTTTTCTGATTGTGTCCACATTGCCCAGAAGGATGATGTCCGCGACTTCGCGCCTGAGCAGCATGTCTGTGGCTTTCAGAATGCGTTCTTCCTCGCCTTCTGCCAGCACAATGCGCATTTTTCTGCTTTTTGCCCGTTCGATCAGGTCAGATTCAAACAGCATGGGCGTTGTGCGGTTGCGGCTTGAGCCGCGCAAACGCTCAATGATTTCCTTGGAGTTGATGTGGCGTTCATACAGGGCAAGCGCTGCGTCAATGCCGCTCGTGTCATTCGGCTTCAGTATGTCAGGCGCATCGGGCAGGGCATAGACGGGCAGCGTGCCGTTGCCGAACTTCAGGCCGTCACTGGTTTTTGCCTTGTTGATGACGACCGCCGTCACAGCAACCGAATAGGGCGCAAGCCCGTCCAGCGCGGCGCGCACGGATTCGATGATTGCATCGGCGTCTCTGTTTTCGCCGTTTGCCAGCAACATGACAGGGCAGCCCAGATTAGCCGCAATGTCGATATTGAGTCGAGCTTCCGGCACAGGGTCACCGCCGGAAAAGTCTGTGCCGATGCAGAGAACAAAACTGTATTTTTTTTGAATCGCTTTGAATTTTTGTAAAATATTCTCCAAAAGCAGGCTGCGTGAACCCTGGTTTATCAGTTTTCGCGCTGCCGCATGGGTACAGGCAAATGTGTCGGCATAGTCCATGTCAAGTTTGAAGTGGTTCAGCAGCAAATCTATGTCCGGATCACGACCGTTGGCTGGCGGCTCGCTGATTATGGGACGAAAGATCGCCACACCGGACATTGCGCCGGCAAGCGCCCGCATTGTGCCGAGCGCAATGGCGCTTTTACCGGTGCGCGGCCCTGTGGGCATAATATAGAGGGCATTTTGCATGGCATCTCCAAAGGGCTTGTCCGTACGGTATCGTTGCGGACAAGCCCAAATGTTTTTGGATTGCGCAGCGGCCGGATGACGCACGCCCGACAAGTAGTCTGTCGGGCATGCCGGCACTGCTAATTTGTTTTGACGTCCACGTCCGGGAAGGGAAGCTCCGCCATTTGTTTGTACAGGGCGTAGCGTTCGGCGTATTCCTTGGCCAGATCGCTCTGCAGGACCTTGGATGCTTCCGGATCTATTTTTGCCAATGAGGCAAAGCGTATTTCACCTCCCAGAAATTCCGCAAGGGCGGCAACGGGTGCCTTGCTGTCAAGCTGGAAGGGATTTTTCTGTTCCTTTGCAAGCTCGGGATTGTAGCGATAGCTCATCCAGTAGCCTGTTTTTGCTGCAAAAGCGGCTTCTTCCATACTCTTGCCCATGCCCTTGCGCAGTCCCTGATTAATGCAGGGGGCGTACGCGATGATCAGCGAAGGGCCCTTGTAAGCTTCCGCTTCGCGGAAGGCCTTGATCACCTGCTGTTTGTCCGCGCCCATATTGACCGAGGCCACATACACATAGCCGTATGTCATGGCCATGCGCCCAAGGTCTTTTTTGCCAATTCTCTTGCCGGCCGCGGCAAACTGGGCAACAGCGCCGAGCGGGGTGGCCTTGGATGCCTGACCGCCGGTGTTGGAATACACTTCGGTGTCCATCAGCAGGACATTGATGTCGTCGCCGCTTGCCAGCACATGATCAAGACCGCCGTAACCGATGTCATAGCCCCATCCGTCACCGCCGAATACCCATACGCTCTTCTTGGCGAACAGGTCGTCCATGGCATAGATCTCTTTGGCAAGCGGGCTGTCAAGGGAGTTGAGGTTGGCCAGCGCCAGTTCGCCGAACTTGCGTGAGCCGTCAGCGTCTTCCCTGTTGTTCAGCCAGCCCTGCAAAGCCTCCTTGAGTTTTGCGGATATTCCCTTGACCTTCAGGGCTTCTTCCACAACCTGGGCAAGGCGGTCGCGGCGTTGCACATAGGCAAGCCCTATGCCGCAACCGAATTCCGCAGCGTCTTCAAACAGGGAGTTGCCCCAGGCAGGACCGTACCCGTCCTTGTTGGTGGCGTAAGGGGTCGTCGGAGAAGATGCTCCCCAGATGGAGGAGCAACCTGTCGCATTGGCAATGAGCATGCGTTCGCCAAACATCTGGGTGAGAAGCTTGACATACGGGGTTTCGCCGCAACCGCCGCAGGCGCCGGAGAACTCGTGCAGCGGCTGCTGAAGCTGTGTGCCCTTGAGGGTGTCGCGTGGCAAGAGGTTGTCTTTGACGGCGACATTTTCTTCAGCAAATTCCAGATTGGCTTTCTGGGCGTCAATCTGTGTGCCCAGAGGCTTCATGACAATGGCCTTTTCCTTTGCCGGGCAGACTTCGGCGCAGGAGGAACAGCCGAGGCAGTCTTCAGGATATATCTGCATACGGAATTTGAGGCCTTTGAGTTCCTTGCCGATGGCGTCCTTGACGCCAAAGGTTTTGGGCGCGCCCTGGAGTTCGTCGTTGCTTGCCACAACAGGCCGGATGGCCGCGTGCGGGCAAACAAAGGAGCACTGGCAACACTGGATGCAGTTGGCGGGCAGCCATTCCGGAATGTCAATGGCAACGCCGCGTTTTTCACAAGCAGCAGTGTCAAGCGGCATGAAGCCTGCCGGATCCATGGCGGATACCGGAAGGCTGTCGCCGCGTTGCGCCAGAATGGGACGCACGTAGTCGCGGATATATGCGTCTTCACAGGCGCACTGGCAGGTCTGCGCGCTGTCTATGGCTTTGGCCCATGAAGCCGGATATTTGATTTCTGTGACGGCATCGGCGCCCTTGTCCACAGCGGCGATGTTCATATTGACAATTTTATCGCCCTTGAGGCCGTAGGTTTTTTTGATGGATTCTTTCAGCAGGTCTGTGGCCTTTTTGAAGTCGATAACATTGGCCAGCTTGAAGAAGGCTGTCTGCATAATCATGTTGATACGGCCGCCAAGCCCCACTTCCTGGGCAACCTTTACGGCGTCCACATTGTAGAACTTGAGCTTTTTGCCGGCGATCACGCGCTTGACGGAGGCAGGCAGATGCTTCTCCATGTCGGCAAGCGACCAGTTTGAGTTGAGCACAAAAACGCCGCCGTCCTTGATTCCGTTCAGCACATCGTACTGATTGACATAGGCCGCCTTGTGACAGGCGATGTAGTCGGCCCGGGTGATCAGATAGGAAGACTGGATGGGCTGTTTGCCGAAGCGCAGGTGGGAAACGGTGAATCCGCCGGATTTTTTGGAGTCGTAGGCAAAGTAGGCCTGGGCATACATGTCTGTATTGTCGCCGATGATTTTGATCGCCTGCTTGTTGGCGCCCACTGTGCCGTCAGCGCCGATTCCGAAGAACTTGCACTGCACCGTGCCGGCGGGCACTGTGTCAATTTCTCCTACCACATCAAGAGAGAGATTGGTGACATCATCGTTGATGCCCACAACAAAATGGTTCTTCGGCTGAAGGCCAAGCATGTTGTCGAATACAGCCTTTGCCATGCCCGGTGTAAAATCTTTGGAGCCAAGACCGTAGCGGCCGCCTGTGATGGTGGGCGCCATGCCTTTTTCAAAGAAAGCGGTGCAAACGTCCTGATACAGCGGTTCGCCAGGAGAGCCGATTTCCTTGGTACGGTCAAGCACGGTGATTGTGGTTGTACTTGCCGGGACAACCTGTAAAAGATGCGCTGCGGAAAACGGGCGGTACAGATGCACCTTGACAAGACCAGTGCGCTGGCCTTTCTGATTCAGGTAGTTGACGGTTTCTTCAACGACCTCACAGGAAGAACCCATGGAGATGACCACACGATCAGCCTCGGGGTGGCCGACATAATCAAAGAGACGGTATTTGCGACCGGTGATGGAAGCGACTTTTTTCATGTTTTCCAGTACAATGGCGGGGACAGCGTCGTAGTAGGCGTTGGCCGCTTCACGGTTTTGGAAGTATATATCCGGATTTTGGGCTGTGCCGCGAATGTGCGGGTGCTCGGGATTCATGGCGGCGGCGCGGAATTCCTCAATTTTGTCCCAGTTCACCAGGCCGCGAATGTCCTCATAATCAATGACTTCAATTTTTTGCACTTCATGTGAGGTACGGAAACCGTCAAAGAAGTGGCAAAAGGGCACGCTTGCGTCAATGGCGGCAAGGTGGGCGACAAGCGCCATATCCATAGCTTCCTGCACCGAGCCGGAGCAGAGGAAGGCAAATCCCGTCTGGCGACAGGCCATGACATCCTGATGGTCGCCGAAAATGGACAGCGCGTGCGAGGCGAGTGCGCGCGCGGACACGTGAAAAACACAGGGGAGAAGTTCACCGGCAATTTTGTACATATTGGGGATCATCAGTAAAAGGCCCTGAGATGCCGTGTAGGTAGAGGTCAGGGCGCCGCCGGCCAACATGCCGTGCACAGCGCCGGCCGCGCCGGCTTCAGACTGCATTTCGCGCACAATAACTTTTTGTCCAAAAAGATTTTTATGACCCTTGGCCGCCATTTCGTCCATAACCTCACCCATGACCGAGGAGGGCGTGATGGGAAAGATGGCTGCCGTTTCAGAAAGGGCATAGGCGATGTAGGCTGTGGCATTGTTGCCGTCCATGGTTTTCATTTTGGCCATTCTGAGTCTCCTTAGACGCCTTGTGGGCGTTCGCTGATGTTTGTGGTCGGGTATGACCGCGTTTTCCCTACGGCTTCTGTGCCGCCGACGCTGATTGTGCTTGGTATTCAGCATTTTTTGCATGATAGCACAGAATTTTTTTGAACAGTAAGGGATGCCTCTGAATAACACCTCCCGGCGAAACAATAATAACACATTTCCCTGTCTGATACTCATCCGGCAGAGAATTTCCTGACGGTATCCTTACTCTAGCATTTTGTTCGAACTACTGTAACGTCTTGCTCTTTTTTAGTCTATAGGATAATAAAAAATTAAGATGCTGTTGCCTGCCACTCAAACCTGCGACGGAGGGAAAGTTATGCCTCTTATGGGACCCAAGGATATGTTTGCGGCCGCCTATGCCGGACAGTACGCCGTGGGGGCGTTCAATGTCAACAATATGGAAATTGTGCAGGGCATCATGCGCGCTGCTTCTGAAGAAAACTCACCGATAATTTTACAGGTTTCCGCAGGCGCTCACGCCTATGCGGGGCAGGTGTATATCATGAAGCTTGTGGAGGCCGCTCTGCAGGAGGACAAATCTGTGCCTGTCGTGATGCATCTGGACCACGGACCAAGCTTTGCAATGTGTCGCGATTGTATTGACGGGGGTTTTACCTCGGTGATGATTGACGGTTCTCATTTGTCCTATGAAGACAACATAACCCTGACAAAGCAAGTGGTAGACTATGCGCATCCGAGAAATGTCTGGGTTGAAGCGGAACTGGGCAAACTGGCCGGCGTGGAAGAGCATGTCAGTTCCGCGGAGCATGTGTACACAGACCCTGACCAGGCTGTGGATTTTGTGACGCGCACGGGCTGTGATTCGCTGGCCATTGCCATCGGCACCAGCCACGGGGCGTACAAGTTCAAGGGAGATGCCAAACTTGATTTCGCGCGTCTTGAAACCATCAGCGCAAAACTGCCCGGCTACCCTCTGGTGCTGCACGGCGCTTCCAGCGTGCCCCAGGAATTTGTGAAGCTCTGCAACGACTTCGGCGGCGCGGTGGGCAGCGCTGCCGGCGTGCCGGAAGACATGCTGCGCAAGGCCGCAGGCTTGGGCGTATGCAAAATCAATGTGGACACGGACATCCGCCTGGCGCTTACGGCCTCTATCCGCCAGTTTATGGCCGAGCATCCCGAGCAGTTTGATCCGCGCGCCTACCTGACTCCGGCGCGTGAGAACGTCAAAAAGATGGTGGCGCACAAGATACGCACTGTGATGGGGTCATCGGGCAAGGCGTAGGTTTTTGCCGTGATAAAAAGCAGAACTGCCTGCGTAAGTGGGCTTTTTTTGTTATGTGCCGCGCGCGCTGCCGTTGAATTCAATGCCGGTTATTTCATAGGTGACGCGACCGCGCGGGATATCAACCGTCACTTCGTCGCCTTCTTCCTTGCCGAGCAGAGCTTGAGCCACCGGCGAAAGAAAGGAGATGGACCCCCTGACCGGCTCTGCCTCGTCCGGGCCAAGGATGGTGAAACTTTTGCGCTCGCCGCTGTCCGCGTCTTCCACATGGACTGTTGCTCCAAACATCACTTTGTCGCCGTGGAGTGTGTCCAGATCAATGATCTGGTATTGTCCCAGGCGGGATTCAATATAGTTGATGCGCGCTTCGGCCATGCCCTGTCGTTCGCGCGCGGCGTCGTAGCCCGCGTTTTCCCGCAGGTCGCCCTCTTCCCGCGCTTCCTTGATGGCTTGGATGATGGCGGGACGTTTGTTTTTCAGGCGGACAAGCTCGTCTTCCAGTTTTTTGTAGCCTTGTGTGGAAATGGGAATGTTTGCCATGACAACCTCAATAGTGGCCTGAATCCGCAGACCACACGCGCAAACTAATCCAAAGAGGCATTTTGGTCAAGACGCCGGCGCATTCTCAACTTGCGCGATTCGCCGGCAAGATATATGCTGGACAGTATCGTCACAACGAGCATAATATATTAAATTTATTTGGCATTATGCAACTCGTTATAGCATCGTGACGACACTGTCTAATCTTTTGAATAACCGCTGATTGTGCGTCAAAACAGGCAACAGTAAAAATGCGATGAAAAAATATTTACGCCCACTGGGGTCGGTGGCGGTTGCCGCTATTTTCGTGCTGGCTGTCTTTCTGCTCTACCACAAGCTCAAGACATACAGCATAGCGGAGATACGCGAAAGCCTGGGGCAGATTTCTTACGGACGCATCGGCGCTTCAATAGCGCTGACTGTCGTCAATTATATGATTCTGGTCGGCTACGACTGGCTGGCGCTCAAGGCCATCAACAAGTCCTTGCCCCTGCCCCGCGTTGGTCTGGTGTCTTTTGTGGGGCAGGCTGTCAGTTACAATTTCGGCGCGCTGCTGGGCGGAACCACAGTGCGCTACCGTTTTTATTCCGCCTGGGGATTTTCCGTTTCAGAGGTTGTGCGTCTTGTGCTGATGCTGGCCGTCACGTTCTGGGTGGGCGCGCTCGGCCTGTGCGGGCTTATTTTTATGGTGGCGCCGCCTGTTATTCCATTGGAACTTTCGGGAAAAATGCCCATTGCGGACATGCGTGTTCTTGGAGTGCTTCTTTTTCTTGTTGCCTGTTCCTACATGACGCTGTGTTTTGTCGTGCGTAAGCCGATACATGTTTTCGGCAAGGAATTTGTTTTTCCCTCGCCACGCATTGCCGTGGCGCAGGCCCTGGTGGCCGGTGTGGATATTGTTACAGCCGCGGCCTGCATGTATGTACTGCTGCCCGGTGAATCCGGCATAAGTTTTATTACGTTTCTGCCCGGCTATCTCATGGCTCAGGTGGCTGTGGTGTTGAGCCACATACCCGGCGGCGTGGGGGTTTTTGAGCTTGTTATTCTGCACCTTACCCAGACTGTGGATGAACGGACAGTGTTTGCGGCGGTGCTGATTTTTCGCATAGTGTACTTCATCATTCCCCTGCTTGTAGCGGTCGCGTTGCTGGCGCTGTATGAAGCCAGACAGCGGCGCATGCTGCGCCGCGCCTACGACAGTATTGTCCAGCGCCTGTGGAGCAACCGGCCTTAGACTGAACTCATTTAAAAATGCAGGACGCAATTTTTATTCGGATAAGACAAACTATGCGTACGGCGGCGCGGGACAATCCCGCGCCGCCGTACGCGACAACAATCAAAACGAACAGACAAGAAAGACGGCGACTACGCTCAAAATGGCGGCCAGCCCGTAGCACAGGCCTTTCAACCCAAGGCAGTGCACCTTCATGTCGTGCAGGCAGTGGTGAATACGGTGCATGCCGCACCAGATCGGCAGGGCAATCATACACAGCGTGAACACCCTGCCCAAAAAGCCGGCACAAAAGCTCTTCATGCCGGCATAGGCCGCAGTATTGTCAATAACGCCCAGCGGGATGAGAAAACAGACAATGAGTATGGCGGCGGGCGCGAAAATCGCGCTCCACATGCCACCTGCGCCGAACAGCGCCCAGTAGACGGGTTCGTCAACGCGTTTGTTTGCGGAAGAAATCATGGCAACCTCCGTTACAGCGCCAGGAACAGCAGGATGATTGTGGCAAGGCCTGTAATGCCCCAGAGCGCAATTTTCGCGCGATACGCACAACATTCAGACAGGCGGACGACCTTGGGCGCCAGCGTGAACCATGTGGTCGTCTGCAAAAGCGCGGCCATCAGCGCTACGACATTGATGAGCAGCACAATGGGATTGGCGAGAAACTGCACAAAACACGCAAAGGACGCCTCCCCCTGTTTGAGCGCGGAAAGCCCGTAGATGAGCAGAATGCTGAACCAGATGGCCGGCACCGCTGTCAGTTCCCTCAGCATGTAGAAGCGGTAATAGGGCAGCTTGCGCCACCAGTCGGAATTCATTTCACGAATATAGGGTTTACGTTTGGTAGCCATCAGCGCACCTCTTTTTCTTTTTGGCAGTTGATGACGGAACGCGCGAAATCAAGAGCGCTTTCCACCTTGCACTGCTGTATGGCGGCGGCAGGGTCCACGTTTTTGGGGCAGACTTCCGAACACACTCCCACAAAGGTACAGTTCCACACCCCCTCAGGCCCGTTCAGCATCGGCATACGCTCCTGTTTGCCGTTGTCGCGGCTGTCCAGGTTATAGCGGTACGCAAGGCTGATGGAGCCGGGGCCTGCAAAGGCGGGATTGAGGCCGAATTGCGGACAGGCCGCGTAGCAGAGGGCACAGTTGATGCAGTGGGTAAACTGGTGGAATTTCGCTATCTGCTCCGGCGTCTGCCTGTTGGCCCCGTCCGCGGGGGTGCGGGTATTGCCGATAAGATAGGGTTTCAGAGCTTCGATACATTCCAGAAAGTGGGTGAGGTCTACAACAAGGTCGCGTTCGATGGGGAAATTGCCCAGCGCTTCAAGCGTCACTTTGCCGGCGCCCGCGTAGTCGCGCAAAAACGTTTTACACGCAAGTTTTGGAATGCCGTCTGCCATCATCCCGCATGATCCGCAGATCGCCATGCGACAGGAACTGCGATAGGTCAGGTCAGGCGCGAGCGCATCCTTGATATAGGCAAGCGCGTCCAGCAGTGAGGTCTGGTTATCGTAGGGCACATGAAAGTCTTCAAAGCGCGGTTTGTCGTCCACTTCAGGATTGTAGCGCGCTATTGCCATTTTTAATGTTTTCATAGCGTCCTTTCCTTATTTCTTGGGCTGCGCGTCGCCGGCGGCGCCGTACACACGTTGGGCCGGAGGGAGCTTGGTGATTTTAACATCGCTATATTCAATACGCGGCGGTCCGGACTGATTGTAAAATGCCAGAGAATGTTTGAGAAAATGTTCGTCGTCACGCTTGTTGCAGCCTTTGTCCAGGCGTTGGTGCGCGCCCCGGGACTCTTTGCGTTGCAGGGCGGAATGCGCCATACTTTCAGCAATATCAAGTCCTTGAGTTATTTCGTAGAGGGAGAGCACATCGGTATTGAATACCGCGCACTGGTCTGTAACGCCCACATTTTTGACACGTTCCTTGAGTTCGGCAAGCTTGCTGCAGGTAGTCCGCATCAGTTCCGCTGTACGATAAATTCCGCAACCGTCTTCCATGGAAAGACCCATTTCGTCACGGATGGTTCCCCATCGCTCCTTGCCCTTTTGCTTCATCAGTGTTTTCAGGCGTTTTTCAACATCGGCCGCCTGCGCTTCCAGGACGGAGTCGCTTGCGTTGTGCCCTTCGGCGCAGCGTTCAACAGCCGCATCTCCGGCCAGTTTGCCGAAGACCACAAGCTCCGCCAGCGAGTTTGAGCCAAGGCGGTTGGCGCCGTGCATGCCCACCGAGGAGCATTCGCCCACGGCAAAAAGTCCCTTGATACGGGTTTCGCACTGACTGTCCGTTTCAATGCCGCCCATGGTGTAGTGGGCTGTGGGGCGGACGGGGATCGGCTCGTGCACCGGATCAACGCCCATATAGGCTTTTGCCAGCTCACAGATAAAGGGTAAGCGCTCGGCCAATTTTTGCGGACCCAGGTGGCGCAGGTCCAGATTCACCACATCGCCGCGTGGCGTGGTAATACTTCTGTCGGCGCGCCATTCATGCCAGAATGCTTGGGAGACCTTGTCACGCGGGCCAAGTTCCATGTATTTGTTCTTGGGCTGCCCCAAGGGTGTTTCCGGTCCAAGGCCATAGTCCTGCAAATAGCGATAGCCGTCCTTATTGACCAGGATGCCCCCTTCGCCGCGTGAAGCCTCAGTGATAAGAATTCCTGATCCGGGCAGTCCGGTCGGGTGGTATTGAACAAATTCCATATCACGCAGGGGCACGCCGTGCCTGAAACAGATGCCCATTCCCTCGCCCGTGACGATGCTTGCGTTTGTGTTGTAGCGGTAAACGCGCCCTGCCCCGCCGGTGGCCATCACAACGGCATTGGCGCGGATTTGCACAAGCTCGCCTTCCAGCAGGTTGATGGCGACAAGCCCGCACACCCGTCCGTTGTCAACAAGCAGATCCAGAACAAAAAATTCGTCAAAGCGGGTGATCTGCGGGTATTTTATTGAGGTTTGAAACAAGGTGTGCAACATGTGAAAACCGGTTTTGTCCGCCGCAAACCAAGTGCGCTCAATCTTCATGCCGCCAAAGGCGCGCACGTTGACCGTACCGTCCGGTTTACGGCTCCAAGGGCAGCCCCACTGTTCAAGCTGCACCATTTCCGTTGGGCACTGTTTGACAAAATACTCGACGACATCCTGTTCGCAGAGCCAGTCACCGCCGGAAACCGTATCGTTAAAATGTGAATCGAACGAATCGTGGTCCTGTATCACACCGGCGGAACCTCCTTCAGCAGCAACCGTGTGGCTGCGCATCGGGTAGACTTTGGAAATCAAGGCGACCCTGATGTTCCTGTTTTTCTCCGCCGCTGCAATTGCCGTGCGTATGCCTGCTCCACCGGCCCCGACAATGGCCAAATCGGTAGTGATTATCTGCACTGCATTTCTCCAGCGTTAAGATAGAGTGGTAAAAAGCGCCTCTGCCATATGCGGCAGGCGTCCGAGCATGCCGTACGGCGGCGTGCCCGCAAACCTCGCGCCCGCGCAACGTACATTTCTTCCTCCGTGTTTTTTGCGGACATTGCAGTTTACTGCATATATATCATCTAGCCAAACAAAAATAACAATGTAAAATCATAAATATTGATTAGTTCATAAATAAAATTTATAGAATTGACATAAAAAATAAAATATGGTGGATATGCTTACATGCAGTTGCACAAGGTACAGTATTTTCTCGCCGTGGCGCGCCACGCCAGCGTCTCCGAGGCCGCAAGGGAGCTTCATATAACGCAGCCTGCCGTCAGCGACGCAATAAAGGCGCTGGAAAACGATCTGAGAGTGCAGTTGTTCCGCCGCGTCAGGCAGCGCGTACATTTGACCGAAGCAGGGAAATACTATGCTGATAAAATGAGTGCTGTGGTTAAAAATTTTTTGTCGATAAACAACGAAATGCTCTATATCGGCACTCACAAAATGACTGTGCGCCTTGGCATTCCGCCGATGATCGGTTCCTTTATTTTTCCCACCGTATTTACAGGGCTTGAGAACACCTGCCCTGACATTAACCTTGAACTCAAGGAAGGCGGTTCCTTGGGCCTGTTGCAGGAAATTGATTCTGAAAGCATTGATCTTGCCATTGTTGCGGCTTCCGCGCGTTTTCAGCACAACAAGCCCTCCATCACGTACATAAAAATTTCGTCAACAGAGTTGCAGTACTGCGTGTCTCCAAAACACCATTTTTCAGAAAAAAAATTTATAAATATTAAAGAGATAGATGGTGAACATCTCCTGCTTTTCAAAGAGGGCTACATCCAGAGAGAAATCATCACGACCTGCTTCCGCGAGGCGGAGATAGACCCGAAGGTTGTCCTGTACACAACACAGTTGTTTACCATCGCCAGTTTTATCCGAAGAAACATCGGCACATCGTTTTTGTATGCCGATGCGGTAAAGCTGATAGAGGGCATTGTCCCCATCAGCCTGAAACCGAAGATCAAGCTTGACCTCTTTCTGGTCTGGAAAACAGGCCGTACGCATCAAAGATCCATGCAGAGCGCGGTGCAAAGTATTGTGCGGCTTTTTCCCACAGCCGCCGGAATCTACTGCGAAAGCGCTCTGGCAGGACCAATCAGGGACTCCCCGCCGGAAGAAGCGCCGGCGTAAATATATATGGTGCATGAGACAAAACTCATTACTTTTACAGGAGGACAATCCTATGCGGGAAATAGCGTCCACAGTCATTACAAAAGCTGTCGCGGAACTGGCAATAAAAGCCAACTGCATTCTGCCGGCCGATGTGTACGGCAGTCTCAAAAAAGCTTTGGGAACAGAACCTTCCGCCGTTGGAAAAGACGTGCTCGGCCAGTTGCTCCAGAATGCCGACATTGCCAAAAATGAAACCATGCCGATCTGCCAGGACACCGGCCTTGCCGTCATTTTTGCCGAGGTCGGGCAGGACGCGCGCATCACCGGCGGCGCTTTTGAAGACGCTGTCAACGAAGGCGTGCGCCGCGGATATGTTGACGGGTATTTGCGCAAGTCCGCTGTCGAGGAGCCGTTGTTTGAGCGCAAGAATACAAAAGACAATACCCCCGCCATTATTCACACCCGCATAGTGCCGGGCGACTCTCTGCGGTTGCGTCTTGCGCCAAAGGGGGCGGGGTCCGAAAACAAGGGCATTCTGAAAATGCTTGTCCCGGCCGACGGTATTGAAGGTGTAAAACAGGCTGTTCTGGAGGCTGTGAAGGCAGCCGGTCCGAACGCCTGTCCGCCCATGGTCGTCGGCGTCGGCATCGGCGGCAATATGGAAATTGCCTGTCTGTGCGCCAAGCGCGCATGCGCCAGGGACATTGATTCAAAAAATCATGATCCCCGCTACGCGGCCTTTGAAGAAGAACTGCTTGCACTTGTCAACAAAACCGGTATAGGCCCAGCCGGCCTGGGCGGCAAAACAACCTCCATCAAGGTCAATGTGGAATGGTATCCCACACATATCGCTTCATTGCCTGTCGCTGTGAACATCAACTGTCATGCCGCTCGCCATGCGGAAATCATCTTGTAAGGAGGGCATCATGTCACAACAACCCAAACGCATTACAGCTCCCTTTGACGAGACAACGGCGCGGTCTCTGCGCGCCGGCGACAGCGTGCTGGTCAGCGGCACGATCATCGCCGCCCGCGACGCCGCGCACAAACGGCTTGTGGAAACCCTCGCTGCTGGACAGGCGCTGCCTGTTGATTTGAAGGGCGCCGTTGTTTATTATGTCGGCCCTTCTCCGGCCAAACCCGGACAGCCCATTGGTTCCGCAGGGCCGACGACCTCGGGACGCATGGATGCCTATACCCCGACGCTCATTGAGCAGGGGCTTAAAGGCATGATAGGCAAGGGCTATCGCAAGCCTGAAGTTATTGAGGCCATGAAAAAATACGGCGTGCCCTATCTGGCCGCTGTGGGCGGCGCTGCTGCCCTCATTGCCCGCAGCATCAAAAAATACACGGTGCTTGCCTATGAAGAGCTTGGCCCGGAAGCCGTGGCGGCTATGGAGGTCACTGATTTTCCCGCTATTGTGGTTATTGATTCGGACGGCAACGACTATTATGCGCAGGGGCAGGCCCCGTACAAAGAAATTTAGCCGCGCCAGTAGTTGCGTATTGGAACGCAGTTTGTCACCAAAATCTCATACTAGTCGGAGCGCTTTATGAATAAACAGATCAGAATCATTCTCCCCATAGCCGTTGCGGTTATTGTGTGGTTTTTGCCGGTGCCGGACGGGCTGACGCCGAACGCCATGCGTTTTCTTGGCATTTTCCTGGGCGTTATTCTTGCCCTGATTCTTGAGCCGTTGCCCAATTCCGCTGTGGGACTTATCGGCTGCACCCTGGCGGGCGCCCTGAAGCTGGTGCCCATGCCCGACGGCAAGGCCGCCACGCTCGGCAGTTCGCTCGGCTGGACACTGTCCGGCTTTGTGGACAGCACGGTATGGCTCATCTTTGTGGCCTACATGTTTGCCCTTGGATACGAAAAAACCGGTCTCGGCAAGCGCGTTGCCCTGATGCTCATAAAAAAATTAGGCGGCAAGGCGTTGGGACTGGGCTTCGCCACAGCCCTTGCCGACTTGTGCCTGGCGCCCTTCATTCCTTCAAATACCGCCCGTAGCGCGGGTTCCGTGTATCCTGTCGTCAAGAATATCCCGCCCATGTACGGTTCCCTGCCGGACAATGAGCCGCGCAAGATAGGCGCGTATCTGATGTGGATATGTATCGCCACCACCTCGGTCACTTCTTCCATGTTTTTCACCGGCCTTGCTCCAAACCTGCTGGCGCTTTCCCTGATCGGCAAGGTGCCCGGCGTGGACCCAGCCAGCGTTGTCATCACCTGGATGGACTGGTTCTGGTGCATGCTGCCCGTCGGCGTTATCCTGTTTATTCTGGTGCCAGTGCTGACCTATGTTATTTACCCGCCTACTCAGAAAGTATTTCCCGAAACGCCTAAATGGGCCGCTACGGAGCTTGAAAAGCTGGGCGCCGTCACCTTCAAGGAATGGCAGATGGCCGGAATGGCGCTTATCGCCCTTCTTTTGTGGATATTCGGCGCAAAGTACTTCAACGCCACTATGGTTGCCCTGATAGTGCTCTGTCTGATGATTATTCTTGACGTCATCAGTTGGGAGGACGTGATCTCCAACAAGAGCGCCTGGAATACGCTGACGTGGTTTGCCACACTCGTGGCCATGGCCGGCGGTCTGGCCCGCGTGGGCTTTCTCAAATGGCTGGGCGCGCTCTGCGCCGGCTATCTTTCCGGATACGGCATCTTTATCATCATGTTCGGGCTACTGGCGCTGTTCTATTTCTCGCATTATTTCTTCGCCAGCCTCACGGCCCATACAACGGCCATCATGCCTGTGCTGCTGGCCACGGGCGCCGCAGTGCCGGGGCTGGACATACGCGTTCTGGGCATGATGCTTGCTGGCTCCCTAGGCATCATGGGCATACTCACCCCCTACGGCACAGGCCCAAGCCCAGTGTACTACAACACCGGCTATATTGAGAGAAAGACTTTCTGGCTCTTCGGCTCTTTGTACGGCTTTATTTTCTTTGCCGTGTACGCGGTCTTTGCCATGTTCTGGTTCCCAAAGATGCTGTAATCCGATTTGGTACATACCAGCAACAGTAAATCCGCACCCCTGACGGGCACGGATTTACTGTTTTAAGTTGCGTCATCATCTACTATCTACTTGAACCGAGCTAACAATTTCATAATTAGAACTCGTATTTCATCTGCAGGCTGCCTTGCCAGCCTTCCCTCACACCCGTGAATCCCTGAAGTCCCACGTTAAGAGAAAACGCTTTGCCTTCAGTTGGTGTTATTGTCAAGCCGATTTCTCCAAGGCCAGTGTCTCCACGAAGACTTGGTGCATCCAAATCGTAACCGTAAGTTGAAGCATTTACCTGCCCGTCAAACTCGCGTTCGTAACCAACTCCAATGTACGGGGAAACGTACTCATTGATTGCATAGGTAAACCGTGTCCCCAAACGCAGACGACGTGAAGTAACCGTTTCAAACTCAACAGGTTCTCCCGTTGTGATTCTTACACTATCTCCGTCCATTTGGGTCAGGAAATACTTGGCATATGTGTCAAGCCTGGCATCAGACATTACAT
>BLLL01000006.1 GCA_013374015.1 Candidatus Desulfovibrio kirbyi
GCGTTTTCACATCGTCACCCTTTTCCCGGAATTTTTTGATTCGCCCCTGAATACGGCGCTGTTGGGACAGGCCCATCGTTCCGGGATTATAGAATCCAGCTTTCACAATCCCCGTGATTTCAGCGAAAACAGGCGCGTGGATGCCAGCCCCTACGGCGGAGGCGCCGGCATGGTCATGCAGGCGGAGCCTCTGGCAAGGGCGATTCGCTCAATCGCGCATCCGGGGCGCATCCTGCTCATGTCCGCAAGCGGCAGATCCTTTGAACATGCCCTGGCTCGGGAACTTGCCGGACAGGACGATATAACCATACTCTGCGGCCGCTACGAGGGCACAGATGCGCGCCTGTCCCAACTGTTCCCCATAGAAGCTGTAAGTGTTGGCGATGCTGTGTTCAACGGCGGAGAAATCCCTGCACTGGCCGTGATGGAAGCGGTGTCCCGTTTTGTCCCGGGATTTATGGGCAAGGAAGAATCAACAGTGCAGGAGAGCTTTGCTCATGGTCTGCTCGAACACCCGCACTATACGCGCCCGGACATGCTGGAGGGGATTGAAACGCCAAGCGTCCTGCGGAACGGAAACCATGCCGAAATTGCTCTTTGGCGCCGCAAGGCCTCTCTTGCCGTCACGCTCCACACGCGCCCGGACATGCTGGACACAGCGCCGCTCACAGCTGCTGATGCCTTGGCATTGGCCGATATGTCCCATGATCGGCCGGGACGAAACCTTTCTTTCTGTCTGCTGCACTACCCTGTTTTGCTGGGAGAGCAAAATATTGGCGCATCCTCTTTGACAAATCTTGACATACAGGATATAATCAGAATTTCCTGCAGTTATGGTATGGGTCCCTTTTATGTTGCAACGCCGTTTGAAGACCAGCAACATTTACTCAGGGAACTTTTACGGCACTGGACATTGGGCGCTGGCGGCAAAAGCAACCCTGACAGGGCTTGGGCGTTGCAGCACGTATGCCCGCTCGCATCGCTGGAGGACGCTGTCCGGCATTTGCGCGAACGCGCTGCCGCAACGCCACGGCTGATCGCCGCCACTGCGGCCTGGCCGAAAAAAAAGAATGCGCCGCTTACCCCGCGCATTGTGCGCGACTGGTGCAGAGACGGGCCGGTTTTACTCTGTTTGGGCACTGCCCAAGGCCTTGCGCCGGAAGCGCTTGACTGTTGCGCCGGGGTATTGCGCCCCTTGCGTTTTTTGGGATACAACCACCTGTCGGTACGCAGCGCCGCCGCTATTCTGGCGGATAGAATTTTGGGCGATTACTGGTAAAACGACGACAGCAAGGAATTATCAATGGACATTATCAAAAAGATTGAACGGGAAAATATGCGCATGGATATGCCGGCGTTCCGTTCCGGCGACACCATCAAGGTACATCTGCGCATTGTGGAAGGTGAAAAAGAGCGAATTCAGGTGTTTCAGGGCAATGTCATCCGCATCAGGCGCGGGGGTATTGCCGCCACGTTCACTGTCCGCAAAATTTCCGACGGCGTGGGCGTGGAGCGTATCTTCCCGCTCAATTCGCCCTTTATTGATCACGTGGAACTGGTTACCCAGGGCCGTGTGCGCCGCAGCCGCCTCTACTATTTGCGCGCGCTCAAAGGCAAGGCTGCCCGCATCAAACCACGCGGACGTTTCTGATATTGCCGGAGCATGTTGCAGGAATAGACGAAGCAGGGCGTGGGTGCCTAGCCGGGCCTGTTGTGGCCGCCGCGGTTATTCTGCCCCCTGAGCACGGACTGACAGGCCTTGCGGATTCAAAAGTTCTGAGCGCCGGCGCCCGTGAACAGCTTGCTCCCCGCATACGCGCGGTTGCCGTTGCCTGGGGACTGGGCGTTGTGTGGGCGCCCCGCATTGACAGTATCAATATTTTACAGGCCACCTTTGAGGCCATGTGCCAGGCGGTGCGCGTTCTGCGTCATGCGCCGGATTCGTTGCTCATAGACGGCAACATGACCCTGCCCCACGCCATGCTCGCCCGCGCATGGCAGAAAGCCAGCCAGCCCTGCCCAACACAACGCGCCGTCGTTGACGGCGACAGAACCGTAAACGCCATTTCCGCAGCCTCAATACTGGCCAAGACATTTCGCGACAAGCTCATGCAAGGCCTGTCCCGCCGCTGGCCCGGCTACGGCTTTGAGAAGCATAAAGGCTATGGAACAAAGGCGCATTATGAAGCTTTACAGCGTCTTGGCCCTTGTCCGCAACACCGGCTTACGTTTCGCGGCGTGTCCAACAAAACCCCTGAACCGCCGCATATCTGTCTGGGCAAAACCGGTGAAGATTCTGCGACAGCTTTGCTCCATCAGTCCGGTATGTGCATTCTGGCGCGCAACTGGCGCAAGGGGCGACTGGAGCTTGACATTGTGTGCCGGGATAAGGATACGATTGTTTTTGTGGAGGTAAAAACCCGCCGGGCATTTGGCCTGAGCACGCCGGCTGACGCCATAACGCCGGCAAAACGGCGCATGGTTGCACGCGCCGCCCAGGCGTGGCTTGCGGCAAACAAGGCATGGCATCTCCCTTGCCGTTTTGACGTAGTCTGTGTGGTTCACAACGGACAAACATTTTGCGCGGAGCACTACCAAAATGCCTTTGACTTCCCCCCGACTTTGGGTGGTCGCAACACCGCTTGGCAACCCTGGTGATTTTTCGCCGCGGGCACGCGAGGCGCTGAAGTCTGCCGACCTTGTGCTGGTTGAAGATACCCGCCGCGCTTCACGACTTTTTGCCCAACACAAAATTCCGGCAAAGAAATTCCTGAGCTTTTACGAACACAATGAGCACGAACGACAGGAAAGCCTGCTGGAACTGTTGCGCGCCGGACAAACACTCGCCCTTATTTCCGATGCGGGAACGCCGCTTCTGGCCGATCCCGGCTACCGCCTTGTGCGCGCCTGCCGCAAGGAGGGCATACCAGTTTCTCCCATACCAGGGCCTTCTGCCCCGGCAGCGGCGCTTTCAGTAGCGGGCATCCCGCCAATCCCTTATATATTTCTTGGTTTTTTGCCGCGCGATCAGGCAGGACGAGAGCGCCTGTTTGCCGCCTTTGCCGAGGCTCAGGCTTCATTGGTATTTTTTGAACGCAAAAATCGCCTCAAACAAAGCCTTGCGTTGGCGCACCGCGCCTTGGGCGCGCGCGATATGGCCATTTGCCGCGAAATGACAAAAACCCATGAAGAATTCCTGCTGATACGTCTTGAAGAGCACGATGCTCTGTCCGACAATTTTTTGGGCGAGATAACGGTGCTTGTCGGACCGCCCGAAACAATAACGCGCACTCCGGACGACGATGTGCGGCAACTGTTGCAAACTCGCCTGGTTCCGCACGAAAAACCACGCGACACAGTCCGCCGGATACAGTATGCTGTCCAAGGCTGGACAACAAAAGAACTGTATGCTCTGGTCAGCGAAAACAGAACGGAGTCATAAATGGACAATCTGGTCACCGCGTTCATTTTGAGCATTGTTGAGGGGCTGACGGAGTATCTGCCCGTTTCTTCTTCAGGGCATCTGATTCTGGCCGGACATCTGCTCAATTTTACAGGAAACAAGGCCGACACCTTTGAAGTGGTTATCCAGTTGGGCGCTATCCTTGCCGTTGTTGTGTTGTACCGGAAACGCTTTATCGGTCTGGTGCGCCCGCAGCCGTACGTGCGTTTTGCCGGTATGCGCGGGATATGTCTGCTCCTGCTCACTTCCCTGCCGGCCTGCGTCCTGGGTCTGCTGTTGCACGCGCATATCAAACAGTATCTGTTTCGCCCGTCCACAGTGCTGATTGCCCTTGTCGTCGGCGCGCTGTGCATGATTTTTGCAGAACACCGCAACCGCAAACCCACCTGTATCACCCTGGACGACATGACGCCGCGCCTGGCACTGGGCATTGGCTGTTTTCAGTGCCTTGCGCTCTGGCCGGGATTTTCTCGATCCGCGGCAACCATTATGGGTGGAATGTTGCTTGGGGCCAAACGTCCGCTTGCGGCGGAGTATTCCTTTATCGCCGCCGTGCCTGTCATGGTGGCGGCAACAGGGTATGACATGCTCAAAAATTTTGCGCAGTTCAGCGCTGCGGACATCCCCTTTTTTCTGATCGGGATTGGCGGATCGTTTGTTTCCGCCCTGTTGGCGGTAAAAATTTTTATTTCACTTACGCAACGGCTGAGCCTGACGCCCTTTGCCATATACAGACTGGTGCTGGCGCCCTTTGTCTACTACTTTATGGTATGAACAGTTCCATAGTCCACATTAACCAATGAAAGCCCCTGCGCCGGAGCGGTTTGTGCGTTCACAGCCCTGCGATCACAGGCTGCCAGCAGACTGTCCACATCCTCCGGAGCAATTTTTTGACGCCCGCAGGCAACAAGCAATCCTGCGATATTACGAACCATTTGTTTAAGAAAACCGTTGGCGGAAACAGTCAGACATAAAGACGGCGCATGCGGCGGATACTGCGCGCAAGGCGGCAATACAGCAATCTCAGCTGAAAACAACGTGCGGTGCGTGCTGTTCGTATCCGTCCCGGCATTTTGCAGACCGGCAAAATCGTGCCTGCCTATCAAAGACGGCAGTGCAGCGCGCATAGGGCGCATGTCAAGCGGGCCGCAACGCCAGACAAAGGGTACGAGATAAGGCGGTACAAATGCCCGCTCCTGCCAGAACCGGTACGCATAGGCTTTGCCGACAGCATCGTTGCGGGCATGGAATGTCGGCGCCGCGCGGGCAGCTTCCAAAATGCAAATATCCTTTGGCAGCAAGGAGTTGAGGCTTTTTCGCCAATCAAGGCCGGTCTTTGAATCCGGCACATCGCAGTGTGCAACCTGCCCGTGCGCGTGTACCCCGGAATCAGTACGGCCTGCGCCATACACGCGTACCGCGTCGCCTGTAAGCGTGCGCAGGGCAACTTCCAGAGCGCCTTGTACCGTACGCGGGGGATTGGGCTTTTCCTGAATCTGCCAACCGCTGAAATCAGTGCCAACGTATGCAAGCAGGAGCTTGAGCCGCATTATTCGGGCAACCTCATGAAGTACCTTTGCCTCTTCTTCCAGCTGTTCGCAGTAATCAAGGCCCTCTGCATGTTAAAGCGAAAGGGCATGGCGTCAACGCCTTATTTTTGACAGAAATCCTGTACCGTATCTGACAGATGCAAACAACGCGCCAAGTATCACGAAAAATACAGTGAACAAATCCGCATAAAAGATGGCAAACCTCTTGCCAAAACAGGATAAATTATATAAATACTCAAACGCATCGCCGTCAATTTGTGACCCGACTGCTGAAGCGTTGGAATGGCAAGGTAGCTCAGTTGGTTAGAGCATGCGGTTCATACCCGCAGGGTCGGGGGTTCAAGTCCCTCCCTTGCTACCAGATTTCAATCCGATTCCAGAACTGCGCGAATAATGCGGGCAGTCGGGTCATTCTGCCTGTAGCGTCTCCATCCGGAAATCCACGCGGATTTTGAAGATTTTTTCAGCAGGCAGATTGAGGATGCGAATCCCCGTGCGTTCACTTATGTCAGCGAGCACGGCGTCAGATTTTTTGCGGGAGGGAGCGATCAGCGTAAACCAGATATTGTAGTCGTGCTCGCGCAGATAATTGTGTGTGACGCCGGGCTGCGCGTTGACCTCACGCACAAAGTCCTCCAGACGCTCATTCGGCACGCGCGCCGCGCACAGTGTGGACACAAAGCCAAGTTTCGCGGAGTGAAAGTTGGCCCCCAAACGGCGAATGATCTGCGTCTTGCGCAGAGCGCGCACCCGTTCAAGGCATTCCTCTTCCGCTATGCCAAGCCGGTCGCCGAGTTCCAGATAGGGGCGCGGAGACAGGGGAAAGTCTGTCTGTATGATGTCCAGAATCCGGCGATCCACGTTGTCCATAATGTTGTTGTTGCTCATGCTGGTTGCGTTTTTTGTGGTTGGTAGGCGCACAACGGCTCCTGCCCCATGTGATCGCCGTCCGTACTGAACGCCCGCGCGCGACAGCCGCCGCAGACTTTATGGTACTCGCACACGCCGCATTTGCCTTTGTAGGCGGCCTGGTCGCGGAATTGGCGAAAATACGCGCTTTCTCGCCAGATCCGCGGAAAAGGCGTTACACGCACATTGCCGCAGTCAAGCTCCAGATAGCCGCAGGGCTGCACCTGCCCCACATGACTTATAAAACAGAATCCTGTGCCGCCAAGGCAGCCGCGCGTGAGCGCGTCCATGCCGAATGTCTCCGGCGTGACGCGCACGCCTTCGGCACGAGCGCGTTCACGCAGAATGCGATAATAGTGCGGCGCGCATGTCGCTTTCAGGTGCATGGTCGTGGTTTTGCGAAAATCGTACAGCCAGTGCAGCGCGTCTTCGTATTCCCCGGCAGTGATTGACTGGTCTGTCAGGGCGGCGGCGCGTCCGACAGGCACAAGCAGAAAAATATGCCACGCGACCGCCCCGATGCGTTCGCAAAGGTCAAAAATGTTTTTGAAGTTTGCAAGGTTGTCCCGAGTGACGGTAGTGTTGACCTGAAAGGGCAACCCTGCGTTTTTAAGATGCGCAATGCCGCGCAGGGAGGCGTCAAAGGCGCCCTTGACGCCTCGAAACGCATCGTGGTTTTTTGCGTCCGGCCCGTCAATGGAAATAGAACAGCGGTCCACGCCGGCAGCTTTTAATTTTTGGGCGTTTTCCGCGTCAATCAGGGTACCGTTGGGTGAAAAGGCGCATGTCAGTCCCTGTGCGTGCGTATACGCCACAAGATCATAAATGTCCGACCGCAGCATCGGCTCTCCGCCGGTGAAAATAATGATGGGGGATCCCACTTGTGAAAACGAATCAATGAGCGAGATTGCCTCGGTGGTGGAAAGTTCGCCATTGTAAGGGTGCGGGTGCGCTTCCGCGCGGCAGTGTTTGCAGGCCAGATTACAGGAGCGCGTCACTTCCCAGGCAATCAGGCGGCAGAGGGGGCTACTGAGACTTGGTAGTTCAGTGTGCGTGTACATCAGCGCGCAAGCCTTTGTTTGAGTACGGTTTCTGTAAAATAGGTGATCAGCCTGTCGGCCCCGGCCCGTTTGAGGCCAAGCAGGGTTTCGAGCATGACGGCGTTCTCGTCGATCCAGCCTTTTTGCCCGGCAGCGCGGATCATGGCATATTCACCGCTGACCTGATAGGCGCACAGGGGCACATCCACAGCCTTGCGCACGCGGTACAATATGTCGGAGTAGTGGCTTGCCGGTTTGACAATCAGCATGTCCGCGCCTTCGTCCACATCCGCGCGGGCTTCAATCAGCGCTTCACGGGCGTTGCCCGGATCCATCTGGTAGGATTTTCTGTCGCCTGCGGCAGGAGCGGAATCAGCCGCCTCCCGAAATGGCCCGTACAGAGCGGAGGCAAATTTGACAGCGTAGGACATGACGGGCAGTTCGTGTAAGCCGTTGTCATCCAGAGCGGCACGTATCGCCGCTATACGACCGTCCATCATGTCCGAGGGAGCGACAATATCCGCGCCGGCAAGCGCGTGGCTCACGGCTGTTCCGGCAAGCAGGGGCAGGGTTGCGTCGTTGAGGATCGTGCCCTCGGGCGTCAGGACGCCGCAGTGCCCGTGGATCATATATTCACAGAGGCAAACATCTGTAATAACAATAAGATATGGCCATATCCGTTTGATTCGGCGCACGGCCTGCTGCACGATGCCGTTTTCATCATAGGCCGCGCTTGCGCGTTCGTCCTTTATGCGGGGAATGCCGAACAGCAACACAGCGCGCAAGCCAAGGTCGACAGCTTCGCCTATCTGGCCTTCCAGTTGGTCAATGCCCAGACGGAATTGTCCGGGCATGGAGGGAATCTCGCGGCGCAGATGCGCGTCCGCCTCATCCACAAAATAGGGCATGATGAGGTCCTCAGTGAGCAGGGAAGCTGTTTCACGCGTCAATGCGCGTAAGGCCGGGGTTTGACGCAGTCGCCTGCCGCGGTGAAAGCGTGTGTTCATGATATCTCTTTATCAGTGAGGTAACAGGCCGGGTCTTCCGCCCAGATATCGCCGTACACGGCCTCTGCCCGCGCCCGAAAGTTGCCGCCGCAGATGTCCAGGTGCCGGCATGTTGCGCAACGCCCCTTGACGTGGGCTTTTTTGTTTTTAAGTTTGCGCAGAAGTTCAATGGCTGGGTCGTCCCAGATTTGAGAAAAGGGGCGCTCAAGCACATTGCCGAAAGTGTGCTCCCGCCAGAACTGGTCCGCATGCACTTTTCCATCCCAGGAAATGCAGCCTATGCCGCGTCCGGAACTGTTGCCCTCGTTAAACTGCAACAGCCTCAGCACGTCCCGCGCCCGCTTCGGGTCTTCCCGTTGCAGGCGCATCCAGACATAGGGACCGTCGGCGTGGTTGTCTACCGTCAGGATTTCCTTGGGGTGTCCGGCTTCAAAAAGGGCGCGGGTTTCGTCCATAATCAGATCAAGCGTCCGCCGTGTCTGTTCGTGATTCAGATCTTCGTCAATGAGTTCTGAACCGCGTCCGGAATAGACCAGATGATAAAAGCAGGCGCGCGGCACTTCAAGATCTTTCAGCAGGCGGAAAATACCGGGGATTTCCGTAACATTGCCTTTGTTGATGGTAAAGCGCAGGCCGACCTTGAGACCCTCGGCCTGACAGTTGGCAATGCCGGCGAGCGCGTCTTTGAAGGCGCCCGGCACACGACGAAACGTGTCGTGCACCTTTTCAAGGCCGTCCAGGGAAATGCCCACATAGGAGAGCCCCACAGCCTTGAGTTCCCGCGCTTTTTCCCTGCTTATCAGGGTACCGTTTGTGGAGATGACGGCGCGCATGCCTTTTTGTGTGGCGTGACGCGCAAGGTCAGGCAAATCTTCGCGTGCCAGCGGCTCCCCGCCGGAAAACAGCACCACCGGCACGCCGTAGGCTGCAATATCATCAATTATCACAATGGATTGTGATGTATTTATGGCGTCTGTGCCGCTCATGCCGGTAGCGTGCGCGTAGCAGTGCGCGCATTTGAGATTGCAGCGTTGCGTCATGTTCCACACGACAACGGGTTTTTTGTCCTTTGAAAACTGCAGCAGATGGGATGGCAGTTTGCCGGATTCGCGTCCGTAGCGCAACGCGTCCGAGGACTCGGCCTGTCCGCAGTAGAGTTTTGAAATACCTATCATATCGGTTCCTGTTATTTGGGAGTATCCGCAATCAGGCTTTTCAGCAGGGCAAAAGCCTTTGGCAGCCCGTCCGGCAGTGTGCCGCCTGCCTGCGCCAGGTCAGGACGTCCGCCGCCGCTGCCGCCACATACTGCGGCAACCTCCCTGATGAGTGCCGGGGCTGTAAAGGAGCTGTGCAGGTCTTTGGAAACATAAAGCAACAGGGTCACTTTCCCTTCTTCCACAGCGGCAAGACAGGCAACAGTCGAGCTTGTGAGGCGCGAGCGCACGGTGTCCATGTGTTCGCGCAGGGCATGTACGGACAGAGAGGGTATCTGCATTGTCAGAACGCGGATGCCGCGTATTTCTTCCAGGTCGCGCAAGGGATCTGTGGTGACGGAAGAGGTTTTTTCCGCAGCTTTGCGCAGTTTTTTTATGTCCGACTGCATAAGCTGTACGCGTTCGGCAAGCTGTCCCGGGCGGGTTTTGAGCAGCGTTGACAGGGCGGAGAGTTCCGTGCGTTGCTCAAGCGCCAAGCTGTATGCGTTCCAGCCTGTAAGAGCTTCAATACGGCGTGTGCCTGCGGCAACGCCCGATTCGGAGACGATCAGAAACACGCCGATTTCACCGGTACGGCACACATGTGTGCCGCCGCACAATTCCAGGGATTCTGCATTGTTCTCCGGCTGTCCGACGCGCACCGCGCGTACCGAGCTGCCGTATTTTTCGTCAAAAAGAGCCGTTGCTCCGAGCGCAAGTGCTTCTTCACGCGGCATTTCCTTGGCGATAACGGGAAAATCCGCAAAAACGGCGCGGTTGACATCCTTCTCCACAGCCGCAAGTTCTTCCTGTGTCAGTGCGGTGATATGTGAAAAATCAAAGCGCAGGCGGCGGCTGTCAACGAGCGAGCCTGCCTGCCTGACGTGTGTCCCCAGCGTGCGACGCAGGGCCGCGTGCAGCAGGTGGGTTGCGGTGTGATTGCGGGCTGTGCCCGCGCGGGCAGTGCTGTCCACGCGCAAGACGACTTCCTGATCAAGCAGCAGGCAGCCTTGATTGACGCTGATTGAGGGGATAATAATGTCCGGTTTGAGGGTGGTTGTCACTTCGGCCTGTCCCGTCGCGGATTCGAGCAGTCCGCAATCGCCTGCCTGACCGCCGGATTCTCCGTAAAAAGGCGTTTTGCCTGTAACAACAAAACCGTGCTCTCCCTGTTTCAGCCTTTCCACAGGTTGCCCGTTGGCATCCAGCAAGGCCACAATACGGCTTTGGACAGTGAGGTTTTCGTACCCCACAAAAATTGGACGGGGGGCTGTGCCCCCGCCCCCCCAAGTCCGCAAGGAGCAAAGCCCCTCTGCGTCCTTAACAGAACGCAGACAATCTTTTTCAAGGCGGTGAGCACCTTCCTGTTTGTCCCGCAGCGTTTTCTTGCGGCTTGCGCGGGCGCGCATTCGCTGCTCCAGCATATTTTTTTCAAAGTCAGCGGCGTTGGCTGTAAAACCGCGCTTGCCGGCAACATCGGTCACAATATCCAGAGGGAAGCCGTAGGTGTCGTACAGTTTGAAGCAGAAATCGCCGGAAATTTCAGTTTTACCGCGTTTTTCAAGGTGTTGCAGCTCTTCGTCCAGCAGGTGCAGCCCTTTTTCAAGGGTGAGGGAGAATCGCTGTTCTTCTTCAAACACAGCGCGGGAAATAAACTTTGCGGAAGCGGCAAGCTCAGGATAGTCCCGCGCCATAGTGTCGGCTGTTTTACGCGCTGTTTTGTACAAAAAGGGTTCGTTGACGTTGATCAGCGTGGCAAAGCGCAGGGCGCGGCGAATAAGGCGGCGCAGCACATAGCCGCGATTTTCATTGGATGGCAGCACACCGTCGGCAATCAAAAAAGCTGCGGCGCGGCTGTGGTCGGCTATCACCCGCAGGGCAGTGTCCATATCGTTGGTGTCCGGCGCGCTGAAGCTGTATGTCACGCGCGCGAGCGCGGCCGCGTGCTGTATGATTTCCTGAAACAGATCGCAGTCGAAATTGGAGCGTTTGCCTTGGCAGACGGCGGCAATGCGCTCAAGACCCATGCCGGTGTCTATGTTTGGGGCGGCAAGCGGCGCGCGCGTGCCGTCCGAAAACTGGTCAAACTGTGTGAAGACAAGATTCCAGATTTCCAGAAATCTGTCGCAGTCGCATTTGCCTATGCCGCAGTCCGGACCGCAGGCCATGTCCGCGCCCTGATCAATGTAGATTTCCGAACACGGGCCGCAGGGGCCTGTGTCGCCCATTGTCCAGAAATTGTCTTTTTCGCCCATGCGCACAATGCGGGCATCCGGTAGGGAGGCAATTTCCCGCCACAGGGCGACAGTTTCATTGTCGTCACGGAAGACGGTGACGTAGAGGTCGCGCACGGGCAGACCCAGTTCTCCGGTGACAAATTCCCAGGCCAGCGCAATAGCTTCCCGCTTGAAGTAGTCGCCAAAGGAAAAATTGCCAAGCATTTCAAAAAACGTGTGGTGACGAGCCGTGCGCCCGACATTTTCCAAGTCGTTGTGCTTGCCGGATACACGCAGGCATTTCTGGCAGGAAACAGCGCGGCTGTATTCCCGCTTTTCCTCACCCAGAAAGAGTTTTTTGAACTGCACCATGCCGGCGTTTGTGAAAAGCAGTGTGGGGTCGTTTGGCGGAATCAGCGGTGTTGAGGGCACAAGTGTGTGCCCGTGCGCTTTGAAAAAGGCAAGAAAGCGGCGGCGTATTTCTTTTGCAGTGAGCATGGTTGTTTTTCGGTTCAGGCGTCTTCGCCATCGTGTTCCGGCGCGGTTTCCGTACGCCTTGTCCCCAGTTTCGGATGCATCCCAACGGCTTGCGTGAGGGCATTTTCGATCTGGAGACGCAGTTCTTCGTTGCTGTCCAGCAGGGCGCGGACTTTTTCTTTGCCCTGTCCCAGTTTTTCCGCGCCAAAAGCAAACCATGAGCCGCTTTGTTCAATAACGCCGCATTCAATGCCCAGATCAATCAGTTCGCCGGTGCGTGAAATGCCCTGACCGTAAAGAATGTCAAAAAAAGCGGTGCGGAAGGGGGGGGCGACCTTGTTTTTGACGACTTTTACCTTGGTGCGTGAACCGTAAGGCTCGTCCTTGTCCTTGAGCGTTTGTATGCGGCGTATGTCCAGACGGATGGATGCGTAGAATTTCAGCGCATTGCCGCCGGTGGTTGTTTCCGGGCTGCCGTAGCCGGTGACGCCGATTTTCATGCGTATCTGGTTGATAAATATTACTGAAGTGCGGGATTTGTGTATGGTGCCGGTGAGGCGGCGCATGGCGTGCGACATCAGTCGCGCGTGCCCGCCTATCTGGGTTTCGCCCATGTCGCCGTCAAGCTCCGCCTGCGGGATCAGCGCCGCCACAGAGTCCACAACAACAAGGTCCACAGCGCTTGAGCGCACCAGCATGTCGGCAATGTCGAGCGCCTGCTCGCCATAGTCCGGTTGGGATATGAGCAGTTCGTCCGTATTGACGCCAAGGGCTTTTGCGTAGGACACGTCAAGCGCGTGTTCGGCATCCACAAAAGCGCAGGTACCGCCCATTTTTTGACATTCCGCGATGATATGCAGTGTAAGTGTGGTTTTGCCCGAAGATTCCGGCCCGAAAATTTCCGAAATGCGCCCGCGCGGTATGCCGCCGACGCCGAGCGCCAGATCCAGCCCGATGGAACCTGTGGGAATGACGGGGATATTGACGTGTGCCTCATCAGAGAGCTTCATCACAGCGCCTTTGCCGTATTTGTGTTCTATGGTGGACAGGGCTGTGGTAAGGGCTTCACTGCGGGCTTCTGCCGGGGAGAGGGCGGGTTTTTTAGCCATCGGTTTGTTACTCCGGGTAATAATAAGGTGTTCAAGCGGTAATAATAGCGGAAATAGGGGCGCAAGGCAAGCGCTGAGCAGATAGTGGCGGGTATGTCTAGACCCCGCCCATTGAGTCAAGATTTTTTGATTTGGTATAGCTAGGTTCTGTCGGCATTCATCGTGAGATTAAGGTATAAAGCATAGCAGGAGATCTGCTATACAACGTAGACATGCTTTGAGAGACGACTAATGGGAGAGAATTAAAAACGCATTGCCCGGTAAGATCGAAGATCCGGGTAGAACCTATCCGATAATCGCTTATTTGTAGAAGCTGTTATGTGGATTGCCAAGACAGGTGCGCCCTGGCGAGGTTTACCCTCAACGTATGGCAAATGATCGAATGTCCACAAAAGATTCATGCGGTTTTTATACGTAACTCATTGATTTTTATTGGCGTCCCCAAGGGGATTCGAACTCCTGTTGACGGCGTGAGAATCAAGACTTTCATTTCAGTATCTTATATTTATCCCTGAATTTTTCCCGATTGAAAAAATCTATGGGGATGGAAAAAATGCCGAATGCGGGAAAGGCTATTGGGGAATTTGTCGTTGTAACTACCTCCCGCAACAAGTTTAGTGGAAGCTGGCCGGAATTTGTGCGTACCGTCCAGCCTTCCACTAGCTTTTTATACGAGAGAAGAAAAAAAGCGATCCGAACATGCAACCGTTAGGATATATCGGTACCATGTGCGCTATTCTATAACTTGTATATGATTCTGATCCGTAAGTATTTTTTCTCTATATTCTTCGCATATTACTTGATCATCAACAATGGCGGCGCGACGATCTTCTCCACCAGTGTATCCGCCAAAACTATTTTTGGAGTTAACTGTGTAATCGACGACCCATGCCCACGTAATTCGTTTTTTTCGTAAAATAGGTGAAGCGCAGTATCCTTTTTTGGGTTCTAAAAAAGTATAAATTGGAGCCGTCGGATCAATCAAATGGCCTTGCATATACTTTTTGACACTCTGTTGGTAATCTGTCGGATAAGTCCAAGTCCGTTGCTTCCCTTCAAGAAGTTCGTCAGTGGATGGTTGATGATGTGTCGCACACCCAGTCACCCCAAAACATAGCACCATCACTAACATCACAAATGTTTTATGCATTTTAAGCCTCCTTTTTACGCCTTATGGCATTATTTGGATTTTTTGCGTAAAATATGCTTTCTGGCTGGCCCATATAAACCATAAAAAGCATATGCCCCATACGGCTAAAACGCTTAAAATACCCACAACCAAAGCCATAAGTTATCTCCTTTTTAGCTGTCAACAAGAATTGTACGCCAGAATAAAAATAATCAGAGTCCGAAACAATGTTGTTGAGAACCGCCTTTTCCTAGCTGCCATACTCAATTATTGGCGTCATAATAATGCAACCAGCCAGGAAACTCCTGAATCTTTATCTTGTTTTTCAGGGTTCATTTGAACTCCATTTCTTGTCAATAATATGACCGCCAAGATAATTTGAATACTCATTTACAAATTCGCGGAGGCGCACACTTGAGCCTAGTCCAATCCACGGTTGCAAAGGTAATCCCATTGCATTTGATAAATTGCGTGCTTTCTGTCCGCGTCTTGGTTCAAGTTTATCATATAATACTGAAAATCCAATATCGTCTTTGAGCTGGTGTTTAATTTGTCGGAGTAATTGAAGTCTTTCTATTCCATGATGATTATATGCTTCATTTGCCGATTTTGGTTCATTATAATTCCATGATTCAAGATTTTTACGCAATAGTTTCATCGCATTATTATCTTCTGGATTTATTCCTGCAATAATTGCTTCTTCATAGGTTATTGAATATTTCTGTTCATATAAATCAGATATTTCAAATATTTTTGGACAAACATCATTCAATGTGCATAGTTCGCATTCTGCATTGTACTCATGGCAAAAAAATTTCCCTGTTGCCCATAGCGGCAAATCAAGCTCCATCGCAAATCGTCCTTCTTGCTCGGCAATCTTTCTGGCAGTTAAGGCCATTTCCGCATAGTCAGCATCTTGATGGCAAAGTCCTGTCCGTTTCAATACACGTTCAACATGCACGTCAACTGCTATATCCATTGTTACTTGGTCAGACAGATGTATTCCAAGATTTCTAATCAGATTTATTGGAACCATAGATGAAAGCTTCTGGCCGAAACCGGGAATTTCCCGCAATCGTCTGCTAATTTCTATACTGGATACGTTTTGCCAGATATTTTCAACATCTCCATTATATTTATCAGTGATGAGTTTTGCCATTTGCCAAAGGTAACTTGCTCTTTTTTGTGGGAAACGATGGACTGGTGTAGGCTCTGACATGGCACGTTCAATATCTGCTAAAGGGAGAGATGCAAGAAAATTCATGTCACAGGAACCTAGACGCTCTTCTAATAAAAAAGGAATATAACTTGCTTTCTCCGCATCGTATTGAGCGCTCATTAGCCACATTATCATCAACATATTAGGATTGCTGCTCAATACTTTATCTTTTTTTAAATCACCTTTCAAAAAAGCCGTATATCTTGGAGTGTTGTATTTTTTTATTGACAAAAATAAGCTCTCAATCAATTTCTTATCTGTAACCATCGGAATATCCTTGAGTTTATTCATGCAAACATGGTCATCAAGCAACAATACTTCCCTTGGAATTTTTTATCAGCTTGAGGTCAATGTCAACAAATATAATCCGTATTATTAGATAAATTTGCAGTCTATATTTTTATGCCGCATTTCTGTAGATTCGGTAAATTAAGCCATAGGAGAACCCTCTTATGGCGAATGAAATCAGGATATTTCTGGCGAAGCAAGTTATTGAAAGACGCAAAAAGGCCAAGCTGTCGCAAGCGGCTCTGTCCAAACTGACGAATCTTTCCATTGCCCGTATCAGCGAAATTGAACGAGCTATAGCCAATCCCACACTGGACACCTTGGAAACGCTTGCCAAGGTCTTTAATGTCTCGCTTGTTGACTTGCTGGATTACGAAGGTTCTTTGAGCAGCACGGACAGGATAAAGGAAAAATTGCGGATAGTCTTGGGTATTTTGACAAAAAGCAGTTACAGACCGTTTTTCGTTGATACGAGCAATACGAAAATAGTCATCAGTCCTGTTCATGCGGCCTAAAAATCAATCGTGCTGTTTCTGAAAACTGGTATGCTCCGCGCTCGCTCTCGAAGGTAGAATCAATCCATGAACCTGTGCGGCGGATGGAAGCTTCAACGTCTGCTCCACAAGCCACAGCCCGACCATAAATTACCGCCAAGGTCGTCAACCTGTCCACATCCCGCTCAGTGTAGGCAAAAGCCACACTGGACAGACTCAGGCTAGAAATCACTGCAATCGTTAGGAGTAAGGCTGCCTTTTGCATTCTCAACTCCTCTATTTTTGTGGTATGCCCAACAAATCCAAATGGACTTTATGTCTAAGAAATCGGCAACTTCTCCCAATTATCAAGACGCCATTTTGCTAATTCCACATCTTTAGGCTCAAACAAAGATGAAAATTTACTGTCTACTATTCTATTTTCCATGGTACATTGACGGCCTTTATCTCCTTTTTTCATGAGAGAGATGAAGCCTTTTTGTGCTGTACCGCTTTGAATAAGCCTCTTGGCCGCCTCAATGGCTCCGTGTTCAAGAACCATTCGCCTACCGATATGCGCGGAGAGTCCAAGTTTTTCGCACTCAACACAGTCCGCAAGCAGACGCTCTTTAAAAAGATTTTCTAGAGTCATGGCGCATCCTCCCCAAGTTATCCATACAAACACCGCACACAAGGAAGAATAAACTCCCACATGCAAGCTTTTTTATCAACTTGTGAGGCCGATGGTCAATAGATTAAATCCATATTTTTTGATAAAAATGACTATTATGTTGTTATACTGAGTTTTAGAAGATTCGGTATCCTAGCTATAGGAGATTTTTTATGGCTAACGAAATCCGAACGTTTTTGGCAAAACAGGTCATTGAACGGCGAAAAAAATCTAAATTGTCACAGGCGGCATTGTCCAAACTGACGAATCTTTCCATTGCCCGTATCAGCGAAATTGAGCGAGCTATAGCTAATCCTACCCTGGACACCTTGGAAGCACTTGCCAAGGTTTTTAATGTCTCTGTGGTTGACCTGCTTGATTATGAGGGAACCCTGAATGATACAGGCAAGATAAAGGAAAAATTGATGAAAGTCTGACCCATTTTGACGAAAAACAGCTTCAGGTTATTTTTTCCTTGGTACGGGTCATTCGGAATATCCTTTGTTATCAACAGGTTTTTAGCCTTTTTGCTACCTTATGAGGCAAAATTCTGGCGTCCCCAAGGGGATTCGAACCCCTGTTGACGGCGTGAAAGGCCGTTGTCCTGGGCCGGCTAGACGATGGGGACGCATAGTTTCCCTGGCTGGGTTGCAAGGACTTGAACCTTGATTAGCGGAGTCAGAATCCGCCGTCCTGCCAATTGAACGACAACCCAACGCAACAGTTGCTGATAAAGGGAAAGCCCTGCGCTGTCAAGTTGCTCCGCTGATCCGTCAAAATATGTTAATAACGTGAATTTGTTAACAAAATCTGTACATTCGGCAAAGCAATACGGTTCCAAAATGTTCTTTGATAAGTTGTATGCTACCGACATAAGCTCCGCCTGTCAAGCGTTAAGGTTTTGAGTTCAAGGCGGTCTTTTGCGCTGCTCACAGCCCGTGAACACGCACAGAATATTTACGCAAAAAATCCGTCGGCAGATAGGTCAGTTTTGCCTGGCGCAGCCCTTCTTCATCCAGGTCCTGCGCGCGGTTTATATAGGTAAAGCCCGCGCCGGCATATTTTGAAAAAACGCAGTTTATTGTCTGGTACACACCGCGAAATCCGTTAAGCCCTTTTTCGTAATGTACGCCAAGGCTCTGGGCGTCCAGCCTTTCTCCAATGCTGAAGGCGACCATTTTTCCGTCAACATAGAGGGAACCACCCGTAAGTTCGCAAAAGCAGTTCCAGTGGCTCAGCACACGGTTGACAGCGTCGTTTTCCGCCTGAAGTGAAGGCGAATCTTCACAATCATGCCATTGACACCAAGTGTCCTGCACGGACAGCACGTCGTCAACCAGAGCGTCGTCAAGTCTGCGGTAGTCAACTTTGCCGTAGACTTTGATATAGCTGTTGTAGTGATTGCGTTTTTTGTGAAATCGGTTACCGGGCAGTGTGGCCAGTTCTTTCTGTTTGTACAGATATTCCCACTGGCCGCGATCTTCTGTGGGCTGCACAAGGGCGGGCAGGGCTTTTTGCCATATTTGCACCAGAGTCTCCGGAATGCGGACGAACAGACAGTCGCCGGAGGTTTGTAATTCCGGCGATTCTCCGTTCCCTCCGGATCTCGCGGGCGCGGCGCGCGGTAGTTTCTGCAGTGTCTGCGCCCAGTCCACATTTGTCCAGTCTCCCACGGGCGCCCAGTACACATGCGCAGGCCGCCTCTGGCGTATCCAGCAAAGGCTTGCGTCAAAGAACCATTCAAGCCCGTAATGCTCCTGCCAGCCCCAGAGATTGGGAAGAGTGTAGTCCAGAGAGCGTTGGGGCGTCTTTTGCCAGAGCGCGTAAAATGCCTGACGGTTCTCCAGGCTGACCGGGGTAAAGGCGTCTGTCATGATTATATTTTTTGCAGTGTGTATGCGCGGCTTCCCAAGCCGATTTCTTCGCCATAGCTCAGCTGTACTGGGCCGAATGTTTTTGGCCAGCGTGCCTTGAATTTGTCAAAATCTGTCTTGCCAGCCAGCGAAGGTTCCAGGCTCGGCGCTTTGTGGACAAGATCAAAACATGCCTGGTCAAGCGCCACAGGATCGCGTGAGGCCAGTATGCCGATGTCCGGCACAAGCAGCGCGTCGCTCCAGCCGGCACAGTCGCAGTCAGGGGTGACGCTGAGCGCAAAATTGATGAAGCACACCCGCTTTGTCCGCCCCTTGACAACGCCCAGCGCGTATTCCGTCATGCGTTCGATAAAGGGACGCATCTCCGTGTTCCAGTCTGTGTCCACCGCCTTGACGGGGCACACGGTAATGCATTCAAAACAGCCGATGCAGCGCGCGGCGTCAAAGTGTGTTTTGCCTTCCGCGGAGCGCAACGCTTTTTGCGGACAGACGCTCACGCATCTGCCGCAGCCGGTACAATTTTTTTCAGTAAAAAGCACCTTTGTGGCGTGTTGCGCCCGTTTGCCGCGCACAGCCGCTCCGCCCATTGCCAGATTCTTGATCGCCCCGCCAAAGCCGGCCATTTCGTGTCCCTTGAAGTGTGAAAGCACTACCAGAGCTGGGGCACGGCGTATCTCCGTCGCGATAAAGACTTCTTTGAAGTGTTTTGCGTTGACGCGCACAGGCATATCGTTTTCGCCGTAGATGCCGTCGGCTATAATAACCGGAGCGTGCACAACAGACGGGGCAAAGCCGTGCGCGTAGGCCGTTTGCAAATGGTCCACAGCGTTTTTGCGGCTGCCGGAATACAGTGTGGTTGTGTCTGTCAGAAAGGGTTTGCCTCCTGAATCAACAATTTTGTCAACAACTTGAGCCACAAAGGCGGGGTTGATGTGGGTGTCGTTGCCGTATTCGCCAAAATGGAGTTTGACAGCGGTCGGTTCGTTCTTTTTAATAATTTTTTTCAGGCCAAGCGCGTTGCAAAGACGCGCTATTTTGGCAATTTTGCTGTCACTGTGCGAGCGGGTGCGCGTGTCCGCATAAAAAACGGTTGAAGACATAGATTCCTCCATTCAGTTTCGTTAACAAGGCATGTACCCTATAATGCCAGTGTCTGCGTCTACAGGCAAGCCGGTAATTCGGCTTTTGCAGATTGTTTCTCGACAGCGCTGCGATTTTTTAGTAATGTAACCAATTGTTACGAGGAACACCAGATGACATGTCGTATTCTTACCCTGCAAAACGTCCAGGAATGGCGCAAAGCCGCGCAGTGGCTGCAGAGTCGCTGTACCAAAAGCGCCGGCGCTGAAAACGCGGTGCACGAGATTCTGTCGTCTGTGCGTGAAAAAGGTGACGAGGCACTGACAGACTATACCCGTCGTTTTGACTGTGAAGATTTTTCTCCGCCTTTTTTGGTGAGCGCGCAGGACATTGCCCGCGCCGCCGCCTCTGTTTCTGTTGAAGACCGTGAGCGTATCAGCGCCGCTGCAGCCAATATACGCGTTTTTCATGAATCACAGACAGAAAAATCCTGGTTTGTGACCCGTGAAGACGGCAGCATTCTGGGGCAGCGGATATTGCCCGTGGATTCCGCCGGCCTGTATGTGCCGGGCGGGCAGGGAGGGGACACGCCGCTTGTTTCCAGCCTCCTGATGGGCGCTGTGCCTGCACAGGTAGCCGGCGTGCCGCGCATTGCCGTCTGTACGCCGCCGCGCAAGGACGGCAGCGTGAATTCGCACATTCTGGCAGCGGCGCACCTGCTGGACATTGACGAAATCTACCGTGTGGGCAGCGCTTGGGCAGTGGCGGCGCTGGCCTTTGGCACACGGTCCATTGCGCCGGTGGATGTCGTAGCCGGCCCCGGCAACATATACGTGACAACGGCAAAGCGCATGGTGCAGGGGCATGTGGGTATAGACATGATCGCCGGGCCAAGCGAAATATTGATTCTGGCTGATTCTTCGGCAAACCCGGCCTGGATTGCGGCGGACATGCTTTCTCAGGCCGAGCACGACCCCCTTGCCTCGGCGCTGTGTGTGACAGACGATGCCAATCTGGCGGATTGTGTATATAAGGAGCTGGAACGCCAGTGTCTTACGTTGCCCAGATCGCAGATCGCCGGGCGTGCGCTTCTGGACTGGGGGGCCATTGTCATTGTGCCCTCCCCAAGCGTTGCGGTGGATATTGCAAACGCTGTCGCGCCGGAGCATCTGGAGGTCTGCATCCGTGACCCTTGGGCTGTGTTGCCGCGGATACGCCATGCGGGCGCTGTTTTTTTGGGCAGCTACAGCCCTGAATCGGCGGGGGATCATTTTGCCGGCCCCAATCATGTGCTGCCGACCATGGGCACGGCGCGCTTTTCCTCGGGTCTTTCTGTGCAGACGTTTTGCAAAAAAACAAATATTATTGCAACATCACAAAATTTTTTGCTGCAACATTCACCAACCATTGCCGCGCTGGCGCGTCTGGAGGGCCTGGAAGCCCATGCCCGGTCCGCTGAACTGCGCGGCAGGGCGGACGCCGGCAGATCTGTTGCAAACAAGGCGTAACCATGCAACCAGTTGTCAAAACAAATATAGACGTGTATCCGCTGCTTTGTCGCGGCAAGGTGCGCGATATTTATGAAGTGGACGAACGCACCCTGCTGATCGTTACTACAGACCGCATGTCGGCCTTTGATGTTGTCATGGACGAGCCTGTGCCCGGCAAGGGCAGGGTGCTGAACAACCTGACGCTGTTCTGGATGCGGCAGTTTGCCCATATTGTGCCCAATCATCTGATTGAATGCGCTGTTGGCCGTTTCCCCAAGGTGCTGGCTCCTTTTGCAGATATGCTTGAAGGACGCGCCGTGCTTGTGCACAAAGCGAAACCTTTGCCGGTGGAATGTATTGTGCGCGGGTATATTACCGGTTCCGGCTGGAAAGACTATCAGGCAACGGGCAGCGTGTGCGGCATCTCCCTGCCTGTGAATTTACGCGAATCAGACAGGCTTGATCCCGCGATCTTTACCCCTTCAACCAAGGCCACCCTCGGTTGCCATGACGAAAATATCACAAAGGATCATGCGCGCAAGATTCTTGGCGAAGACATGGCCGCGCGGATTGAAAAAATTTCTCTGGCGCTGTATGAAGCGGGACGAACGCACGCTGCCCGGCGCGGCATTATTGTGGCGGACACAAAATTTGAATTCGGCATGATTGACGGGCAGCCGCACCTTATTGACGAAGTGCTGACGCCGGATTCTTCCCGATTCTGGGCACAAGACACGTACAGCCCGGGTAAAAGTCAGCCAAGCTTTGACAAGCAGTATCTGCGTGACTGGCTGTCTGCGCAGCCCTGGAACAAACAGCCGCCACCACCGCGTCTGCCCGATGAGGTGGTTGATGCCACGGCCGCACGCTATCAGGAAGCATATGCCGCGTTGACTGGCTGATCTGATCGGGACAGGAGATTACGAATTGTCAGGAGGAGAAACTATGTTGCTGAAAGGGAAAAAAGCCCTGATTTTCGGGCTTGCCAACAGCAAGAGTATTGCGTACGGCGTTGCGACGCGTTTTAGGGAACAGGGAGCGCGCCTTGCCTTCAACTATGTCGGCGAGGCCATCAAAAAACGTGTGGAGCCTCTGAGTGAAGAGCTTGACGGGGAGTACACCTTTCAGTGCGACGTGCGTGAAGACAGCCAGCTTGAAGCTGCGGCTGCCCTTGTGAAGGAAAAATGGGGACACGTTGACGTGCTGGTGCATTCTGTTGCCTTTGCCAATCGTGAGGATTTGACCGGTCGATACATCGACACCTCGCGTGAGGGATTTACGTTGGCGCTGAATATTTCAGCCTATTCGCTTACGGGCATCTGCCGCGCTTTTGAGCCGCTGCTCTTGCCAGGCGCTTCGGTGATCACCATGACCTATCACGGTTCCACCCAGATTATCCCCGGCTACAATGTCATGGGCGTTTCCAAGGCGGCGCTGGAAGCCTCGGTGCGCTATCTGGCGTACGATATGGGCAAGGGAGGTGTGCGCGTCAACGCCATCAGCTCCGGCCCCATCAAAACGCTGGCCGCATCCGCTGTGGGCGGCCTCAAGGACATTTTTGTCCGCGTGGAGGAGAGCGCGCCCCTGCGCCGCAACGTCGCCACCGAGGATGTGGGCGGCGCGGCCGTTTTTCTGGCCTCGGATCTGTCGGGTGCCGTTACCGGCGGCGTGCACTATGTTGACTGCGGCTTCAGCCTTATGGGGATATAATGGATTACGTGACCCTCAACGCCATCGGCATCGTGCTTATGTTCGCCTTTGGGCTGTGGGCTTTTTATATGGCCGGAAAACGGCGCAAGAAGTAGGGGGAGCGCTATGGTCTGGCTTGTTCTTGCTGTGGTGATCATTCCTCTGCTGGCGTTTCTGTTCTCAATGGCCGTCAGGGGGGCACGCCCTTTGGGAAAACCTGTCCGTGCGCCGAAAATGTAAAGCATTTGCGCTGGCGCGAGAAAGATGACGCGCCGCCGGACGGCAGAAGGCCGATCGGCACATATTTGTAACAAATACGTATTTAGTTCTGTACGTAAAATAATTTTTTGTATATTCTGCGGCTTTGCGATTCAGGAGAGGTGTCCGAGCTTGGCCTAAGGAGCACGATTGGAAATCGTGTGGCGGCTAATCCCCGTCCGGGAGTTCGAATCTCCCTCTCTCCGCCATATTTCAAGGGGTTACTGGAAAACAGCAGCCCCTTTTCCATTTGCTTCTGGCTTGCTATTGGTGATTTCAATGGCGCGCGCCTCTTTGTCACCACCGCGCCGCAAGGTCAACGTCATCCCACGTCAATTCGCGTAGTTCTGATATTCTGCCGGCAGTATGGAGCAATGCTGTAAGAAAATCACGCTCAAACTGGTTAGCTCAATCAAGCGCTTTCCTGATATGGCTTGCTGGCGGAACATATCTGATATGTTTTTGTTGTGGGGAACGGTTCCACTTGGCGAGATGAATTTCCTGTCAAATATCCTTCGACATTCGCCAACAGGGGCTGCGAGTTTATTCCCTTTCGGTATTCTATTCGCTCACACGGCAATGATTATAGCCCAGAAATGGACAAAAATAAAGGCCAGTCTGACGGGTGGCGTTTCCGCCTGTTGGTGTTTTCAAGCACCATGAAAGCAAAGTACCCGTAAGGCGCGGTGAATGTCAAGATGTTTTGTCGGTAAAAATATGTTTATTTTTTGCCATCAACACGCTTCGCAGCCGCGGTCAACTTATCCTTCAGCGGATAAATATCTTCCACATATTGAATGGGAAACTTTTCACCCGAATCTGTTATGAAAATCACGATATGCGCGTTTTGCCCTATATTGGGGTCGCCCTCATTCCATGTGCCAAAATTATGCAGTCTGCATATTGTTTTGCGGTTATTATTATCAAGAAGGATTCCGCAATATGTCTTCTGGTCACGCATGTAAATGCGGGCAACGTCAATAGTGTCATGCAACAACGTCCTTACTGTAACATATGCCCATGTTTCAGTATTTGTTGTAAATATCCCTTCTGTATCTGCAATATTTGCGGAAAGGCTCTTTGTGCGCGGTTGAACCTTGGATAATTCAAGGCGGCGGTTCATGTAGTTGTCAAGGTAGCTATTCAATGCGTCTGTAACTATCGGCCTATAGTATGTCAGGGCGTTAGCTGTGATTCGCACACCACCAGCGGAACGCGCTATGAAGAAACGCACAAAATCATCAGAAGGTTTTTTGATTTCATCTCCAATCAGTCGCTGTATGATGCTAAATATTTGCAATCGTGCGCCAGCATTGGAAACTTCTTCAATATTCCATCCGTGTTTTGTTATGTGATTTAAGTGTGGTATTAGCTGTGAGTCGAAATTCAGAATATCAAATTCAATGAATGGCTCATCGTCCATAATATTCTTTTCTCGAATATCCGAGTAGATGTTGTATTGTATGCCGTTTGTCAGGATACCGATATGCGCAGACGTGTGGGCGGCGAAGTACCTGCGGAGCTGAGCACATTTATCCTTGTCCAGTCTGACGTCGCAAGCCTTGCACTCGATAAGAATAATCGGCTTGTTGTCTTGTATAATCGCATAATCTATTTTTTCTCGTCCTTTTTTGCCTGCATCAGAAACAAATTCAGCCGATACTTCAAACGGATCGTGAATGTCATACCCAAGCGCCCCTATAAACGGGAGTATCATGGCGTGTTTTGTCTGTTCTTCGTTCAAGTTTTTTGAGGCATACCGGCGTATCTTTGCGGCGATTTCTTCAATATGCAGGATTTCCATAGAATTGCTCCGTTGAGAGGTTATTTGGTGCTGACCCGTCACTTGACGCCATTACTCATTTACAGGTTTATGCCCTACACCCTAAGTCAACCCTTCTTCCTCAAGGATTGGAAATCGTGTGGCGGCTAATCCCCGTCCGGGAGTTCGAATCTCCCTCTCTCCGCCATATTTCAAGGGGTTACTGGAAAGCTGCCATGCTATTTTCGCCTTCCGACATATTTTCAACCCTGCGCCACAAGATACAACTGGGAAAGCACCAGCATCACCATCACCAAAAGCAGGGGGGAAAAACTCAACAGGGTTTGCGCCCATGTGAGCCGTAGCGCGCTACGGCATCCCGCCACCATGCAGGCGATGCTCCAAACAAAGCCCACAAACGTGCCGAGCAATGGGACTACGGCCAATAATAAAGGCGCGGCGCTGTAAGACACCACCTGAAATGTCAGCGAAAAATCAGCCTGCTTCGGCGTAGCGAACCTGCAGGCCAAATGTATGAGAGCGGAAAAAAAATATAATTGTAAAACCATCATGAAAACTCTGAACAGAATCGCCATAACCGAGCTTGTTTCCGGGGCCAGCGCAAGCAGCATTTTTGCCAGTTGCGGATCAGAAGCGGCAGCCGGTCCAAGGGCGGACAGCAGCGCCTCACCCCAAAAACGCTCTGCCACGGCCTGCAGAAAACCGACAATAACATAAAACGTCAACTCCCGCATCTGCCCCGTGCGTGGAGAAAGCGCGGCAAAAAACTGCGGCGCGGCAAACATGACCCGCATGACCGTCTGATAAAAGGCGGCAAACCAGCCGTGTCCACCCGGAGCATCCTGCCAAGGATTGACATGTTCAGAGCGTTCAGTCTCTGTCCGGTCTTCGTTTTCCAGACGCGCGGCCTCACGGGCGTATGCCTCGGCCACCAGTCGCCTCTCGTCTTCAGCCCTCTGGTCTGCGGGCTGTTCAGGGCGGCGCTCGGGCGGCGCCAGCTCGTCAACAGACGAAGACGCCGACGAAAAACGAAACCGGCAGGCGCATTCCGGACACGTGGCAATGACGGCGCGGGCGGGCAAACGGTATTTGGACATATCACGGGCAAAGCCGCATTGAGGACAAACAATCTCCACGCAATACTCCTCAAACAACATGTTAGCTACAGCAACATAGCACGCCATCGACATAACAGCAAGAATCTCGAAATAACAATTTGCTATCGACACGTTTTGATGACAAAATATAGTTCATACATTCACCACTTGCCCAATGAAGGAACGCCGCAATGTCGCAAGCAGTTACCGCAGTGAAAGAACAGGAAGAACTCCTGCTGTGCCGCTCGTATAGCCGCTATCCGATTGCCATAGTGCGGGGCAGGGGAGCGCGTCTGTGGGATGTGGACGGCAAGGAATATGTCGATCTGCTGGCAGGCATTGCCGTTATCGGACTTGGACACTGCAACGAAGAGCTTTGCGATGCCCTGAACGCGCAATCGCGCATGCTCTGGCACGTGAGCAATCTTTTTTACCAGCAGCCGCAGCTTGACCTTGCACGCCTTCTGCTCTCCACAACGCACCACGACAAGGCCTTTTTCTGCAATTCCGGGGCGGAAGCCAACGAAGCCTGCATCAAGCTGGTGCGACGCTACATGCGCACTGTACAACAGCGCGACGCCTTTGAAATCATCACTCTGAGCGGCTGTTTTCATGGCCGCACGCTGGCCGCGCTGGCCGCTACAAGGCGCGAAGCCTTAAGCGCCGGCTTTTTTCCGCTCCCGGAAGGCTTCAAACAGGTACTCGCCGGAGATCTGAACGCGCTACGCAACGCTGTCACCACATCCACAGCTGCGGTGCTGCTTGAAGTGGTGCAGGGCGAAGGCGGCATTGTGCCTCTTGAGGCGCGCTACCTCCGCGGCGTTGAAGCCCTGTGCCGTGAACACGGCATCCTCCTGATATGCGACGAAGTACAGTGCGGCCTGTGCCGTACCGGAAAATTCTGGGCTTTTCAAAATTTTGAACTGACGCCCGACATCATAAGCATTGCGAAATCCCTAGCTAACGGTCTGCCCATGGGTGCGATGCTGACTACGGACGAGGCGGCCAAGGGCTTTGCCGCGGGCAGCCACGCCACGACCTTTGGCGGCGGCGCGCTGACATCGGCTGTGGCTGCGAAAACAGTGGAAATTATGCTCCGCGACCGCATGGACGAACGCGCGGCCAAACTTGGTACGCATCTCAGGCAACGCCTTGCCGCGCTTCAGGAACGCATGCCGCACGCAATCCGCGAAGTGCGGGGGCTTGGTCTGATGACTGGCATTGAGCTTGCCCAAAACGGACAAAAAATCTGGGATGAATTGCTGCGCCGGGGCTATATTTGCAATCTGAGCCAAGGCGCCATACTGCGCCTGTTGCCGCCGCTGGTCATCGCACAGGCTGATCTGGACGGCTTTGTAGATACGCTGGAACACATTCTTAAAACTTGTCCGTAGCCACGCCTTGCGAGGTACAATTTTTTTGTGCGCTATTGCCAAAAGCACTCAGGTTATCAGGGACGTGTAAAAAAAATTTAACCAAACGCTTCGGCTGTCTGAAATTTTTTATATAAAATACAAATAGATATACTTTATTCCCCAATGACTTTACTGGCACGCACCTTGCAATATTTAGTGTACCTTCCTTTCTCTATGTTGACAGCCTCCTCCAAAAAAACGGCCTGCCCCCCAGCAGGTCGTTTTTTATGAAGCCAGGAATTTGCCCGCGAAAAAAAATATGTTGCCCTTTCTCTTTTCAGAATACCCGCAAAGCACGCCGGAATCCGCAGGCTTTCACATTATCTCCGTCCCTCTGGAACGCAGCGTTTCCTACGGCGGCGGCACAGCCAAAGGCCCCGCCGCCATCCTTAAGGCGTCACAACAACTTGAAGCGTGGGAAAACGGCCACGCGCCAGGGGAATCAGGATTTTATACCGCCCCTGCCATAGACTGCGCAGGAACCCCTGAGGTTGTCCTTGACCGCGTCAGGGCGGCGGTTGCCTTTGCCCTTACATGCGGGGCAACACCCGTTGTCCTAGGAGGCGAACATAGTGTCACTCTGGGCGCGCTGCGGGCGTTTGGCGCTCTTTCAGACAATGCCTCTTCAGACAGCCTCCCCCTGGGCATTGTCCATATTGACGCACACGCGGATTTGCGTAAAATATATGAAGACGACCCATACTCACACGCCTGCGTCATGTACCGTATCGCGAACGAGCTGAAACTGCCGCTTGCGCAATTTGCCGTGCGAGAACTGGCAAAAGAAGAAGCGGACGCGCGCAAACAGTTTTCTGTATTGCACTATGATGCCGATATTCTTGCAAAAACAGGGATGCCGTTCCGCCCCTTACCGCCGGACTTTCCGCGCCGCCTGTACATCAGCTTTGATGTGGACGGACTGGATTCCTCGCTCATGCCGGCAACGGGTACGCCGTCTCCCGGAGGGCTGTTCTGGCACGACGCCCTGCGGTTGCTTGCAAACTGTTGTGAAGAGCGGGAGGTGGCCGGCATGGACATTGTAGAACTTGCGCCCATACCGGGCATGCACCACGCTGATTTTACCGCGGCAAAACTCACACACGCGCTCATGGTTTTGGCGCTCACGACAAAACGGAACTCGGTGCCATGAAAAATACGGTCACAACGTTTCAGGAAGCAAAGGGACGCGAAAAACTTGTCATGCTCACGGCCTACGACTACAGCACGGCGCGCATTATGGACGAGTGCGGCGTCAACGCCCTGCTTGTGGGGGACAGCCTCGGCAATGTCATGCTGGGACATCCAAATACCCTTTCCGTCACTCTGGACGACATGCTGCGCGCCTGCGCGAGCGTTGCCCGGGCCGCAAACAGCGCCCTCGTCGTCTGCGACATGCCCTTTATGAGCTGCCATGTCAGCAAACAACAAACCCTGCGCAATGCAGGCCGCCTGCTGGCCGAAGGCGGCGCGCACGCTGTAAAAATTGAGGGCAGGTACTGCCATGAAGTGCGGGCGCTCACCAGAACCGGCATTCCGGTGATGGGGCATCTGGGTTTGACGCCGCAGTCTGTACACACCCTTGGCGGCTACAAGGTGCAGGGCAAAACCCTTGCTGCGGCCCAAAAACTGCTTGACGACGCTCGCGCTCTGCAGGATTCGGGCGCGTTTTCCCTGTTGCTGGAATGTGTTCCGGCGGCGCTGGCGGCGCGCGTTACCCGAGCACTTGCCGTCCCGACCATCGGCATCGGCGCCGGCCTGCAGTGTGACGGACAGGTTCTCGTGTGGCAGGATATGTGCGGCATAAGCCAATCTCCGGCAAAATTTGTTAAAAAATTCGGAGAAGTCGGCCTTGCCCTGCGCTCCGCGTTCACAGCCTATGCGGAAGACACGCGCAACGGCCTTTTCCCCGCCGGCGAGCACTGCTACGCCACGACTGACGACACGCTGTTTGACGCGCTGGTCTGACCGGATTCCAGAGATTTGACAACGTGCGCCGGCACGCCGACCGCAAGACAGCGCGGCGGCACATCACGGGTAACAACGCTGCCCGCGCCGACGCAAGCCCCTTCTCCAATAGTCACACCTTTAAGGATCAGACAGTTCATGCCGATCCAGGCGCAGTCGCCTATGCTGACCGGCGCGTCGTTTTCGTATCCCGGGCTGTCGCGGCGCCCTTCAGGCGGCCAGAGCGCGTGAAAATCCGAATCCACAATGACGCAGTTGGGCGCGATCAGCACATTGCGGCCAACGGCAATGCGCGTTGAGCGCGCAGTCACGGACGTACCGCTCAGTTCCGCGCCATCGCCTATGTCAATAACGGCGCCGGGGCCGAAGACGCGCAGACGCACAGGCGCCGCCAGCGTTGCCGCGCTTGCCCGCCGCCAGGAAGAAACAAGGCTGACGTCCGCGCCGATGCGTATCTGCCCGCCCGGCCAACGCATAAGGCATACCTGACCGTGGGCGCGCGTGCCGCTGCCCACAGTCACTCCCAGAAGCAGGGCTTTGCAGCGTAGCCGTGCCGTGCCGGTGGCGGCGCCAAAAACGCGCATACCTTCCAGACACAGCCAACTCAGGACGTTAGCCGGTGAGATTCCCCGTTGCAAGGCTTTTTGGATAAATCCGGACACGCTTATTCTGCCTTGCCGTTGTCGGGTTGCTCAAGGGCGTCGCGTATGCGGCACACTCCACGTGGGGCGCAAAACGCGGCATTGTGGCTCTTGAGCGCAACGTGCGCCTGTTCTCTGCATACCTTCATTTCATATCGGCATCCCGGAAACTGCGGTGACATGCGCATCGTACGAAACACATCCGCTCTGTGCAAGCAAAAAACAGGAGAGCCGAAAAAATATACGCGCGTTTTATGTCGAATTTTGCTTGACATTGCCTCCAAAAACAGATAGTTAATTAACGCGGGGTGGAGCAGTTCGGTAGCTCGTCGGGCTCATAACCCGAAGGTCCCAGGTTCAAATCCTGGCCCCGCAACCAAGAAAATCAAGGGGTTACGAGTAAAATCGTAGGCCATTTTTGTTTGACAAATCTCATTCCCACCAATTTTTTTGGATGCTGATGGCAGGGCTTGTCTTACGCGAGGCATATAAGACATTTGGCAACTTGTGCTGATTTGATGCGGCATTGTGGGGTTTGGCGTTGCATCGGAGAGATGTGTCGCTTTTCAACGGATGAACGCAACAAAAGACCACACTCCCATTCACAGTTTTATGGCTGAACCACCAAAAAAATCAAGGTAAAGGCAGTAAGCCAAGCTCCTTGAGAAACGCATTGTGTTTTTTCGTAGCCGCCATGATGTTCTGTTCAATCGTCTCCAGTTCATCGTGAACCGCCTTAAGGTCAATTTCTTTTTCTTGCTCAGCCGTGCTAATATATCTGGAGATGTTCAAGTTATAGTCATTGGCGGCAATCTCTTCCATGGTTACACGCCGGGAGTAGCGTTCTTCTTCCTTGCGGCACTGGTATGTGGAAACAATCTTGTCAATATGTTCCGGCAACAGGCGATTTTGTCGTTTGGCTTTCTCGAAATGCTCGCTGGCATTGATGAACAGTACATCATCAGGCTTCTTGCATTTTTTCAGCACCAGAATGCAGACTGGAATGCCGGTGGAATAGAACAGGTTGGCAGGCAGGCCGATCACCGTGTCGATATGTCCATCTTCCAGCAGCTTGCGGCGGATGCGTTCCTCCGCACCGCCACGGAAGAGTACGCCATGGGGCAGGATAATGGCCATGACGCCTTCCTGCTTCAGGTAGTGAAAGCCGTGCAGCAAAAAGGCGAAATCTGCTGCGGATTTGGGCGCAAGACCGTAATTTTTGAAACGCACATCGTCGCCCATGGTCTCGCTGGGATCCCAACGGTAACTGAATGGCGGATTGGCTACCACGGCATCAAAATAGGGTTTCTTAGCGGGGTTGGTTTCCCGCAACATATCCCAATCGTTGGTCAACGTGTCACCGTGAAAAATCTCGAACTCGGAATCCTTTACCCCGTGCATCAACATGTTCATGCGCGCCAGATTATAGGTGGTAATATTTTTTTCCTGTCCGTAGATTTTGCCGATACCGCGCGATTTCATGCGGCTGTGCACATTCAGCAACAGTGATCCGGAACCGCAGGTAAAATCAAACAGACTTTCCAAACGTTTTTTTTGACCAGTGGCCGGCTCCTGGCTATCCAGGGTAACAATAGCAGACAGAATACTGGAAATTTGTCGAGGCGTGTAGAACTCGCCAGCTTTTTTACCGGAACCGGCGGCAAACTGACCGATCAGGTACTCGTAAGCGCCACCCAGAGAATCACCGTTTGTGGAGAACCCTGCCAATCCATCGACAATTTTAGTGATAATTTTACAGAGCATGGCATTGCGGTCTGTATAATTTTTCCCAAGTTTTTCAGAGTTCAGGTTAATTTCCGAGAACAAACCCTGCAAGGTGCTTTCAAAGGATTCATTTTCAATGTACTTAAAGCTCTCCTGCAGGATTTCCAGCAGCCTGTCTTTATCTTTATGCGTACTGCGGGCCATTTCCGCAATGCTGCCCCAGAGAAACTGCGGCTTGAGCACATAATGCACCTTGCGGCGCATCTGTTTTTCAAATGCGCCAATATCTTCCGCATTGTTTTCATACCAGATTTGTAGTGGTATTATATGGGGCTGATCCTGCTTATCCGGGTAATCCTTCCCCAATTCTTTTTTTGCCGCTACTTCATAGCTGTTTGACAGATAGCGCAGGAAGAGGAAGGAGAGCATATAATCGCGAAAATCGTCCGCGTTCATCGCGCCACGCAGTTGATCCGCAATACTCCAAAGCGTATTACCCAGTTGTTTTTGTTCTGGTTCAGTCATGACTGTTCCATTTTTCTTGTGGGGTCAGCTGTGATTTTTGGAAGTTTGAACTCATACCGCATTAAAAACTCAGCCAAAATTTTCTTAAAAAGATCTTTTGTATCCGCATTAACATAACGAGAGAGGTAATCAGATATTTTCCCTTCCAAAGCGAGTTCTTTGAAGCCTGAAAAAAACGAGAAGCTGAATTAATTCGTAAAATGCGCGTAGCATCACCTTGCAAATCATTATCCCATGAAAATAGATCTTCAGTATAGGCATTAAAATAAAGAGTATCGCGCTGACCTTTTTGCTTCCCTCGATCTTTAAAGGCCATGGAAAGTCGTGTCTTGCCTGTGCCATTATAGGCATAGAGCAATACAAAATCATGATCATTCAGATCATCACGCAATCGCATCACCACGTTACTAAGTGTTTTGTACTGGCAAATTTTAGGCTGCTTGCTCATCCTCTTGCCTCCTCAAGAGAAGGGAAAAGCTGCTGCATCAGCCCCTTTTTATGGGATTTGAGCATGTCGAGTTTTTGGGTTTGCGCAGCGATCAGTGCATCAATGGAAGAAAGACAATCAGCGATTGTCTGTTGTTCCAATAAATCGTCTCTATCTTCATTGTGCGGAGGGGTTGGAATAGGTAACATAGCATATTCATTAGCGTTGATGCCTGGTTGACTACTGCGAGCAGAGGTAATAGCAACCCAATTCCAATATTGCCTTGTGTAAAAAAAATTGAACAGAAAAGTAGAATTAACCTCACTATGGTCTGGCTTTATTCGTATCAGAAAACCGGCAAATACTAATTTGCCATCTTCTTTTCTATACTTGTATGATTTTCCAACACTCCCAGTTCTAGCCAGAACAATATCACCTTCGCTCAGATAGTTTCCATCTGTTATATCAATATTAACAGAGGTTTTTTTATCACTAAGAAAATGTCCATCATCAGAAATATCAGTTATTCTTAGATATGTGGGTAAATTTTCTGAATATGGAACGGCTGGTGCATTCACTCCATAGTCAGGATGATTCAATAAGAGATCTCCCAATCGCCTAGTCTTCCACTCCGGCGCACTCCGAAATTCCGGAAAACGCAGTTTCGGCTTCAGTTCGCGTTTTGTCGCTTCGTTCATTTTCGTTGCATCCACCTTATTGCTCATACGCGGCCAACCCTGAAATATCGTGCCCCTGGGCGCGTTTACGCAGCAAAGGCATCAAATCGTCCATCAGGGCAAGCTCCTTGTGCGTGCGTGCTTTCCAACTCAATTCCAAGGGAGCCAACAAGTCACTGAGTTGTTCTCCGTCAAAAATCATGCGCTGCATGATGTGATCCACAAAGACTTGTAGCGCGGCGCTTTCCAGTCCGTATTTTGCGGCAATACCGTCCAACTCCTTGGCATTCTTCTCGATTTTGAATTGCTCATAGCCCTGACGGATGGCTTTTTCGTTCAAGGCTTCACCTGTGTTCAGTATATTGATATAGGCGGCGATGTCCTCCCGTTCGTCCATAAACTTGGCATCGGACTGAATCAAACCGATGATCTGCTCACGGGTCATCGTCTGCTTGCCCGGCGCTTGCTGGGTATAACGAGCTATAAGGTCCATAATGTAATCATAATCGATCACTGCGGAAGCAAAAAGTACAAACTCGAAATCCAGTTGCTGCACTGCCAAGCAGGCCGAACCATCGTCTTTGTCCTGCTGGACCTTCAGGCGCTGGGCTGTTTCCAGATAAACGCCACGGAATGCTTGCAGCTGATCCGGTGGAATGATTTGTTTAATTGTCTCAGCGTAATCCGCCGTCAAATCGGTGTATTGATCAAGCTGGGTCTTGAGGCGTTGCACTTCTTTGAAAAGGTTGATGAACTGGCCGCGCGCTTCGTCGCCCTTGAGGTTAGGCACTTCCTCCGGGGCACAGGCCAGGCCCTGAGATTGCATGAAATAACACAGTTTTTTGATAGCTGTTTGCAATTTATTGATAACTTGCGGGGCGGCATCAACCAGCCAGATTTCCCTGGCGTGTTCGCCTTGTGCGCCAGAAAACATGGCAATAGCCTCATTGACCGCATCCTGCTGTTGGCGGAAGTCCATGATATTGCCATAGGGTTTGGTATCGTTCAGCACTCGATTAGTACGTGAGAATGCCTGAATCAGCCCATGGTATTTGAGGTTCTTATCCACATACAAGGTGTTCAGAAATTTTGAATCGAAGCCGGTGAGCAGCATTTCCACCACGATGACAATATCGATCTTTTGCGTGTGCGGCAGATCCTGATTGGGATATTGCTGATCTTTAATGCGTTTTTGCACATCCTGATAGTAAAGGTCAAATTCGTAGATGCTGTGATTGGTGTTATAACTGGCGTTGTAATCATCAATAATAACTTTGAGCGCAGCCTTCTTTTCTTCAGGCGCTTCTGTGTTATCAGCCTTTTCCTGCGGCAGGTCTTCCTGAATTTGCTGTACGTCCCTGTTGCTTTCGGCGGGCGGTGAGAACACGCAGGCGATGTTCAGCAGTTGAAAATCGCTGTTTGCTGCTCGTTTTTCCATTTGAACCGTTTTGAACAGCTCGTAATATTCAATAGCATTGTTGATGGAGGCAGTTGCCAGAATTCCATTGAATTTACGGTTCGCGGTGGCGGCATCGTGTTTATCCAGCATGGCTTCAACAATGGCTTTTTTGGTCAGACTTTCCCCCAGCCTGAGCTTATGTGGGCCTTCAGGTTTATAATAATCGATATGAAAACGCAGAACGTTATTGTCCTCAATGGCGTTGGTTATAGTATAGGAGTGCAACAACCGCTGGAAAATGTCTTCCGTGGTTTTGCACGAGGCTTGCTGGCCTTCGATCTGCTGAGAATTGGCGTTTTCCGCAAAAATAGGCGTACCAGTGAAGCCAAAAAGCTGAGAATTGGGAAAAAACTCCTTTATGGCTTTATGGTTCTCGCCGAATTGGGAGCGATGGCATTCATCGAAGATGAAAACCATGCGCTTATGGCGCAAGGGTTCCAGCCGTTTTTTATAATTACGCTTATTGCTGTCATCCAACGCCAAGCCGAGTTTCTGGATGGTGGAGACAATTACCTTGTCAGCGTAATCGGTTGAAAGCAGTCGTTGTACTAAGGTTTCGGTATTGGTATTCTCTTCGACGCAACCTTCCTGAAAGCGGTTGAATTCTTCCCGCGTCTGGCGGTCGAGATCCTTACGATCCACTATGAACAGGCATTTTTCAATGTCCGGGTTATCCTTGAGCAAGGTGGATGCCTTAAACGATGTGAGGGTTTTGCCACTGCCGGTAGTGTGCCAGATATAGCCGTTGCCGCAGTTTTGATGGATGCAGTCCATAATGGCCTTAACCGCATAAATTTGATACGGGCGCATCACCATCAGCTTTTGTTCGCTGGCCACCAGCACCATATAGCGACTGATCATCTGGCCCAGTGTGCATTTGACCAAAAACTTTTCGGCGAAGTTGTCCAGATGGATAATTTTCTTGTTGTCTTCCCCTGCAAACTGGTACAACGGCAGAAAGCGCTCGTCAGCGTTAAAGCTGAAATGACGGTTGTTATTGTTGGCGAAGTACCAGGTATCACTGTGATTGCTGACGATGAAAAGTTGAAGAAAACACAGGAGAGTTTTGCCATAGCCGTTGCCGGGATCATTTTTGTAATCAATGATTTGCTGCATGGCCCGGCGCGGACTGAGGGGCAAAGCCTTCAGTTCAATCTGCACCACGGGCACGCCGTTGATGAGCAGGATCACATCGTACCGATGGTGACTGTTGTCAGTATTAATACGCAGTTGGTTGACCACTTCAAACCTGTTCTTGCACCAGTCCTTGATGTTGACTAAGGTGTAAAACAGCGGCGTGCCATCGTCTCGCTCGAAGCTCTGACGTTCTCGCAAGATGCGGGCTGCGGCAAAAACATCCGGGGTGATAATTTGTTCCAGCAATCTTGGAAACTCATTAGGCGTCAGCGTAACACGGTTAAGAGTTTCGAATTTCTCACGGAAATTTTTTTCCAATGCGGTCCGGTCACGGATATCCGGTCTATAGCTGTATTTAAGTTCGGACAGCTTTTTGACCAAATCTTGTTCGATTTCTTGTTCTTTCATGAGCTGTTTGATCCCGCTGTGAGCGAAAAATTTATACGGGTTCAGACGCAATCAGATAATGCTGCCTGTGGTAGGCAGACATCCAAGTCGACCCCGTAACTTTTTCTGAGAATGCCACAGCTTGCTTTGTAAGGCAATCTATAAAATCGTGAGGGACAATTTTGGGAAACACATTATAGATGTCGGTTGCTCGCCTGTAGCTCCGGCTGTTGTTCTTCCTGCCGTTGTCTGTCCAATTCTTCCTTTTCTCGCTGTGCTTCCCGACTGGCCGCTCTTTGCGACAGTTTGACATCTCCTTCTATGTCGAAAGCACGGGCTGTGGCCCGTTTCGCCCTTGCCGCCGCACACGGCACGGCGTACACTCGCAGCATAGACATGTACGCCACCATTTCTCTGCTCGCCCCGCCCTATGCGGACTTGAGCTACGCGCTCCCGCCGGAGTTTCCCGCCGCGTTCTGGCAGCCTGGCCTGCGCGTTGCCGTGCCGCTCGGCGCGGGAGCGCCGCGCGCGGGCATTGTCACAGCCTCCGCAACGCCGTCGGGGGATATCGTCTGCAAACCCGTTGCCTGGCCTCTGGAAAGTACCCCACTACTACCCGAGGATATGCTCGCGCTGGCGCGGGACATGGCGCGCCGCCAGGGAGTCACAATCGGGCATATTCTTGGGCATATTCTGCCCCAGGGCCTACGCGGTGCGCGGGTGCGCATGCTTGTGCCCGGACGGACGAATCCGCTGTCCTTGCGGCAAATTCTGGAGTGCGCGGAACGCGACGGCCTAGCAAAAGCCCTCCTGTCCGGAGCGGCCAAACTGCTGGCCCCGGGCGTTGACGCCGCCGAGGCGGCTTTTTGCCGTCTGCGCGTTGACCCGCCCTGGCCGGTGCGCCCTGCCGCCAGACGCCAGATCGCCCTGCTGGAATTCCTTTACGAGCACGGCCTTGTGAGCCGCCAGCGCGTACAGCAGGCGCTGGGCGCCGGCATCGCTCCAGCCCTGCGCGCGCTGCGCGCCGCCGGCCTGATTGACATCGTCTGTCAGGAAAACGAAGGCGGCGACCCACTGATCCTGCCGCCGCCGCCTTTGCCGTTCACGCTCAACGACGACCAGTCCAAAGCGCTGCAAGAGCTTCTCGTGGCCCTGAAGGCCGCGCGGGAAACATCCGTCCACGAATCCCGCCTGCTCTTCGGCGTTACCGGCAGCGGCAAGACCGCCGTGTATCTGGAACTGGCAAAACACTGCCTGGCTGACGACAAAAGCCTGCTGTTGCTCGCCCCGGAGGTGGCGCTTGCCCACAAGCTGCGACGCGACGCGGACGCCGCCCTGCCGGACGCACCGATTTTTTTCTACCACGGCTATCAGACGCCCGCACGACGCGAGGCCACATTCCGTGCCCTGGCCGCACGGCGCGAGCCTTGCCTTGTGGTAGGGACGCGCTCGGCGCTTTTTTTGCCCATACCGCGTCTTGGCTGCATTGTTATGGATGAGGAGCACGACACCTCCTTCAAACAGGACGAAACCCTGCCCTACCAGGCCAAGGAAGTGGCCTGGCGCCGCGTTGCCCAGACAGGGGGGCTGCTCCTCCTCGGTTCCGCCACGCCGGACATAAAAACTTTTTACGCTGCGGAAAACGGCAGCCTGCCCCTGTTGAGCCTGCCCGGGCGCGTGGGCGGCCGTCCCTTGCCCTCTGTGGAACTGGTGAACATCCACGCTGCCGACACACTACTGGCGCCGCAAAGCGAAGCCGCGCTGCGCGAAACTCTGGGCAGAGGAGAACAGGCCGTTGTCCTGCTGAACAGACGCGGCTATGCTCCGGTGATATACTGTCTGGACTGCAAGGCAACAATGCGCTGTCCCCACTGCGAGATCGGCCTTACCTACCACAAGGGCAGGGAAAAACTGCTCTGCCACTACTGCGGGCATGCAGTCCCCTTTCCCTCCCCCTGTCCGCAGTGCGGAGGAATGAACTTTCTGCCGCTGGGGGAAGGCACGGAACGGCTGACAGAACAGCTCAGTCTTCTGGCCGGTCAGCCGATTCTGCGCCTTGACAGGGACAGCGCCCGCCGCGCCGGACGCATGGAGGAAATTCTTGCCGCTTTTGCGCGGCAGCAGTCCCCCATTCTGGTCGGCACGCAAATGCTCTCCAAGGGACACCATTTCCCACAGGTAACGCTTGTTGTGGCGGCTGACGGCGACTTGGGGCTTAATCTTCCGGACTACCGGGCCGCGGAGCGAACCTTCCAGCTGCTTGTGCAGTCCGCCGGCCGCGCCGGACGGGGCGACAAGCCCGGGCGAATCCTCATACAGACCCGCGACACCGGCCACTATTGCTGGCGCTACATCCAGTCCGGCGACTATGCGGGATTTTACGCCGAAGAACTCCAGCGCAGGCGCAGGCGCAGCTACCCGCCCTTTGTGCGCCTCGCCCTGCTGCGCCTGTCCTTTGCGCTTGACGACTCCAAAGGTCCTTCCGAACTCGCCGCCTTTGCCGAGGCAGCGCGCGCGCGCGCCAACTTGTTAAACGTACGGATGCTTGGCCCGGCAGCGGCGCCGCTGTCCGTAATTCGCGGCAGACGGCGTTTTCACTGCCTTTTCAAAGCCAATGACTGGCAAAGCATCCGCAAACTGTATTTCTCGGCCAAAGCGGACACGGCACCGCGCGCGCTACGGCTCTTCCTTGACCTTGATCCCGTCAACATGATGTAATTTCAGAGTAAAAAATATCACACTTCTTTTTGGCGCGATATTTGCATACTCTCTCCGGTACAGAAATACTGCACAGTTTTTAAATAATCTATTGACATTTTCTAAAAATACGGAAATACTAAAAAACCCTTCACTAAGGAAGGAAAAATTCAGGAGGACTGTTATGAAACGAGCTCTCGCTATTGTTGTCTTTATTGCCGGCCTTGCCGCGCCCGCCCTGTCGGCGGCCGAAGGCACGGGCATGTATCTGGCCCCAAAATTTCTGGTGAGCATTCAGGACAGCGGGCGCATCCACCGATCCGCCGCCCTGGCCGGTTCGGGCGTCAGCGATTACAGCCAGTTTACCTTGGGCGGCGCGCTGGCCGCGGGCTATGATTTCTGGCCCCAGCACATGCTGCCGATCCGCGCGGAAATTGAATTGGCCCTGCGCGGCGACAGTGAAAAAAAATGGAATGACGACGGCAGGAATCTGAACAAGGTTAATGCGATATGGAACAATTCCACCCTGTTTGCCAATCTGTTCTGGGACTTCCGTAACGACACGCTCTTTACGCCCTATGTCGGTGCCGGCCTCGGCGTGGCCTTCAAGTACGCGGGATTTGACTATACCACCGCCGGCGGCGACAAATTCACGGTGGATGACCGCTTCAACAGCTTTGCCTGGAACGTGGGGGCCGGCGTGGCCTATTCCTTTGCCGAACAGCTTACCGTTGACGCCGGATACCGCTTTGTGAGTCTTGGCAACGATTCGCTGACAACCCACTACGGCGGACAAAAGTACGAAGTCAGCAGCAGCCCCTACAACAACGAATTTACGCTCGGGCTGCGCTTCTCCTTCTAGGCAGGCGGAGGATTTAAGGCTTGGCGCGGCGCTTTGAAAATATTCTCACGTGTGGCGCATACGGAGCAGACTGTCGCTGATTTTTTGCCTCAAATCTTGCAGCGGCAGAAGTAGGCGGGATACACGCAAATAGCGTCTATCCCGCCGATTTTATTCGCGACAATATTTTCCATTCAGACAAACTGCATTGAAAGCGCCTGGAAAAACTCCTATCAAAAAACTGAAAACCGGAGAGAGGGCATCGCTACAAATTCAGGTCGCGCAGCAGATTGTCCACGGCCATGCGTCCCATCGCTTCTGTCGCGCCAAGGGTGGAAGAAGCGCAGTGCGACCCCATGACCACGGTTTCCAGGCCGCGCCAGGCGGCCTCTGTCGGCGGCTCCTCCTCAAAAACGTCCAGTCCCGCGCCGTAGATACGCCCCCCCCGCAGCGCGGCAAGCAGAGCGCCCTCGTCAATCAGCCCGCCCCGCGCCGTATTGATCACAATAGCCGATGTTTTCATTACGGACAGACGCTTGGCGTTGATCATGGCCCTGGTGTCCTCCGTCAATTCCGTGTGCAGGGTAATAATATCCGCCTCGCGGCACAGCGTTTCAATATCAACACGCTCTATGCCCATTGTTTCCGCATACGGATCGTCCCAGACAATGTCGCTCGCCAGAATGCGCATGTCAAAACCGCGCGCCCGTCTGACCACGCATTTGCCCACAGCCCCAAGCCCCACAATGCCCAGCGTTTTGCCGTAAACATCAGCACCGGTGATTTTGCCCCAGTCCCCTGCCCGGCAACGGCGGTCAATCGCCGCCATCTTGCGCGCCACCGCCAGAATGAGGGCAAAGGCATAGTCCGCCACCGCATTGCTGTTTGCGCCTGTCGTGCGCGACACGGCAATGCCGCGCTGTTTGCAGCGGTTCAAATCAATATTGTCCAGCCCCACGCCGTATTTCGCAATGGCGCGCAAACGCGGTGCGGCCGCCAGCACTTCGGCGTTCATGGGATCAACGCCAAGGATGACGCCCTCGCAGCCGGCAAGCATCTCCCGCATCTGATCCGCAGAAAGGATACCGCCCGTGTTGTTGCGCGCCACCGTAAGCCCTGCATCGCGCAGTCTGTCAAAAAGTTCCGGATTCGTTTTGCCGAAAGAGCGCGGAGTAACGAGTATGTTCACAAAATTTTCTCCTACAGTGAAGAAAGCCCCAGCACTGCGCGGGCGGAAATCGCCACCTGCATGAGCACCTGCGAAATGTCCTTGACTGTCTGCATGCTTTTGGACTGCGCTTTCGGCAGCACCAGTATCTGATCGCCGGCCATGATATCGCCGTCGTCACGCGAAACCATGCCGTTCTGGCGCATGATCAGCACAGTGTCCTTATCCGCCTTGGCGCTGTAGCCCCCGGCAGCTTTTATATAATCGCCCGCGGCTTTTTTTTTGTTCCAGAGCATGGCCTGCGGCGCCATAACTTCCCCGCTGACAAGAACCACGTCACTCTTTGCGGGAATGACAATGATATCGCCGTCTTCCAGGGTCAGGTCCCCGCCGTTGTCCAGCGCCACAACGCCTTCCGGATCAACATTTTTGGCACGTTCTACAAATCTGGAAACCATTTCCGCTTCCTTTGCGCGAATCTGGGCTTCTTCAGCGCTGGAGGAACCCGCCGTCATGACAGTTTCTTCCAGCCGGCGTAGCGAATCGGCAATGGCTTTTTTTTGTCTGACAGCCACACTCTTACGTTTTATATAAACGGCGTTGAGATTGGCCTGAGCAGGATCAACAGCGATAAAATTCCGCACTTCCTTCAGGCGCGCGCCCTGTCGCACGGGAAAACGCGAAGCGCCGCGCACGGCGCCCTGCACCTCAATCATAATGGTGGCGGCGGGAGCGTCGGCCATAAACCGCACACTGTCGCCGTCTTCCAGGTTCAAACGACGCAGATCGCGCAAAGGCAGATACGTGCTGTAAGGAGCGTGGTTGCGCGTGCCGCTGATGCTCACATGCGAAGCGCGGCTTTCAGGCTCCGCCAAGTCAATAAGCGCCGCACCCGTTGCCTGCCCGGCGGGAAATTCAAAGTCGGCCTGCGTCCGAACAGCGCCTGTGGCCACAATCGCAGGCCCCCTAGCGTCCACAACAATTGTGTCGCCGTCGCGCACCTCCACCTGGGGCAGTTCCCCCCTGCGCACAAAAGGGTACAGATCAAAACCGGCAAGGGTCGCGCCATCGCGGAGCAGGCGAACGGATCTGTAACTGCCGCGCGCCGGATCAATGCCGCCCGCCCTGTCCAGATACGCCAGCACGGAATCATCGGTAGCGCCGCTGTACCGCCCGGGACTGAGCACGCTGCCGGTCACGATAACAGACACATCCCCCATGCTTTTGGCAAAATTGCCCTGAAAAAGATTGGCGCCGTAGGGCTGAATCGTATCCGCGGCACACGCGACCGACACAAGACAATACAGCACCGCACCACAAAGAATTCTGAACATATCCTTACACCGTCACAGATCAAAAGGGCCAACGCACGGTCTTTTGCATATCTATATTATTTTTATTGATATATTGTTACAACAACGCTTAGGGTTTTTCAATACCCTGCCCCCAGACGCGCGGCACCATCGCCCATTGCCCCGAGGCGTCGCGACAGACAACCACCACTTCAGCCTCCTTTGCTCCGACGATCACGCTTGCGCGGCGGCACTCTTCACCGCTGGCGGAAGTAAAACTGTTTTCCATCACAACAGTGACGTTTTTGCCGAACGCGGGATCGTCTAGGCGCGTGGAATCACCTATCGCGGCGGACGCCATATAGCCTTCCACAGGGGCGCGCCGCGCCGGCGGCGCCGGCGGCGCCTCCGAAAGCATGCCGCAGGCCGACGAAAACAGAAAACACGCAATCCCCAAAAAAAACATAAAAAATCTGCGCATTGCATTCTCCAAAATACGGCAACAGGAACGGCATTTGAACCTTCGCACCGTTTCATCTTGCAGAGAAAGCGGCTTCTGTCAATCAGTTTCACGCTTCTCCAGAGGCGGACATTCAACCATCCCCTTTTCATCAAAAATACGGATATCCAGTGAAATGTAGCTCCGCGCCAGCGTTTCCACAGAAAGACCCAGCGAAATGTGACGCGCGTCCTCCACACGCAACCCGGCGAGCCGGCGGGCAGCCTCAAGACCAATCTCGGCAAACGCAGCTATGGGTGTGAGCAATACAGCCGGGCAGATTTTGTAGAGATACAGACAACCGTTTGCCAGCACCAGCGGAAAAATGCCGCACGCGGGCGGGCGCCTGACGCGCTCCAAACGGCATCCGCGCTCTGTGGCCGCCTTGCAGCCCCGCGCGTCCATAAAGGCTGTGGCTCTGTCAAACAGATAAAAATCTTCACTGAGGTTCGGACGGATCTGCTCCGGCAGCAACGCCATGTAAAAAGGATCGCCGGAATCCTGCGGGCCGCAACAGAAACGGCAGTCGCGGCAATAGTCATTCTGAAGCCAAGACCCCCGCCACCGTAAGCTCCGTCTGCGGGGAAAACGCGCGCGCCAGAGCGCCAGATACCGCCAAAATCCTTTTGACATGACACAACCCGACAAACAAAAAGTTCCCCCTTGGCTACGCCTGAAACAAACGCCTGTCAAACAGCGTGGCGCGCTGTTCTCGCCATATTTTCTGATAGTTTTTATCAAATTTTTAAAATACCTAACAAAAATTTCGTGAAAAAAATAATTGCCAAAAACACAACTTCAGGCTATTTTTATGCACGCGCCCAAGTGGTGGAATTGGTAGACACGCCAGGTTCAGGGTCTGGTTCTCGCAAGGGAGTGGGAGTTCGAGTCTCCCTTTGGGCACCAAAATCAAAAAACTCCGACAGCGTGCTGCCGGGGTTTGAACATCAAAAAATTTTCAAAAATACGTACTTCAGATCTGCTTGCGCACAACAGGCTTAACCAGAGCGCCCGAACGCATACATCTAGTACACACCATCAGCGTACGCACCTGTCCGTTGGGAAACTGATGGCGAACGCGTTGCAGATTTGGGTTAAAACGGCGTTTTGTCTTAATATTTGAATGACTCACCAAATTGCCTGTCTGCGGCTTTTTGCCGCAGAAATCACATTCCTTACTCATGTCGGTTACCCTCCGTATATGTAAAAAATGACGTCCGGCCAAAAAAATCCGTTTTTGCCCGAAACAATAACTGGTTTATATATTATTATATAGCACGCGACCAGTAAAAAATAAGCCAAAAATCAGGCGTCGTGACGGCGCAAGCAGATATTGAACAACTTCTGGCCGAGAACGACCTTATTTCGCGTTTACGGGCACGGATGCGGGCAGAGGCTGAACCGGTTCATTCCATATCAGGCATGTTTATCTATAATGTGAAAAAAAGCAAATCGCGCATAAACTCAATCACGGCAAGGACAACCAGAAAAGCGGGGCGACTGCCTGTGCATAATGGTTAGTCCACACCCTCGCTATCCCGCACAACTTCCAGAATAAACGGCAAAACGCGTATGGCCTCTATCAATTCATAAAGCTGGGTTGAGTTGCCGACTTCAACAGTAAAATGCAGATTGGCGCGCCCGTCCACTCTGGTTTCCAGCGTAAGCTCGGTAATATTGACCTTGTTTTTTGCCAGAATCTGCGTCACTGCGGCCAGCACGCCGTGTTCATTTTTCGCGATAATAAAGATACCCGCTTCATAGGGCTTTTGCTCCCCGTTGCTCCAATGGACGCTGAGGATCCTTTCGGTCTCCATATTCGCCACATTGGGACAGTCGTTCCGGTGCACGCTGATGCCCATGCCGCGGCTGATATAGCCCACAATGGCGTCTCCGGGCACGGGATTACAGCATTTGGCAAAGCGCATCAGCACATCGTTCACTCCGGAAACCGTCACGCCTTCACTTTTGCGCTGCCCCCCGTCTTTTGCCACGGAAGGAGGGGCGACCGTAGCCGCAACCTCTTCAGGGTGCAGCACAGCGTACAAACGATTCAGCACACGGCGCGGCGTCACGCCGGCATACCCCACAGCCGCTACCAACTCGTCCACGTTTTCATAGTTCAGATCGTGCGCGACAAGTGCCAGATGCCCGTCTTTGAGCGCCTTGCCCACATTCAGGCTCACTTTGCGCCCTTCTTTTTCCAGCATTTCACGGCCAAGGGCAATAGCGTGGGTGCGCTCCTCGGTGCGCAGATAGTGTTGAATCCGGTTACGCGCCTTGGCTGTTTTGACAAGTTTGAGCCAGTCACGGTTGGGATTACGCGCGGAATCAGTTATGATTTCAACGCAATCACCATTTTTAAGTTCTGTATGCAGGGGCACAAGACGCCCGTTGACCTTGGCGCCGGCGCAGTGCTGCCCCACCTGCGTATGGATAAGATACGCAAAATCCAGCGGCATCGCCCCTTCCGGCAGTTCCTTGATATCGCCGGCAGGGGTATAGATGTACACTTCGTCCTTGAACAGATCCATTTTAAGAGAACGCATGAACTCGCGGGAATCCGCTTCTTCGCTCTGGCGCTCAAAAATTTCGCGCAGCCACGAAAACTGCTCCAGATCCCTGCTGTGGATGCGCCCGTTTTCCTTATAAACCCAATGCGCGGCAACGCCGTGCTCCGCCTGCTTGTGCATGTCTTCGGTACGGATCTGGATTTCGATGCGCTCGCCCTCAGGCCCGATGACGGTAGTGTGCAGGCTGCGGTATCCATTGGATTTCGGCATGGAAATATAGTCTTTAAAGCGTCCGTGCACAGGCCGCCACTGGGAATGCACAAGCCCAAGCACTGCGTAACAGTCCTTGATATCGTCAACCAGCACTCTGAACGCCATAATATCGTGCATCTCATCCAGCGCCAGGGACTGGGACTGCATTTTCTTGTAAATACTGTATAAATGCTTGATTCGTCCGTACACGTCGCCGTGGATGCCGTTGGAAGCCAAAAGGTCGGTAATAAGACTCACCACCTTGTCGATAATCTGCTTTTCAACGACCTTGTGCGTTTCCAGCCAATGGCTGATCTGATTGAATACGTCCGGCCACAGATACTGAAGACTCAAATCCTCCAGATCGCGTTTCAGACTGTGCAGCCCGAGACGGTTTGCCAGAGGCGCGTAAATATCCATTGTTTCCTGGGCGATACGACGCTGTTTGTGGACTTTCTGAAAATTCAGGGTGCGCATGTTGTGCAGACGATCCGCCAGCTTGACCATAAGCACACGCACATCGTGGCTCATGGCAAGAATCATCTTGCGGATATTCTCCGCCTGCGCCTCTTCCTTGTTTTCAAAAGGAATGAGGCTTATCTTGGTAACGCCGTCAACTAGATCCGCCACATTCTCGCCAAAATTCTCTTCAATGCCCTCAAGATTCGCCTTGGTGTCCTCAATGGTATCGTGCAGCAAGCCTGCGGCAATCGTGGCTTCATCAAAGCCCATCTCCACAAGGGCACTTGCCACGGCCAACGGATGCGAGAGGTACTGCTCCCCGGAAAGCCGCGTCTGGCCGGCATGGGCGGCGGCGGCAAACACATAGGCGCGCTGTATCAGCTCCAAATCCGCGTTCGGGTTATTGGCTGAAACAGCGTCAAGAATTTCCTGAATACGAATCATGCGTCCTCTCCGGCTGCGACTTCAAACAGAGGCTTGCAGTATGTCTGCACCAAGGCGCAAATGTCAACGCCCTTGAAGCGTCGTCGGAAATCCGGCCCCTTTGCAAAAGGCAAAAAATCCTCAAGGCACACAAACGACGCGGGAGTCGCTAGTTTGGTTGACGTTGGTCCAAACGTCATAGCTGCCGTCATCGATAACCCAAGAGATGCCGACGATGTCAGTCTCTGTGCCCGTCCAATAAGTCGGAGGCATGAACAATTCAGAGCGCCGAAACCTTCCACCGGCGCCGGCGCTGCAAACAGTGCGGATATAGCTGGAAGTAGTGAAATTCCCGAATTTGACAATATCTTTCAAATTACGATAGCATGAAGTGGCATTGATGTAATTATTCTGTGATTCTTAACTTTTCTGGTGTTTGCAGATGACGCATCTTCGTTATGATCCCCAATGGGTGGAAAAAAAATGGCAGGCAATCTGGGGGGCGGTCAACGGCTTTGCCGTTGACGCCGTTTTGGACAAGCCAAAATATTATGTGCTTGAAATGTTTCCTTATCCTTCCGGCAATATACATATGGGGCATGTGCGCAATTATTCCATCGGCGATGTGGTGGCGCGCTGCAAGCGCATGCAGGGATTTAACGTGCTGCATCCTATGGGGTGGGACGCCTTTGGGCTACCGGCGGAAAATGCGGCCATCAAACACCGGACACACCCCGTACAATGGACGTATGCCAATATTGACGCGATGCGCGCCCAGCTTAAACGGCTGGGGTATTCCTATGACTGGGCGCGGGAAATCGCCACCTGCAGGCCGGAATATTATCGATGGGAACAGGTATTTTTTTTGCGTCTTCTGCAAAAAGGCCTTGTGTATCGTAAAAAATCGTCGCAAAACTGGTGCCCTTCCTGCAATACCGTACTGGCCAACGAACAGGTGATTGAGGGTTTGTGCTGGCGTTGTGACAGCCGCGTTGAGCAAAAGGACCTTGAGCAGTGGTTTTTGAAAATCACCGCATACGGGGACGAACTGCTCAACGATCTTTCCCGGTTGGAAAGCGGTTGGCCTGCCCGTGTGCTCGCCATGCAGCGTAACTGGATAGGCAAATCAGTTGGCGCTACAGTACGCTTTGGCCTTGTCAAAACACATGCGGAGGCGTCCGCCATAGAGGTGTTCACCACGCGTCCGGACACGCTTTTTGGGGTAACGTTTATAACGCTCGCACCGGAGCATCCGTTGGTGGAATCTCTTATTGCAGGGCACGCCAAAGCGGATGTGGTGCGCGCCTTTGTAAAACGTATACGGAATATGGACCGTATCGACCGCCAGTCCGATATACTGGAAAAAGAGGGCGTTTTTACAGGGGCGTATGCGTTGCATCCGTTTACCGGCGAGCGGTTGCCGTTGTGGCTGAGCAATTTTGTGCTGGCCGATTATGGTTCCGGCGCTGTTATGGGTGTGCCGGCGCACGATCAGCGCGATTTTGATTTTGCCCGCAAGTACGGCCTGCCTGTGCGTGTTGTTGTCTGTCCGCGCGGGGAAGCGCCTGACGCGGATACTATGGATTCGGCGTACACCGGCGACGGGCACATGGTCAATTCCGGCAGTTTTGACGGCCTGCGGAGTGAAGACGGCAAAAAAGCCGTGGCCGATGCCCTGACCCGTGAGGGCAAAGGCGCCGCCGATACGCAGTTTCGCCTCCGGGACTGGAACATATCGCGTCAACGGTACTGGGGCGCTCCCATTCCTGTCGTGTATTGCGAAACGTGTGGCCATGTGCCGGAAAAAGAAGAGAATTTGCCCGTCCTTCTGCCCCTTGACGCGCTGATTGGCGCTGACGGGCGTTCTCCGCTGCCGGACACGCCATCATTTGTTGATTGCGTTTGTCCGAAGTGCGGTGCTCCGGCCAGACGCGAAACAGACACTATGGACACTTTTGTGGAGTCCTCCTGGTACTTCGCGCGCTACACTGACGCCCGCAACGCGAATGCCCCTTTCAGCCGCGACGCGCTGAACTACTGGCTGCCTGTGGACCAGTACATCGGCGGTGTGGAGCACGCCATACTGCATCTGCTATATTCCCGTTTTTTTACCAGAGTGTTGCGCGACATGGGCTTTTTCCCGGGAGATTTGTCTGAGCCTTTCACGAATCTGCTCACTCAGGGCATGGTGCTGAAAGACGGTTTCAAGATGTCAAAATCCAAAGGGAATATCGTAGACCCAACGGAGATGATCACACAATACGGCGCGGACGCCGTGCGTCTGTTCTGCCTGTTTGCCGCGCCACCGGAGAGGGATTTTGACTGGTCAGCCGCGGGCATTGAAGGCGCGTTTCGGTTTTTGGGGCGTGTGTGGCGTTTGTTTGTGGAAGAACACGCAAGGATTTTGCCGCTCACCGCCTGCTGCGCGACCGAAGGTGATGTCCGCGATGAGCAGGCTGCCGCGTTGCGCCGCAAAGAACATTTGACCGTAAAAAAAGTCGGGGATGACATGGGTGAGCGTTTTCAGTTCAACACTGCCATCGCTGCCGTTATGGAACTGGTCAACGCCATGTATATTGCCCGTGATACCCTGACCATGGGCGAAGCTGACCGCCGTATTTTTTCCTCGGCAATGGCTACGGTGCTGACGCTGCTTTCGCCGATTACGCCGCATATTTGTGAGGAGTTGTGGGAGCGTATCGGACATTCCACGCGTATTTTCGACCAGACCTGGCCTGTCTGGGACCCTTCCGCTACTACGCGGCAAGTTCTGACCGTTGCCCTGCAGGTGAACGGCAAGCTACGGGGCACGCTGGAGGCGCCTGCGGGAGCGGGCAAAGACGTTCTGGAGCAGTTGGCGCTGGCGGATGCTTCGGTAAAGCGGCATACTGAAGGCTTGACAGTGTGCAGGGTTGTTGTTGTCGCCGGCAAACTAGTCAACGTGGTTGCCGGATAGCCAATGCCCGCCGACAAGCCGGGTTTCAATTTTTTACTCTGTCCGGACAGCCTGCTGCTCCGTACGCGCCTTAGACACATGGCTTCGACTACTGCAGGCGGCAACGCGTGGGAAGAATACGTTTATTGGGGAGATGAAGAACCGCAGGCCGCTTTTTGGGATAATCTCACCCTTTGCGGCATGGTTGCGACAGATCGCGTGCTTATTGTACGCCAGGCGCACCAATGGCCGGCAACGGTCTGGAAAAAGATTTCACAGGCCTTGGCGCGTCCGTCCGCTCAGTGCCGGCCTTTTTTTTGTCTGGAAATGAAATGGGAAAAAGGCAAACCGAAGCTGCCCGCGCATATCAGCAAGCTGCGGTGTTTCGCGTACGCTGATTCGCATAGCTGGATATGGCGGCATCCGGGATTGACTGAACACAGTGTTGGAAAATATGTGCGGGATCGCGCCGGGGAACTTGAGCTTGAGTTTGCAGCCGACGCCCTGAAGCAGTTTTGTGTTTCAGTGTTGCCTGATGCCAGCGCTGTTGAAACCGAATTGCAAAAATTTGCGCTTTTGTGCGGCGCAGGGCGGAAAAAGGTCACAACGGATATGGTGTCCGCCTCAGCTTTAAGCCTAGAATGCAATATTTTTGCCTGTATTCGACATATGGAAGAGGGGAACGCGCTCGCGCTCTGGAAAGAAATGGCGCGAAGCACTGACAGTGACAACCTTTTTTTCCGGCTGCTGGTGTTTTTGGAACGTGAAATGCGTTTGTTCTGGAATATTCTGGCCGGTGAAGACGTGCGTCTGTATCCAGCTGAAAGCGCTTTCAAACGCGCTCTGGCCAGACGCATTGGATTTTGTGGCGTGGCCGAAGGGATGGTTCGCGTGATGGAAGCTGAATGGCAGGTTAAAAACGGCGCTCGCACTACAGAGCAAAGCCTTGCCTTTCTCGTGGTACAATTGACGGATTTATTCCGAAATACCTGACTCAACTCCTTGCCTATCCTTACAGGACTTCTTATTGTATGTTGGAAGAAAATTTCTCAGCCAGAGGGCACCGGAGTCGTCTGCGCACGCGTTTTGAGCGCGACTCTGCAGTTATGGCGGATTATGAAGTTCTTGAGCTTCTGCTTGGCTACGGATTGACAAGAAAGAATACCAAGCCACTGGCAAAAGAATTGTTGCGGCGTTTCGGCAGTATCCGTGGCGTGTTGAATGCCCGGTCGGACGAACTGCTTGATGTTCCCGGCTTTGGCGCGGGGCTTATGAGTCTTTGGCTGGTAGTGCGTGAGGTTTTGTCCCGCCATGCCGATTCGGCGGCGCGCCGCCGTGAGGAACTGGTCACGCCGGACGCTGTGGTGTGCATGGCAAGAGCGCGTCTTGCCGGATGCGCGTATGAGGAATGCTGGCTGGCGCTTGTGGACGGACGCAGCAGACTGATAGCCTGGAAGAGACTGTGTCGCGGCGGCGTGAGCGCGGTTGCCGTGCAGCCGGGAGATGTGCTTGAAAGGGCGCTTGCGCACAAGGCGGCGGGGATTATTCTGGTGCACAATCATCCCGGCGGCTGTCCAACTCCCTCCCGTTCAGATATTGATCTGACAGAGGAACTGCGCCAACTGTCTCCACGATTAGGTGTGCGTTTTTTAGATCATATTATTGTTACTGATGAAGACTGTTACAGTCTGGCACAGAACAGAGTTATCCGCCGACAGTCGGGGAGCGTATGAATGGGTAAAACGAAGGACAAGGAAACCGTTGAGCACGAGATGCCAACTGTATTGCCGGTTTTGCCGGTGCGCGATGTGGTCATATTCAACTATATGATTTTGCCGCTCTTTATTGGTCGGGACAAGTCTGTGCAGGCTGTGGAATCCACCCTGAAGTCCAGCCGGCATCTGTTTGTTTGCGCACAGCGTGAGGAAGGCATTGAAGACCCAACGCCTGAGGACATGTATTCAACAGGCACTATTGTGCAGGTCATGCGTATGCTCAAGATGCCGGATTCACGGGTTAAAATTCTTGTACAGGGCGTGAGTCGCGCGCGTATAAAAGAATATTCCCAGACAGAACCATATCTTGAGGCGCATATTGAGGTAGTGCCTGAAGTCACGCCCGCAACGGACGCCGCTGTCGAGGCTCTGTTGCGCGCTGCCCGCGAACAGAGCGAAAAAGTTTTTTCTCTGCGCGGCATGACCTCTCCGGATATGTTGGCCGTGTTGCAGGGAGTTGATGAGCCGGGGCGTCTGGCGGATTTGATCGCCGCAAATATGCGGCTGAAACTTGCCGATGCCCAGCAAATCCTGGAAGCGGACGATGCGCTGGAAAGGCTTTCTTTGGTTAATTCTCAGCTTCAGCATGAAGTGGAGGTGGCGACAGTACAGGCGCGCATTCAGAGTTCCGCCCGCGAGGGCATGGATAAAGCCCAGAAAGATTATTTTTTGCGCGAGCAGATGAAGGCCATTCGTCATGAATTGGGCGACAAGGATGAAGACGCTGAAGAAGATCTGGATTTATTGAAAAAGGCGTTGGACAAAGTGGGTCTTCCAAAGGATGTGCGCAAGGAGGCGAACAAGCAGTTACGGCGCTTGTCCAGTATGCACGCGGATTCCTCGGAAGCCAATGTTGTGCGAACGTATCTGGACTGGCTTGTGGAATTGCCGTGGAAAAAACTTTCGCGTGATCGTCTTGACATTGCCTATGCAAAACAGGTGTTGGATGAGGACCACTGCGGGCTGGACAAAGTTAAAGGCCGTATTCTGGAGTTTTTGAGCGTGCGCAAGCTTAATCCCGGATCCAAGGGACCTATTCTTTGTTTTACCGGGCCTCCCGGTGTGGGCAAGACTTCCCTTGGCCGTTCAATCGCACGGGCGCTGGGGCGTAAATTTCAGCGTCTGTCTCTGGGAGGGATGCACGATGAGGCCGAAATCCGCGGGCACAGACGTACCTATATCGGTTCCATGCCGGGCCGTATCATACAGGCGCTCAAACAGGCCGGAACGCGCAATCCTGTCATTGTGCTGGATGAAGTGGACAAGCTCGGCACGGATTTTCGTGGAGATCCCTCCTCAGCCCTACTTGAGGTGCTGGACCCGGAACAAAATCATACTTTCAGCGATCATTATCTGAATGTCCCCTTTGACTTGTCCAGAGTTATGTTTCTTTGTACGGCCAATCATCTGGATACCATCCCCGCGCCCCTGCGTGACCGCATGGAGGTTATTCCCCTTACCGGATACACAATGCAGGAAAAAGTGGAGATAGCCCATAAGCACTTGTTGCCGAAGAAAATTTTGGAAAACGGCCTCAAGGCGCGTGACGTTGTGGTGAGCGATGCCGCTGTGGAGCGGATGATCAGAGAATACACGCGTGAAGCCGGTTTGCGTAACATTGAACGTGAACTCGCCGCCGTGTGCCGTAAACTTGCCCGCCGCAGGGCCGAAGGAAAAAAAGGGGTGTTTTCCATAGATGTCAATGAGATCGCAAAGCTGTTGGGCGTACCGCGTTTTATGGAAGATGAAAAAGAAAAGCGTCTGATGCCCGGCATGGCGCTTGGTCTGGCATGGACTCCTGCCGGCGGCGATGTGCTTACCGTGGAAACGAGCGTTATGAAAGGCAAGGGCGGATTGACGCTGACAGGGCAGCTGGGCGATGTGATGAAGGAAAGCGCCCAAGCTGCCTTGAGCTATATCCGCAGCCATGCGGAGAGCTTGGGAATTGATCCGGCATTTGCCGTGAAGCGTGACATACATGTGCATGTGCCCGCCGGCGCGACCCCAAAGGACGGCCCTTCGGCGGGCGTTACGCTGACAACGGCGATCATCTCCGCTCTGAACGGGCGCAGGGTTCGCGCAGACATTTGCATGACGGGTGAAATTACTTTACAGGGACGCGTGTTGCCCGTGGGCGGCATCAAGGAAAAAATTTTGGCTGGCGTGGCACGTGGTTTGAAACATGTGATTCTGCCGCAGCAAAATATAAAAGACTTGGAAGACGTACCCAAGGATTTGCTCAAGCGTATCAAAGTGCATTCCGTGCACCATTTTGATGACCTGCTCCCCCTGATTTTTGAAGACAGGGGCAAACAGGCGCACTGATCACGTGGAGCGCATGGCAAAAACACGCGCTCTGCGCCTGGGTGGGCTGACTGTCGGTGGCGGCGCGCCTGTTGTGGTGCAGAGCATGACAAATACCGACACGCGAAATGTGCCCGCAACGCTTGCCCAGATCAGGCAGCTTGAGGCGCTGGGCTGTGAAGCCGTGCGTCTGGCTGTGCCTGACAGTGACGCTGCCGGATCATTGGCGGCAATCCGCGCCGAGACGGCGCTGCCCTTGATCGCGGACATACATTTTAACTACCGTCTTGCCCTTGCCGCGCTGGAAGCCGGGGTGGACGGATTGCGAATCAATCCGGGAAATATCGCTTCAAAAGCGCATGTCAACAAAATTGTGGACGCGGCAAAGGCGCACGGGGCGGTTATCCGAGTGGGCGTCAATTCCGGTTCTCTTGAAAAATCACTCTTGCGCCAATACGGTGGCGTTTGCCCTGAAGCACTTGTGCGCAGCGCCCTGCAACATGTTCGCTTATTGGAAAAACGCGGTTTTTATGATATCAAAGTTTCGCTCAAGTCCTCCTCTGTTCAGGATACCCTAGCTTCCTACCGATTGCTGGCGGATGCCTGCGAGTATCCCTTGCATATCGGCATAACAGAGGCCGGCGGACTTGTGCGCGGCGCTGTCAAGTCCGCAGTGGGCATAGGCATATTGCTGCACGAAGGTATTGGCGACACACTGCGGGTTTCGCTGACCGCTGATCCTGCTGAAGAGATAAAAGTCGCCTGGGAAATTTTACGCGCGCTCGGGCTACGTTGCCGAGGGCCTGAAATTATTTCTTGCCCCACATGCGGACGGACGGAAATTGATCTTTTTGCGTTGCTGCGCGCTGTTGAGGAAACGCTTGCCCACTCCACAGCACAAATCAAGGTGGCGGTGATGGGCTGTGTGGTCAACGGGCCTGGCGAAGCGCGTGAAGCGGATATTGGAGTGGCCGGCGGACGGGACATGGGCAGTATCTTTTGCAAGGGGCGGGTAGTGCGCACCGTCAAAGGACAAGATGCTCTGCTTGCGGCCTTTGTGCGGGAGCTGCAAGCCTTGCTCAGCGACCATGCGCCCTGACGCAAACACCACTTTGGTTCACCATAAAAAATTTGCCAAGCCGAAAATATTCTTCTGCCTGATTCGTCTACATAGACAGATGGACGCCATCAGGCGCCCAAATCGATTTTGAATCACAAAACAGACAGGAAATATGTATGCATCGTCATCACAGAAAAATTATCGCCTTGATTCTTCTTTGCATCCCCGTCCTTGCTCTTGCGGTCATGCTGCTCTGGAATACGGCGCTCGCAGGCGCATTGGGCGTTCCCGCCATAAGTTTTTGGCAGGCATTGGGCATATTGCTGCTGGCCAGGATACTCTTTGGCGGTTTCAAAGGACTCCTAGCATTGGGCTTGCATGGAAGCGAAAAACACTTTGCGCTACGCAACCGCTGGCACAGCATGATGAACCCGGAGGAAAAAGAAAACTTCCTGCAACGGGGTTTCAGCTTTCACCATCATAGGCATCATGCAGATACGCACGGTCAGGGTGGAGACAAATCCGGCCCGTGTGAAAAATGCGCATGCCCCAGACACTATTGCGAACGTATTCATTAAGACGCTACACACATCAGGATTGACGATGGCCGCATCATCACGTCTTATACAGGCCGTTCAGTCCTGCCGGGCGCGCCTGCTCGGCTTCATCAGCAACCGGGTCAAAGTCAGGGATGACGCAGAAGACATCATGCAGGACATTGTATTACGATTGTTCCAGACAGACGTGGCATCCGATCCGGTGGACGATGCCGTTGCCTGGCTTTTCCGGGCGGCGCGTAACGCAATCACTGACGGATGGCGGAAAAAACGCGAGGAGCAGTTGCCTGCCGCTGATGCCGATGCTCTGGATTTCACCCTGGCTTCCACTCCTGAACTTGTGGAAATCACGGAAGTGCTGTGTGCCAGGACAGGCACTGCGGAAGATACATACTTGGCAGGAATCTTCTGGCAGGAATTGCGGATTGCTTTAGACGCATTGCCGGATACTCAACGGGAAATTTTTGTGAAGACGGAACTGGAAAATTGTTCATACAAACAACTAGCTGAAGAAATGGACATACCCATTGCTACATTGCTTTCCAAAAAGCACAAGGCGGTATTGCGTCTGCGAGAACGATTACGGAAAGTTTATGATGCAATTATCAATTCTTAAAAACTGGACTATATTTGGAAGGGTAACAGAATTGATATTCAATTCATCTCCGTTCACAGTCATAGCTTTTATCTAGCTTGTTGTCCGGCGTTCCATGCGCGATGGCATCCGTACGTGGACATGTTGCTGATTGCGATTCCGGTGTAAAGGGGGATACGCGCAAAATTTTTTGCCCTTTTCGGGCATGCATTTCCGGTTCCCTTTCAGGCGACAGAGAATTGCATTGACGGCGTTTGCGTCTTGCGCCGACTGCCTGCAGATGCTATTTATACCGAATGCCAAACATTGATTTTACCCAGGCCATCCATACGCTGTCCATAGAGCTTGTACCCGCGCTTCTGGGCATCATACTGCACGAGGTGGCGCACGGCTATGTGGCCTGGCGTTGCGGCGACCCTACGGCCGCAGCCCTTGGACGCCTGACCCTCAACCCCTTGCCGCATATTGACCCCGCTGGCCTGCTGGTTTTCGGGCTTACCAGTTTGTCCGGCGCCTTTGTTTTTGGCTGGGCAAAGCCGGTACCTGTAAACACCGGCTATTTTCGCAATCCCATGAAAAGCATGATGCTTGTAGCACTGGCAGGCCCTGTGACAAATTTTTTGCTGGCGCTGTTCTTTGGCGCAAGCCTGTTTTGCGCGCTGAAATTTTTTCCCTACGCGCAATGGAACAACAACACGGCGTATGAATTTGCCTTGTCCGTATTGCAGGCCGGCGTGGTGATAAATTTTGGTCTGGGCTGGCTCAACCTTGTGCCCATACCGCCGCTGGACGGCAGCAAGATACTTTCGTATTTTCTGCCCGGTGGTGTGGGACTGCAGTATATGCGTTTGGAACGTTACGGTTTTGTTATTCTTTTGTTGTTGCTGTTTTCCGGGTTGCTGGGCAAGACGCTTGGCCCACTGGTGTTCGGCAGTATGCGCGGGCTGTATTCACTGCTCGGCTTGCAGTGAATGGGGCGTATCCGTAAGGACAATTCCATGCAAAACGACAAACTCACGGTTTCCGGCATGCGCCCCACAGGACCGCTGCATTTGGGGCATTATTTCGGCGTGCTGAAAAACTGGATTGCTCTGCAACAGGAAACAGAAGCGTATTTTTTTGTTGCGGACTGGCACGCCCTGACCAGCGACTTTGCGGACACCACGCTTATCCGCCACAATATCCGTGAGATGGTTACAGACTGGGTGGCTGCGGGTCTTGATCCGGAGCGCTGTGTTGTCTTTCGTCAGTCTCTGGTTCGAGAAACTGCGGAGCTTTCACTGCTGTTCTCCATGATAACGCCGGTTGCGTGGCTTGAAAGAAATCCCACATACAAGGAACAGCAACAGCAAATCAGCGGCAAAGACCTGGGCAATGCAGGGTTTCTCTGCTATCCGGTATTGATGGCGGCGGATATTCTGATGTATCGTCCCTACGGCGTGCCGGTTGGGGAAGATCAGCTTCCGCATCTGGAATTAACCCGTGAGATCGCGCGCCGCTTCAACAGCTTCTACGGTGCAACATTTCCGGAACCGCAGGCACTGCTCACACCGGCGGCAAAATGCCCTGGCCTGGACGGACGCAAAATGTCAAAAAGCTACTATAATGGCATCTTTCTTTCAGATTCTTTTGAAGACATTGGGAAAAAAGTGCGCGGCATGTTTACGGACAAGGCGCGGCTACGCAAATCTGACCCGGGCAATCCAGGGGTGTGTAATCTCTTTCCCTATCATTTGCTGCTTTCAACGGATGAAGAACAGGCAGAGGTACGCGCCGGCTGTGTTTCCGCAAATCTTGGTTGTGTGGACTGCAAAAAACTGTTTTTGAAAAATTTGAAAGTTTTTTTGACGCCCCTACACGAACGACGCATACTGTTCACCGAGAAGCCGGGAATGGCCGAAGAGATTCTCGCGATCGGCAACGAGCAGGCGCGTGCGGCCGCTCGCGCCACAATGGCGGACGTGCGGGAAAAAATGGGACTTTGAGACTGTGAAATTTGTCGCTGTTGACTATGGACTGGCGCGCGTGGGCTTGGCCGTGTCCGATCCGGGTGAACGGCTAGCCTTTCCGTTGACCACGCTGCATTTTAAAAATTTTGCCGACCGCAAGGCGCTTCTGAATGCCCTTGCCGATATCATTATAGCCGGAAAGGCGGAGGGAGTGGTCATTGGCTTGCCGTTGCTTGTAACCGACAATGGAAACAATGCAATAACCTTGACCACGCGGCAGGTGTACAATATTGCCATACGCCTCAAGCGGCGTCTTGGGCTGCCTCTTTTTTTTATGTCAGAATTTTTGAGCACGCACGAAGCGCTGGCTGATCTGCGTCAGGCAAGGCTTGTGCCGCACAGGCGTAAGGCAGTGCTTGATCAGCAGGCCGCCGTGCGCATTCTGCTGTCTTTTTTGGCCTTGGCGCCGGATGAGCGTATGTCGGCATGAAAACGGCGCAGACAGTGGCGGGTTTGGGGCTGATTGCCCTTGTGGCGCTAGCCCTGTGGATCTGGCGCGAAGCGCATGTTTTTTTGAACACGCCGCCGCAATCACCAGGCGTTGTTGTGTATTTTGACGTTGCTCCAGGTGCGAATGATATTGCCGCAGAGCTTGCCAAAAAGGGCATTGTGACCGATGCTGAAAAATTTTCCTGGCTTACGCGCCTTACACGGCAGGACAAGCGTTTGCAGGCAGGATATTTTGCCCTGAACACCGGCTGGCTACCGGAAAAAGTGCTGGATGAACTTGTGAACGGTCGCCCTGCGCTGTACCGTATTACTCTGCCGGAAGGTCTGACATGGTGGCAGACGGGGCGTCTGCTGGAGTCGGCAGGATTTGTGCGTTTTGAGGATTTCCGCGATATGATTGCGGATGTGGATTTTTTGCGCCGTTACGGCATCCCCTTTACCACGGCGGAAGGTTTTTTGATGCCGGACACCTATCTGCTCAAAAAACCGGACGGACAAGATGTGCCCGATGGAACTGACGAACGCGTTGCGGCGTGGTCGGTGGCAGGGCGTCTTGTGGACAATTTCTGGCGCAAGGCAGCCAGCGCTTGGCCGGACAAAATAAAACCCGACACGACGCATCTGAAGCAGTGGGTAATACTGGCCTCCATTGTGGAAAAAGAAACCGCGCTTGACGCGGAGCGGGCGCGTGTAGCCGGCGTGTATACCAACCGTCTTGAAAAACGCATGTTGCTGCAGGCCGACCCAACTGTTATCTATGGTTTAGGAGCGGCGTTTGACGGCAATTTGCGGCGCAGGCATCTGGACGATGCGGCAAATCTCTACAATACCTATCAGCGGTTGGGATTGCCGCCGGGGCCGATCTGCTCCTTTGGGGTGGCTGCGCTGTCAGCGGCTGTACGCCCGGAAAGACACAATTTTCTGTATTTTGTCGCTGTGCAGGACGGCGGAGCGCACGAATTTACCACAAACTTGACAGACCATAACCGCGCTGTGCAGCGCTATCTGCAAAACCGCCGTTCCGCGAGATAGCGGCGAAACGGCGGTTTGCAGAGTTACAGAAATTCCCTATTGCTGGGCGGCAACGATATCCAGAAAGACGAGCGGCTTTTTGCCGGTGTTTTTGAGCGCGTGCGACTCGCCTTTTTTGGCAATGGTGATATCACCGACCTTGACGAGTGTTTCCTTACCTGTCGAATCGGTAAAAACGCCCTGACCTTTGACAATAATATAGGCGTCCTCATTATTTTCGTGCTTGTGCATGCCGATGGATGCGCCGGGCAACAGCGTCATCCAGCCAATTTCCTTGATGGCGTCGTCTTTTTTGACGTCATTGCGGGTAAAGGAAAATTTGCCGAAAAGTGTGCCCTGCCCGCCGGCCACATTTTCGCGGTCCCATGTTTTCAGTTCTTTTTTGGGATACTTCTGTTGAGCAAAACCCGGAGATGCGATAAAAAGGGAACACATGGCAAAGGCAACGAGTGCTTTGTACATAAATATACTCTCCTTGATTCAGCCGTTGTTGCGCTGCAACTTACGGATGAAGTCAGTCATTGGTTACGCGACATGCAAGATAAAGATGTCGCTGTCGCTGCCCGAAGCGGACGTCCCGCAACGGCTAGCGCGTTTGAACCACGCTTTTACGCGAACTTGATATAGTCGTCCAGACTCTCCGCGGAACGGCTACGGCTAACCCAGAACGCCGACGCCCAGACCATGAGGGCCGTCGCTTCGGTATCGTCCAGACTTTTCAGCTTGGATTCTAGGCTAGATTTGCTCGCGCCGTGGCGCAAATGCACACTGTTCACGTCACAGGCGTCTACGATACGCAGCAACAGATAGGACAACCGGGTATGGTCGGGTAGCAGCCTCATATCCTTGTGCGCTTCAACAATGGTCTTCAGTTCCGCCGCGCTGAAAATATGTTTGATGGCGGTAATGGCGCGAAAAAACGTGTCAACCGCCCAAGGAAGAATAAATTCCGCGCCGGCGCTTTTTGTACGAAAATAGTCCTTAAGCCACCGTTCCTGATCGTTATTGATGCGTGCTGCTACCTGCGGCATGTATGGCTCCCGTTGTTCGGCTTCAATACAAAACCAGACCCTTTCTAAAAATTCTATAAAAGCACTCTACACCATCTCGAAATATTTTTCAACACACTGTCCGGATATGATTTTTAATGCCGGCCTGCGCCCACCATGATGATTAGGGCAGGCGCGGGAAACGACTGACCGCTATCCTTCGTTTGCCTTCGTCTTGTTGCGCAGCATACTGCCTGCCACAACAATGCCCTTTGTGCCTGCCTCGTGGGCCTGTCGTGCAACTTCCTCCAGCGATTTGTCGCGTTCGGTAAAAACTTTCATGAGCATGGGCAAGTTCACGCCCGTCACCACTTCCACATTGAGCTTTCCAAGCAGGGCAAGGGCAAGATTTGTGGGGGTACCTCCAAACATATCCGTCAGAATGATGACGCCTGCTCCCTTGTCCAGCAGCTTTGCCGCATCGTCCAGACGGCGCACGGTATCCGCGACCTGATCCGAGAGTTCAACGCTGATGGAACAGCAATCGCTTAACGGCCCCAAAATAAACTCCGCAGTGCGCAATATGGACGCGCCGTAGTCAAGGTGGGAAACGATGATAATGCCTACCTGCGCTGTGTTTTCCATAGCCTGCCTCATGCCATTAACGGCATTAGTTAGTTGAGTTTAAGGTGGCGGTGCTCAAGACAAACACGGTAGTCCGCCTGACGGAGCGCTCTGAAGAGTTCTTCAGCCATTGCCACGGAACGGTGCCGTCCGCCGGTACAGCCGAGGGCAACAGTAAGGCGGTAACGCCCCTCGGCTTCCATTTGCGGCAGCATGCAGAAAAACAACTCCTGCAATTTGTTACGAAATTCAAGCGAATTTTGCGATGCAAAAACATAGGCGCTCACTTTTTCATCCTTGCCTGACAGCGGGCGCAACTGCTCGTCAAAATAAGGATTTGGCAAAAAACGCAGATCAAAAACCATATCTGCCTCACGCGGCACGCCATACTTGAAGCCAAAAGAAATAAGGTTGATCCTGAGCAACCGCAAACGGTTCTGATCGTCACTCCAGCGTTGTTGAACGGCGCGGCGCAAATCATGGATAGAAAAAAGTGAGGTGTCAATGACCAGATCAGCCATATCGCGCAAGGGCTTCAGGCTTGTGCGTTCCGCGGCGAGAGCCGCTTCAAGGCCAATGCCTTCCCGCTCAAGCGGATGCGGCCTGCGTGTCGTGGCGTAACGGCGTATGAGTTCCTGAGTATCCGCCTCCAAAAAAAGCAGGGTCAGCATGACGTTTTGCGCGGACAAGGCCTCCAGTGCGGCGCGCATCTCCTCCGGAAAATTGCTTTGACGCATATCCATGCCAAGGGCAATGCCCTTGAAATGGGACATAGATCGACGCCGCATCATCGCGGTCATCTCAGGCGCCAAACTTGCCGGAAGCCCGTCAACCGTAAAATAGCGCAGGTCTTCAAAAACCTGCAAGGCAGTGCTTTTGCCGGCGCCTGAAAGACCGGTAACAATACAAACGCCCTGAACAACGCACGCCCCTGCTGCGGACAAAGATTCTGGAGAACTGCTTGCCATATGTTGTTTTACAGCGCAGGTCTGCCGTCTGTCAAAAACAGCCGGCCCTGTTTGCCCTTGCCGTTACAGCACAGGATCAATAAGAGCATATTCCCCTGATTTTCTAGCGATGCCGGAACTTGTCCACGGTCAGCACAACGCCGGCGTCCAAGCCAGAAGATTTGCAAAAAAATCTTCCAAGTTTTTCCATACGCCGCCGCGCGTATTTTTTGAGATGGTCTGAGGCTTCAAAATTTTTAAACACAAAAGAAATATTCATCTAGTTTCTCCAGGGTCATATGTTTTGTTCAAAAATGCTCCTTGCGTCTGGACGATGGCTGAATATTGAGCGCCGTGCGGTATTTCGCCACAGTACGCCTGGCGATCTGGACCTGCAGAGCGTCTTTGAGCATATCGCCGATACGTTCGTCGCTCAAGGGAGCCTTGGGGTCTTCATCAGAAATATATTTTTTTATTAAGGCCTTGACGCTTTCTGAACCAAGCTGTGTGCCGTTGTCCAATTCCAACCCGCTGTTGAAAAAAAATTTCAATTCAAAAATACCGTGGGGCGTTGCCATATATTTGTTGGTGGTAATACGGCTGACTGTTGATTCGTGCATGTCTATGTCGTCGGCAATATCTTTAAGAATGAGCGGCATAAGTTTGGTAATACCCTCGTCAAAAAAAGCCTTTTGCTGACGGACAATGCTTTCGGCAACTTTATAGAGTGTGCGATTGCGCTGGTGCATGGCCTTGATAAGCCATGAGGCCGAGCGTCTTTTCTCCGCACAGTATTCCCTGTCCTGCTCAGAGGCGTCCTTGGTGTTCATTTTGCAAGAATCGGACAGTCGCAATTGTGGCAGCGAATCGTCATTCAACAGAATAATAAACTCGCCGTCAACATTGTATACAAAAATATCCGGACTGACAAATGTTGGTTCACCGCCGCCGAAACTCGCACCGGGCAGCGGTTCAAGGTTTTGGATAATATCCATATACTCCTTGAGTTCCTCCATTGTGAAATTAAATTTACGCAATAAGGGTTTGTAACGCTTTGCTTCCATATCTTCAAGATGTGACTGGATAAGCTCAACCAGTATGCTGTCTCTGTCATAATGCAGATTCTTCACTTGAATCAAAAGACATTCACTGGCGTTGCGCGCTGCCACTCCCACAGGGTCAAACCGCTGCACCCGATCAAGAACACTGAGCGTTTCAGCAGGCGTTGCCCGGCACATTTCGGCAATCTCCTCCACTGTCGCGCTCAGATATCCCGAAGACGCAAGATTGCCGATAATAACTTCGCCAATCGCCTGCTGGGTCTCAGTGAGCGTTGACAGGCGCAACTGCCAGAGCAGGTGTCCTTCCAGAGTGGGCTTTGCGGTATACCGCGCTTCAAGGGAGGAAATTTCTTCAAGAGCTTCAAACTCACGGGATTGCGAAAGTCTGGGGGTGCTGGCGAATTCACCGAGATAGTCTTCCCAGTCCGCATTGCTCGTCAGCTCCGTTCCGTAGGCGTCATCATCCTGGCTTTGTTTGCGCTCATCTTCCATCTCCAAGGCTTTGTCCTCATAATCCGCCTCTTCAAGAAAAGGGTTTTCCAAAAGTTCCTGCTGCACGGTTTCCAAAAGCTCAATGCGTGAAAGTTGTAGAAGTTTGATGGCCTGCTGCAACTGCGGCGTCATTATCAGCTGCTGCGCAAGTTTTAATTGCTGTCGGAGTTCCAGTGCCATAGGGGGGGTCTACAGTATAAAATATAGCAAGTTGTTACAATGGATTGCGCGTCTGCCGTAGAAAACTTGTTTCAAAAACTATGCCATATCCTGCAAAAATATGCAACTGATTGATTTTTGCGCTTAAATCCTGTTATGTCGAAACTCCGGTATTGCGATGCCGGCCATTTTCAGGTATGCAGGGAAAGACATCTCGCTTCGGAGGTAGCCTGCATGCAGCACTTGCCCATACAGCGCGCGCTGTTGAGCGTCACGGACAAAAGCGGCCTTATAGAGTTTGCGGCTTTTCTCGCCGACAACGCTGTCAGGATAGTTTCCACCGGCGGCACGCAAAAAACACTCGAATCCGCAGGGATACAGGTAACATCCGTCAGCGCCGTGACGGGCTTTCCGGAAATTCTGGACGGACGGGTCAAAACTCTGCATCCCGCCATTCATGCCGGAATTCTTGCAAACAAGGACGATCCCTCGCAGTTGCAAACACTTGATGAACAAAACATACATGCCTTTGACCTTATCTGCGTCAATCTTTACGACTTTGTCGGTGCTGTGGAACGCAAACTTTCCCTAGAAGACGCTGTGGAAGCAATCGACATCGGCGGCCCCTGCATGTTGCGCGCGGCAGCCAAAAATTTTCACAGCGTCCTTGTGCTGCCCTCCCCCCAATGGTACCAGACGGCTATGGAAGAACTGCAAAAAAACAACATGACTGCGGGACTGAAATTCCGGCAGACTATGGCCTCACGCGTCTTTGAGGCAACATCGCGATACGATGCGCTTATCACGTCTTATTTACGCCCGTAAACACAAACGCGCCATTTCAAAACACAGATCGGCTTTGCCGTAACATGCAAAATATTCGGAACATACGCAACATTGGAATCATTGCCCATATTGACGCCGGAAAAATCACGCTTTCCGAGCGTATGCTCTTTTACAGCAGCAAGATACACCGCATGGGCGAAGTGCACGACGGCGCCGCCACATTTGATTTGCCCTAGCCGCTCATGCCAGACACCGCCCATTCCCACCGCGCAAAAAAAAGCCTTGGGCAGCATTTTCTGCGTAGCGCAGCCATCTGTGAACGCATTGCCGCCCTTCTCCAGCCATCGCCCGCAGACCGCATCCTTGAAATAGGTCCCGGCCCTGGCGCTCTGACTCGCGCGCTGGAGACGCTGCCGCACGCCTCGCTGGTGTTGATTGAAAAAGACAGGCACTGGGCAAGATTGCATCGGTCGGGGCTGCACACGCAATCCGTGCTTATGGACGCGCTGCACATTGCCTGGCAACGCCTGGATTTTCCCTGCAAAATCGTCGGCAATCTGCCCTACAATATTGCCTCGGCGCTGATTTGGGACTGCGTTTCACAAGCCGTTGGGCTTACGCGGGCTGTTTTTATGGTACAAAAAGAAGTTGGGGAACGCCTGACAGCATGTTCGGGAAAAAAGGCGTATGGGGCGCTCTCCGTCTGGGTGCAGAATTTTGCAAAACCACATTTTGAATTTATAGTAAAGCGTTCGGCGTTTACTCCGCCCCCGGAGGTAGATTCCGCCGTTGTTTCTTTTGAACCGCTGCCGCAGTGCGAACAACCGGAACACCCAAAGGCGCTGTCGCAGCTGCTGCGCATCTGTTTTCAGCAAAGACGCAAACAGCTTGGCGGGATTTTTCGCCGCGCGGATTTACCGGCAACGGCATTGGAGGCATTGGACATTTGCCCCTCACGCCGTCCGGAATCGCTGTCGCCGGCGGAATTTCAACAACTCAGCCTTTTTTTGCGCGCTTGTCCGCCGCCCGGATAAACTCACGGAACAGAGGATGCGCATCCATCGGGCGGGACTTGAATTCAGGATGGAACTGACAGCCCAAAAACCACGGATGGCCGGGCAGTTCCATAATTTCCACCAACGAATCGTCCGGAGATGTGCCGCTGAACACCATGCCCTTTTGCGCCAGCAGTTCCCGAAAATCGTTATTAAATTCATACCTGTGACGGTGGCGTTCTTCCACAAGCGGCTTGACATAGGCTTCGGCAGCCCGCGTGCCGGACAGAATTTTGCAGGGGTACGCGCCCAGGCGCATTGTGCCGCCCTTGTCGCTGGCCGCATCGCGCTTTTCCACATGCTTTGTGCGAAAATCAAACCATTCTGTCATTAAATAAATGACCTTGTGCGCGGAAAACTGGTCAAATTCTTCGGAATTCGCCCCGTCCAGTCCAGCGGCGTTACGCGCAAACTCTATCACCGCGCACTGCATGCCCAAGCAGATTCCAAAAAACGGCACGCTGTTTTCACGGGCATAGCGAATGGCCGTAATCTTGCCTTCCACACCGCGGTAGCCGAAACCGCCGGGCACCAGAATTCCGTCACAACCGGCAAAAATCGTGTCAACATTGGTGGAATCCACCGTTTCAGAATTGACGTAGCGCAGATCCACTGCCACCCTGTTGGCGGCGCCGCCGTGCTGTAGGGCTTCGTGCAGGCTTTTGTAGGCTTCTTTCAGATCCACATACTTGCCCACAATGGCGACAGTGACGGAGCCGCGCGGATTCGCGCAGTCGCGCACAAACTTTTCCCACGCTTCCAGGCGGGAGTTGTGCGCCGGCAGCCGCAGCATGATGGCTACTTTTTGATCAAAGCCCTCTTCGTAAAATTTCAGGGGCACTTCATAGATATTATTCACATCCACAGAGGAAAAGACCGCGTCCTGATCCACATTGCAGAACAGGGCGATCTTGCGCCGCATTTCCTGCGGGATGCTTTGCTCACAGCGGCAGAGAATGATATCCGGCTGAATGCCGATAGAGAGCAGTTCCTTGACGCTGTGCTGGGTGGGTTTTGTCTTGTGCTCGCCGGCAGTGCGCAGATAGGGCACAAGCGTCAGGTGAATGTTCAGGCAGTTGTCGCGCCCCAGGTCCGAACGCAACTGGCGGATGGCCTCCAGAAAGGGCAACCCCTCAATGTCGCCCACAGTGCCGCCTATTTCTATAATCGCCACATCCGGCGCATTCTCACCTTCGGCCAAGGAGAGCACACGGCTCTTGATCTCGTCCGTAATGTGGGGAATCACCTGCACGGTCGCGCCAAGATAATCCCCGCGCCTCTCCTTGGCGATAACACTATTGTACACCGCACCGGAGGTTGTGTTGTTTTTGTGCGACATGGGCGCGTTGAGATAGCGTTCGTAATGCCCCAGATCAAGATCCGTTTCCGCCCCGTCATCCGTGACAAAGACTTCGCCGTGCTGAAACGGATTCATTGTTCCCGGGTCAACATTTATATAGGGATCCAGCTTCTGAATGGTGACGGAAAGCGAACGCGTCTGCAAAAGCGCGCCCAGCGATGCGGAAGCAAGCCCCTTGCCCAACGAGGACAATACGCCGCCGGTCACAAAGATAAATTTTGTTTTCATCGGGCTACCCTACTACGCAGCCCCCTCGAAACGCAAGAACGGAATTTTGGCGCGTTCTGAAGATTTTATCCGCAAAAAACTGTTGAACATGTTATTGAAAAAGATTAAGCTAATTCTTTATGTCATGATATTCACCATAACAGTATTTTATAAGGACAACACTATGCAAACCCGCCTTTATTTGCCGCTGATTTTACTGCTTCTCCTTGCGTTGCCTGCCTGCCAGCAGTCCGGCAACGCCCCTAAAATAGTGGTTGTGGATATGAACCGTATAATGCGTGACAGCGAACCGGCAAAGGCTGGCGTGAAATTCCTAGAAAGCCTGCATACCGACATGCAGGAAAAAATCAATGCAATTCAGGAACGTCTGGCAAAAAAACCTAACGACGAATCCACCCAGAAAGAGCTGCAGAGCGTCTACATGACCGCCCAGCAGCGTATGCAGACAGAACAGCAGAACGTGATAAATCTGCTGAATGACGCCATTCAGCGCGTCATCAACCAGTGCCGCGAACAAAATGGCTATGATATCGTCATCAACGTGGAAATGACTGCCTCTTACAACACCGCTGTTGACGTGACGGCGGAAATTATTGAGCAGGTAAACAAACTCACGATTACGTTCAAGCCGACGGTTGAAGAAACGGCCCCAGCGGTTGTTCCTGACGCGCCCGGCGGCGACGCGCGACCTGCGGCAAAAACGCCTAAAAAATAAATTTTGCTTTTATTTTGATGAGATAGATAGCATGTCATCAGGGATGACACGCCCGCGCGGTATGGTTTCCATATCCAAGGAATGATAGTAGCGGTTGCTGTATAAAAGCCATCCGGCGTAGGCTATCATGACGGCATTGTCGGTGCACAGATCCGGGGGCGGCACAAGCGTCTTGCCCCCGCGTTTGCCCATAAGCGCCGTCATGCGTTCGCGCAGCAGGAAATTTGACGCCACGCCGCCGGCCAGCAACAGGACGCGCAAAGACGGGCGCCGGTCAAGCGCCCGCTCCACCTTGACGCACAACGTGTCAACAACCGCCAGATTGAATGACGCGCAACATTTTTTCAGGTCGTCATCCGTCTTGTCTGGCAAGCGCCGGCTGCCAAGATGGGCGGCCACAGCGGTCTTTAAGCCGCTGAAGCTGAAATCCAGATTGTCGTTGTCAAGATAGGGGCGCGGAAAAAGCGTAGGATCCGCCACGCCCTCCCTGCCCAGCGCGTCTATCAAATGTCCGCTGGGATAGGGGAACCCAAGAAGTTTGCCCACCTTGTCAAAAGCCTCGCCCGCCGCATCGTCCAGCGTTCGCCCCAACTGTGTGAAAAATTGGGGAGAGTGTATATGATACAGATGCGTGTGTCCGCCGGAAACAAGCAGCCCCAGCGCGGGAAACGACAGTTTGTGGGCAAGTCCATTGACCAGCAGATGGGCATGCAGATGATTGACGCCGATGAATTTGCAGTCAAGCCCCAAGGCCAGGGCTTTGGCAAAAGCCACGCCGACCAACAGACTCCCCAGAAGACCGGGACCGCGCGCAACGGCCACATACGTGATGTCCGCCGGCCTAAGGCAACAGCGCCGCATGAGTTCGTCAAACAGCGGCCCGATATACCGGCAGTGTTCGCGTGAGGCAAGCTCGGGCACAACGCCGCCAAAGAGCGCGTGCAGATTCGTCTGGCTTGCCAGAACAGAACCTGCCACGCGCCCGTCCTCAATAACCGCAAGGGCTGTTTCGTCGCAGGAAGTTTCAATGCCGAGGCAGATCACGCGTGTTTGGCATAGATAGTTTCAACGGCTGTCACATCGTCGGCTGAGCCGATAAACAGCGGCATACGAGCGTGCAGTTTGTCCGGCTTGCGTTCAAGAATGCGCCCCATGCCGTCGCTTGCTTTGCCGCCGGCCTGTTCCGCCAGAAAGGCCAGCGGCGAGGCCTCACAGAGCAGACGCAGCTTTCCGTCGGGTTTTTTTGCGTCAGGCGGGTACATATAGATTCCGCCATAGATGAGGGTGCGGTGAAAATCGGCCACAAGCGAACCCACATACCGCGAGGAATAGGGGCTTCCCGTGGGCGACGGACAGTTGTGGAACCAGTCGATCACGTCCCGGGTAGCCGCGCTCCAGTTTTTCCAGTTGCCCTCATTGACGGAATAGACATGCCCCTGCTGTGGTATGCGCATGTCCGGATGGGAGAGCAAAAATTCGCCAACGCCGGGATCCAGCGTGAAGCCGTGCACTCCCTGGCCTGTGCTGAACACAAGCATCGTTGCGGGACCATACAGTATGTACCCGGCAGCCACCTGCCTGACCCCCTGCTGGAGCACTTCTTCTAGGGCGACCTCACCCCTGTTACCGTCCGGACGACGTAAAATGGAAAAAATTGTGCCCACATTGATGTTGGCGTCAATATTTGACGAGCCGTCCAACGGGTCAAACACAAGAATATAGTCGCCATGCGGAAATTCCGGCCGAACGCGGATAAGCTCAGGCTCTTCTTCCGAACTCATGGCGCACAGCGCTCCACAACGCTCCATGCGGTATATCATGATCCGGTTTGCTATTTCATCCAGTTTCTGAACATCTTCGCCCTGCACGTTCACTTCGCCGGTGCCGCCGAGAATGTCGAGCAACCCGGCCTTTGTTATACGACGGGCAATCGTTTTGCCTGAAAGGATAAGATCATAGAGCAAGCCCGTAAATTGTCCCGTAGCGTGGGGAGACTGTTTCTGATGCAGCAGAAGGTATTCTGTAACAGTGATATCGGCCATGAGAGCCTCCCGGATGAAAATAGCACAACTGACTTTGCGCTGAACAACCCTATACTCATGCGCGTCATTATGTTATTCTTGCACACGGCTTTTCCCGCCGGACGGGGTTTTCTTCAGCAGGACACTTTCACTGTTGCCGGGCTGAATATCCTTTGCGCCGTCGGCAGCCTGTCCGGCGAGCAGATCAACCTGTTGTCCCTCCGGAGGCGTGTCTTTATTTTTTCTTTCCGGTTGTGGGGGCGGAAGCTTTTCGCGTTCCTTGGGGAAAAACGTGATCCCCTTGCTCACATCGCCGTCGCCCTCGGCAAAGGCGCCCGATTCGGCAACGGCGAAGACAAGCGGCAAATTCCCGAGATAGCGCACTATATAGTAAAAAGAGCCGGTTGCGTTTTTGCAAACGCCTGAGGAATTTTTGGAAACCACATCTTCCCAGTTGACGCCCGCCAGAGGCGTGGCGGCAAAATCATACTTTCCCGTCCAGAGCAACGCCTGCGGAGAAAGCACAACAAGACTTTGCGGGTCCACCGAATACTGCATCAGCGTCCGCATGTCAAAATGGGACAGCATAATGCCCAAAAAATCCACGCTGTCGTAGAGCGGAATCGCAAGCAGAACTTCCGGCCCAAGAAGCGTATTTTGCACATCGCCGCGCAAAGCGCGGCTGTTCTGTTTTTTATCTTCATAGAGCAACGGGATGAAATCCAGTTGCTTGAGCGGGGAAGCCGGCATCTGTCCCAAAATCGTGCCGTCGTATTTGACGCCGGCAAAACCGCTGATCCAGGGAAATTTTTTCATAAAATCCGCAACCCATGCGCGGGTCGGCGGTTTGTCCGCATTAAGCATGACGCGTTCCAGACGTTCCAGCTCAAGATCTATGCCCAGCATACTGTTTGTCAGCGCAAGCGCCTGTGGAGAAAGATCACTTTTTTCCTGATAGTCTACTTCAACAGGCGGACTGACATAGACGTTCCAGAAACCCCTGGCCGATTTCCAGACATTTTTTGTGGGTTGATACGCGCTGCAGCCGACTGTCAGGGCAAGCGCCGCCAAGGGCAGAAAACAACGTAACAAATTTAGCACACTGAACTCCTGTCATTTATGCACGCAGCGCATATAGTTGGGCAAATTCCTGTTCTTTATTTTTCATCGCCGGCGCGCGCTTTCCAGCCTATCAGCTTTGCGCTCTGGCTTCAACACGTTCGGCCAACGCTTCAAGCATGCTGATAAGTTTGTCCTTGCCCGATGAAGATTCTGGCTGTGCAGTCAGACTTTCCGACAGATCAGCTGCAGGGGCGTTGGCGAGCAATACGCTCAATGTGGTTATGCGATGTTGCAAATCTTCGCTTTCTCCAAAGTTTGACGCCCCGGCCAACAATTCATGATAGATATCCAGCGCTCCCTGTATGTCGCCCTGCTCTGCCAGCACGTCGGCCATTGAGCGGGTACGCAGGGAAAACTGTTCTTCGACGGGTTCTGACTCGGTGGGGTTCGACATCGGTTCGGCGAAAGGCGGCATGTCCGAATGTTTAACAACGGATTGCTGGGAATTTTGCGCCTGCTTCTCGTCCAGCAGGGAGGCCAGCCCCCTGTCCAGCACGTCATGGATTGATATCGTGCTGTTCGTAAACCAGGCGGAGAGAAATCGCAGGGCAAAGGCAGTGTCCGGGGCATCGCCCGCGATGTTCAGGCTGGCACCCCACGCCTGCCAAAAACCCGCATAGGCGGCAAACATCTTGCTGAGTTTGGCAATCTGGGCTGTGCATACGGTGCGGCGCTCCGTTTTATAGAGCAGTTCTATAAAAAAAAGACGCGCCTCCAGAAATTCAGGATGCCTTTCAAGCCCCTGTTCCAGAATATCCAGAGCCTCGTCAATACGTTGAACTTCAGAAAGCAGGCGCGCCAGCGGAAAAAAAATCTTGGAATTGGGTTCCAGTTCAAGAACCTCTTTGTACCATTCAATTTTTTCTGTCATCGTTTGTGGCTCCTGAGTTAATTCCGGATGAATTTTCAAAGAGGTATAATACTTCATTGTCTCGAACATAGTGCAAACGCTGCCGGATCATTTTTTCCATATACTGGTTGTCTGACTGCATGAGGCGAATTTCACGGCTCAATGCAAGATTCCGGGCATCAAGATCGGAAATTTTTTGTTTTATTTCAGTATGCTGTTGTTTGAGTGCGCGATATTCCAGAAGCCCTGTGGGCCCCCAGACCATACGGCTGAACAACACAACCGCAACAATGCCCAAGGCTACAAGCAGAAAAACACGCCAAAACATAACAATTACTGCTACTGCAACAGTCTTTTTTGTTGTGCCCCTTCCTTGTGGGATGAGGGCCTGAGTTCCGACAAAAAGCTGTCGGTAGCGGCCTCAAGACGACGAACATCGTCTTCAACCAGTTCAATTAAATCTATGCGTTGCAGATAATCTTTGAGTATTGAAAATTCTTCATTGAAATGCCGCCTCCAGATGCCGGAATTCAGCTCTGTCTCAAATTCCAGAATCGTCTGGATACAATTTTTGAGGCGAATTTGCAATGTGCTCATACGTTGTTCTTTGCCTGCTGCTTGCGACAAGCAAGACGGTAAAAATCATAACTGTAATTGACACCGGAAAAAATGGCCAGAATAAGCGCGACATAGAGCAGGTATTCTCCCACAGGCCAGAGTGTTATGCCGAAATACGGATAATGCAGCATCAACGGGACAATGGCAAATATTTGCAGAACCGTCTTGAGTTTGCCGAGATTGTCGGCGGCCAGCACAATATTTTCATCAATAGCCATCGCGCGCAACCCTGTCACCACAAGTTCGCGGCAAACCGTTAAAATTACTACCCATGCCGGCGCCCAGTCAAGCTTGACAAACATGATCAGCACTGAACAGATAAGCACTTTATCGGCCAGCGGGTCCAAAAATTTCCCCATACTGGTCACCATGTTCTCGCGACGGGCAATATAGCCGTCCGCCCAGTCGGTGAGGGAGGCGAAAATGAAGGCCAAAGCCGCCAGCACACAAGTAAGGGGGCTTTCAAAATAGAGCAGCGCAATGACAAAGGGAACCATAAGAATTCGTAATAAAGTGATTTTATTCGCAAGATTGAACATTTTTTCTCTCGTTGGCGATTTGTTCACTATTTTTAAAACTTATTAGCACAAAAAAACATGAGGGCAAAGAGAAATATAGGCATTTTCAAGGAGAACGCTGCCATCCGTGATTGCCTATCAAATCAACAAAAACAACGCCGCCAAGGTCTTCCTGTAGTGTACATCCCCGGGTTTTTCGCACGCGTACCAGTGTTTGCGCGCGCTGTTGCGCGCCGACGGGCATGAGCAACAGGCCGTTTTCGTCAAGCTGCTCTGTCAGCGGGGGCGGGATGACCGGGCCGCCGGCGGTCACAATAATGCGTTCAAAAGGGGCGGTTTCAGGCAGGCCCAATGTGCCGTCGCGGCGCAGCGTGTGGATGTCGTGAAAGTTCAGTTGCCGCAAAAGAGCGGTTGCCGGTTGATAGAGTTCGCGCAGGCGTTCAATCGTGAACACCGTGCAGCCCATCGTTGCGAGAACGGCGGCCTGGTAGCCGGAACCTGTGCCGATTTCAAGCACCCGCATGCCCGGCGCGACCTCAAGCGCTTCGCTCATGACGGCCACAATATAAGGCTGGGATATGGTTTGCCCGTAGCCCAAGGGCAGGGGGGTGTCTTCGTAGGCCTGGGCGCGCAGGGCGTCCTGCACAAAAAGATGCCTCGGTACAGAGGCCATTGCCGCAAGCACCAAGGGATTACTGATGCCATGCGCCTCAAGCTGTTCTACCATGCGCTGACGCAGGCGTACGGGGTCAACATTCCGGCGTTGCGGCACGGCGGCGTTATGCCTTCATCACGCATAAGCGCGCGGAGAGTTCGCCCGCCCTCATGCACACCGCCACATAGCCGCCCATGACAAGCGGTCCGGGATTGACGATAACGGTGCGCCCGATGCGGTCTTCAGACCTGCCTTCGTGAATGTGCCCGCAAAGGCATATGTCCGGCTGAGTTTTTTCGATAAATTCCCGTACGGCTGTGGAGCCGACATGCGCGCCGTTCGGCAGGGCGTCACAGGCCGTGTCCTTTGGCGGATTGTGCGACACAAGCACTGTGTGCCGATATGCGCGAGCGCGTTGCCGGCAGGCGTCAAGCCATGTCGTGTAGGCGGATTCCGGAAATTCGCTGGGCGTGTTAAACGGCGTGATCGTGGACCCTCCTACGCCAAACATGAGTATTTCCGGCGTCAGTTCACGGACATGCGTGTGCAGGTTTATGCCCTGCCCACTCAGCCATGCGTCCACCTCAGGTTTATCCATATTGCCTATTTGCGCAAAAACGGGAACGCCGCAAGCGCGCAAGGAGTTCAACACCGCTTCAGCCTCCGCGATACCGCCGACGTTTGTCAAATCGCCGGTAACAATGATCCCGCCGGCCTCGGCCAGTTCCGGAATACGGGAAAAAAGAGCGGTATCCTCGTGAATATCGCCCACCGCAACCCAGAGGAGGTCACGGGCTGTTGTTTGAGGGGGCGGCATGGAAAAATCCTTTGCTGAGGTGGCAAAATTTTTTATCTGTTCTTTACTCCGAAAAAAACATATGCTATCCTGCAAAATCTGTTCAAAACAGGGGCAGGTGGGTTTCCGCCCGTTTTTTTCCGACAAGCAGAGCGGAGCGCCTGACGGTGTCCGTCGGCAAGTCGGCAAGAAAGCGCGATGGCCTGAGGCGCGTTTCCCTGCCGAAAATCTTGCGGCTGCCGGCAAAAGAAAGGAAAAGATTCTCCCTTGCCCGTGTCAGGCCAACATACATAAGCCGTCTTTCTTCATCCGGATTCGGCGGGTCGTTTTTTGTCCGGCATGTCAGGGCGGCGGATCCGGCATAGGGAAGGATGCCGTCCTCCAGAGCGGGCAAAAACACAGACCTGAATTCCAGCCCTTTGGCCGCATGAAGGCTCATGATCTGCACCCGTTCGCTTTTGCTTTTCACAAGTTCCAGTTCCGTCTGCAAGCTGACCCAGTTGATGACTTCCTGCCAACCCCCGTGTTCTTTATACGCGCGCGTCAACGCCTTGAATGCCGAAGAAGAGCGGAACAGCGCGTCGAAACATTCCGTCCTGTCAAAATGCGCCGCGATAGACTCGGGACCCTGGGCAAGAACAGCGTCGGAGATGGGCAGCTTATCCTCTTCACGACTGTCGCAAATGCCGAGCATGCGCCCCGCCTCACGGAGTATACGGGCCGCGCGCTCGTCCGCCCAGAAGCCGTCCGTTTCCGGTGCGGCAACAGGGATTCCGGCGCGCGCCAAAGCCTTTTGCAATGCGGGTGCAAGAACGCGCATCCGCACCAGAACGGCAATGTCGCCGGGACTGTGCGTTCCCGCCTCCGGCAAAAACAGATCTGTTTTTCGCACCTTATCGCGCAGAGTGAGGCTGCCCCCACCGACAAGCGCGCTCACACGCGCCGCAATCCATGCGATCTCCGCTTCCGCTGTGGGCGCTTCAAACAGATGGATATGCGGGATGCCTTCCGCATCTTCAGACAAACGCCGGTACGCCGCAACCAGAGGCCCGCAAGCGGATTTCCGCCCCAGCAGCGTGGATGCGGTATGCAGGATGTCTTGGCGGGAACGGTAGTTTTCCCACAAGGGCATACTTTCCATCGTCGGCCAGGCGGATTGCAGAAATGCCCGCGCGTCCGCGCACGCGCCGCGAAAAGCGTAAATGCTCTGGTCAGGATCTCCTATACCGAAAAATCCCTTGCCGTCCTTGGGCAGCAGTGCTCTAACAAGGCTTAACTGAAGGGTTGAAAAATCCTGTATTTCATCCGCCAGAATTTCTGTCCAGGGTGGGGTGAAAAGGCCGGTCTGTATCCGCTGGAGCCAGAATTCGAGCAGATCTGTGTAATCCGCGAGATTCCAGGCGGTTTTGCGCCGCGCATAGGCCACGCGCATACGCGCGAGATCGCCTTGGGGCGTTTCCTGTTTTTCCCTGATGAGAGAAAGGCTTTCCCATGCCTCACGCACCGCAGCCGTCGGGACGGTTATGTTTGCTTCGGCAAACACCCTGCCGGCGGATTCTTCATTCAGAAGCGTCGGGGGAACGCCGTGGACACGCTGCCAGACCTCAAAGGCAAGCGCGTGCAGGGTGTCCGAACGCGGCACGAATTCCTGCGAATCGTTCCCGAGCATGGACGCAAGGCGTTCGTGCATCTCCTTGGCCGCGCGACGAGTGAACGTAACAGCCAAGATATGCCGCGGGTTGACGCCTTCCGCAAGCAAACGCGCTGTCCGCTCAACCAGAGTACGCGTTTTCCCTGTGCCCGGGCCTGCGAGCACCAGCACCGGCCATGGCCCTGCACGCACGGCTTTTGTCTGGGCATCGTTCAATCTGTAACGCTCTTTTTGCGGCGCCGCCCCGGGTTTCGCAGGAGCAGGCATGACAGCGGGCATGGTTGGGGCGGGCATATTATCCGGTATGCCCGCGAGAAAGCTTCCCGGGCCGCCGTAACGGAACGCGCGTTTCTCTTTTTCCGAAAACAAACGAATCACGCCATATTCTCCGTCATAGCCGCCTTCACGGATAACCTGCCCCTTGCGCATGCGGGCTATTCCTTCTCCAAGCGGCGGCATAAATCGGGCAATGTCCGCAACTGGCACGGACTGCAACACATCCAGTTCTGAACCGAACTTCTTCACAGCGCTCGCGTGCGCGGCGTAAACCTTTTGTGTTTTGGCGCCGCAGGAAAAAATTTCGGCAATAATCTCCGCAAGGGGAATGAGGGAGGAAAAGCCTTTCCCATCCGCAACACGGGTATAGACAGGTTCCCGCCTGTCAGCGAGTTCCCGCACGCGGGAGAGCACGCCCACCGTAAGGGGTTTTCCGCACACCGGACAAATGCCCCCAAGAGATCGTGTTTCCGGCGGGTTTAAGACGACATTGCATTTTCTGTGCCCGTCAAGATGATATTTGCCTTCTTCAGGATAAAATTCAAGGGTGCCGTCAAAGGCTGTGTCCGAAGGAAGCCCTTTAAGCGAACGGTGTATCCCGTCGTACGAAATCCGGCCGGAAAAAAGGTTTGCCTCGCGCCCGAGATTTTCTCCCGAATGGGCGTCGGAATTGGACACAAGTGCATAACCGTCCAGAGCGGTCAGCAGGCGGTTCATCGCCGGATCAGAAGAAAGGCCGGTCTCCAGAGCGAAAATTTCCTGAGAAAGATCGTCAAAGCATTCACGAATGTCGTCAAATCCCGACTTTGACCCAAACAGAGAAAACCACGGCGTCCAGATATGCGCGGGAATAAGAAAAGCGCGCGGATCCGTTTCCAGCACAATCTCCAGCAGGTTGCGCGAATCAAGCCCAAGAATGGGACGCCCGTCGGATTCCAGATTGCCGGCCTGGGCGAGTTTGCAACTGAGTTTTTCCGCAGCCTCAAAGTTCGGCAGATATACCAGATTATGAACTTTGCGCACCGCGCCCGCGCGTTTGTAAATGGAACTGATTTCCCCCTGAAGCATGAAGAACGGGCTTGCAGCATCCTCTGTTTTTTCGACATATTCCGGCAAGGCCGCGTCCGCGGCCCGGGTATCGGCAAGCCGGTACAAACCGCTGGCCTCGTCAAAGATCAGGGTGTCTTGCAGTTCCTTGCGCCATGCTCCGTGCGTGATGTCCCCAGTGCCGAGCACATGCAGCCCCTTGACCCGCGCCCAAGCCGCAAGGAGAGCGGAGGTCAGCTTTTTGCTCGTGGCGCGTGAATACCGCGAATGGATATGGAGATCCGCCCGAAACTCGTTCATGCAACTCCCCGGTAGTGTGTCTTTTTCATAAAAGACCTCAAAGCCACATTACGACAGGCGGACGCTGATGGCAACAGCCCGCTGTTTTTAAACTGTCCAGATACATACGCGTGTCTGGCCGAAAAGCCGGTCGGTTTGCAGGGTAAGGAGAGGGGGCGGTGTGAAGGCGGCGTTTTTTTCTACTTCCGCTGAGACAAAAGCCTGTAAAGACAGCCAGTTGTTTTTTACAAGCGTGCACAACGCGGATTTTGTCAAATTTTTGCCGTAGGGCGGATCAATGAAGACAAGATCAAAGGGCAGGCCGGGCTGTTGCCGCAAAAAGGCCTGCACGTCTTTATCGACAACGCGCGTCCGGGATTCAAGACCGAGGGCCTGAATATTTTCTTGCAGGCATTTTACAGCCGCATGGGCGTTTTCCACCAGCAACGCGTACGGCGCGCCGCGACTGAGAGCTTCAAAAGCCAAACTGCCGCTGCCCGCGAACAGGTCAAGCACGCGGACAGATTGCCAGTCCACGCCGCGCGCGGCAAGCATGGAAAACAACGCTTCGCGTGTTTTGCCCATGGCCGGACGAAAGCCTTCGCATGCCACGGTTTTAAGTTTGCGTCCGCCTAATGTTCCCGCTATGATTCGCATATCCTGTGCCGAATTTTATATGACAGGCGGCGCTGAAACCGCGCTACCTGAACTGACTTTGCCCTTCATGGCAAAAAATCGCCAGTGTTTTTCCAAATTGGCATCAAAATGCATATGCCGTGTGTGCTTTGGGAAGCGGAAGGCATCTTTACTTATAAAAATCGTCTTGATGACGGAATTGCGGAGAACTTCTTGACGTTTGACGGTCACGGTGATAAGTGATTGCAAGTGCCGCGCAAATTACGCGCCGAAAATTTTAATAAAATATTTCGTTCTTAAGGAGAACAACCCATGCGCATCATGATACCGACCGCCCTTGCGGTATGCTTTTTTATGGCAAACGCCGCTCTGGCCGCTGACAGCGCCGTTCCGACAGTCAAAATAGGCGTGGTTGACATGCAGGATGTCGCCACAAGAAGCGACCCGGCACAGGCCGCCAGAAAACAGATGGAATCCAAATTCGGCAAGGAACGCCAGACCTTGGAAAAGCAGGGCGAAGATTTGAAAAAGAAGGCCGAGTCGCTGAAGAGCGCAAAAACCAGTGAAGAAAAAAAGCTGGATTTCATCCGCGCCAAGCAGGCCCTGGATCAAAAAACCCGCAACTTCCTGCGCCAGGTGGAACAGGAAGAAATCAAGCTGCGCCAGGAGATGATGACCCTTGCCTTTTCCGCATCCGCTGAGATTGCCCAGGCAAAGGGCTTCAACTTTATAGTGGACGTGACCGCCGGCGGCGTGCTGTATGCAGACAAGCCCATGGATTTGACTGAGGATGTGCTGACGGAAGTGAACAGGCTGTACAAGAAAAAAGACGCTGAAAAACCGCAGGACGAGAGAAAGTCCGACAAAAAATAGCGCGCGATGTTTTTGGAGTATGCGACACAGTATGGACATACAGCACATATTAGGGCTGTTGCCGCACCGCTACCCTTTTTTACTGGTTGACAGGGTTGTGGAATGTACGCCCGGCTTCAGTATCCGGGCGTACAAAAACGTCACTGTCAACGAGCCTTTTTTTCAGGGGCATTTCCCCGGCCGACCCATACTGCCCGGCGTTCTTGTTCTGGAAGCCCTTGCTCAGGCCGGCGCCCTGCTGGCCTTGGCGGACATGGAAAACCTTCCGGGTGACAAGCTGTTTTTGTTTACCGGACTTGACGGCGTAAAGTTTCGCCGTCAGGTTGTGCCGGGCGACCGCCTGGACCTAGAATGCGACAACATACATAAAAAACTCAACCTCTGCAAGATGGACGCCCGCGCCTTGGTGGGCGGGAAACTGGCCGCCGAAGCGCGGATTACAGCCGCGCTTGCCGACAGATGAACACAGCATCAGTCTTTTCACAATACGGATTTTCAAATCCGTCCTACGGAGTTTGTCCATGATCGCCAACCTCTTTCGCCTGTTCCTTTCAGCGACGCTCACCCTGATGCTTGTGCCGGCAATATTCGGCAACACGTTCGCCGCGTCGGAAAAAGAACACACGGTAAAGCTGGTAACCAGCCTTGGGGACATTGTGGTGCGCCTGGATTCCCGCAAGGCCACCAATACCGATTCCAACTTCATCCAGTATGTCAAATCCGGGCACTACGACAATACCATCTTTCATCGCGTCATTAAGGGCTTTATGATTCAGGGCGGCGGTTTTACGCCCGAGATGAAGGAAAAGCCCACCCGACCGCCCATACACAATGAAGCGGACAACGGTCTTAAAAACCAAAAATACACCATAGCCATGGCGCGTACCGATGAGCCGCACTCGGCAACGGCGCAATTTTTTATCAATGTCAGCAACAACGCTTTCCTGGATTTCAGGGGCAAGACACCTCAGGACTGGGGCTATGCAGTCTTCGGCAAGGTAATTAGCGGACAGGATGTTGTGGACAGAATAGCGCTTGTGCGCACCGAGCGCAAAAGACACTACAGCGATGTGCCGGTGGAGCCGGTGATCATCAAAAAGGCTGTGATTATGGAATGAGCGCCGGCACGGTTACGCCCTCCAGGTGCCATATTGATCTTGCCGCATTACAGCGTAATTTTGCGCGACTGGAGCGCGTGGCGCAGCCGGGTGCGCTGATGCCGGTTATCAAGAGCGACGCATACGGGCATGGGCTTTTGCCTGTGGCGCGGGCATTGGCCCAAGCAGGGGCGAGGCGGTTTGCCGTGGGCACGGTTGATGAAGGGGTTGCTCTGCGTAGGGCGGGGTTCAGCCAGGAAATCGTGCCCCTGCTGGGTTGCCTGTCTGAGGATTGGCGCGCCGCCGCCGCCCACACGCTGACGCCGCTGATAGCAGATTTTGAGGATATGGACAGGGCGGCGGCGTGCAGCCACCATGACCGTTTGTTTCGTGTCGCGCTCAAGTGGGACACCGGCATGAACCGCCTTGGCTTTTCGCTTGAGGATATGCCCGATGTGGTGGAGCGGCTGCGCCTGACTCCGGGCATCGCGCCCGTGTTGGCGATTTCCCACATGGCCTGCGCCGACATGCCCGAAAAAATTGCCTTTTCCAGGGAACAGACAGAATGTTTTGCTACGATCTCCGGCGCGTTGCGCGCTGTTTTTCCGGATATCGCGTGTTCCCTTGCCAATTCCGCGGCAATGCTGGCCCTGCCGAAAAGCCGCTTTGACGTGTGCCGGCCCGGCATTGCCCTTTACGGGGGCAACCCCCTGGCCGATACCGTGTGGGCAAAACGCGGCGCGGGTCTTGAATGGGTGATGAGTGTCAGCGCTCCTGTTGTGCGGACGCGTCTTGTGCGGGCAGGACGAAGCGTGTCCTACGGACAGATGTTTATCGCGCCCAAGGACATGACGGTTGCTGTGGCGGCTGCAGGATACGCGTCCGGCGTTGCGCACACGCTTTCCAACCGTATGGACGTGCTGATTGACGGCCATCGCGCCCCGCAGACAGGCAAAATTTGCATGGGGCTTCTGATGGCGGATGTTTCCGCCATTCCCGGCGCGCGCGCCGGGGATACGGCATGGATACTGGGTGGCAATGCCGCGCCCGGCGTATCGCCGGTCACGGCGTTTGAAATGGCACGCGCACTCGGCACAATCCCTTATGAAATACTGTGCCGCATGGGCAGCATGAATCCGCGCGTGTACGATTAGCGGCACGGATGCAACAGAAAATCTTCGTCTGTGGAAAAACGCTTGTCAAAATACCGCCAAACAGATACACACCATAGTCAGCGCCGGGGTAGCTCAGTTGGTAGAGCAGCGGACTGAAAATCCGCGTGTCGGCGGTTCAATCCCGTCCCCCGGCACCACTTAAAAATCTTACTAAGTCCCGAAACGTCACTCCCGAACATGCGGACTTGCACAATGCCCGTCTTATCCGCTGCCCGCATGGAACAGGACTTGACCGCCACACTGACAACCCAAGGCAAGACCCTGGACAACCAAAAGCGGGGGTTGTCAGCCCAACGCGAATCATGAACCGCCAACAGGAACAAATCCGGCAAATGACCAACGATTTGCAGGCATTGATGCGGCGATTGCAAGATTTAAGCAATGCGTACAAGAGCTTGGAACCCTTGTTGCTGCGCTTGGACAGTTTATTGAACGGCAGGTAGAGCGGGAGCAGAACCGGGGGCCGGGGATGAGGCTATAGATATTTTGCGTTTCCAGCCATTTTCATATACATTAAATTAATTTTGTCATTATAAAAAAACACAATAGGAATCATGGGCAGTCATATTGCTGATTTCATCCAGCGCTGGAAAGCGTCCGGTGGTTCAGAGCAAGCTAATTCCCAGCTTTTTCTGGCGGAATTGTGTAATGCATTGGCATTGCCCTGCCCCGAGCCCTCCAAGCCCGTCAACGAAAAAAATATCTATTCCTTTGAGCGCAAGGTATATGTGCCACGCGGCGATGGCACGAATGAACTAAAACGCTTGGATCTATATCGTAAGGGCTGTTTTGTGCTGGAATCCAAGCAGGGGCAGGACAAAGCCGCTCCGCTTTCTTTGCCCGGCCTGACCGCCTCCAGCGCTGTCAAAAGAGGCACCCGCCAGTGGGAAGACTCCATGCAGCGGGCCAAACGACAGGCGGAAAACTACATCCGTAGCCTGCCAGCCGATGAAGGCCGTCCGCCCTTCCTGATTGTGGCCGATGTGGGTTTCTGCTTTGACATCTACGCGGAATTTTCCCGTAGCGGCGGCGTCTATCTGCATTTTCCAGATGCCCGCACTCATCGGATCAGGTTGGACGATCTGGAAAAGCCCGAGATTCAGTCAATGTTCCGGAGCATCTGGCATGATCCCCTGTCTCTTGACCCTTCGCGCCGCTCCGCCCGCGTCACCGAGGAAGTGGCCGTGCATCTGGCGGAACTGGCCCGCCTCCTAGAGACGGACGGCCATAGTCCCGAAAAAGTTTCGCAGTTCCTCATGCGCTGCATCTTCACCATGTTCGCCGAGGACGTGAGCCTGATCCCCGCCAACAGTTTCACGGATATGTTGCAAAAGGCTGCTATGGAGTCGGGCCTGTACGAGCATTTCCTTCGGGATTTGTGGACAGCCATGAACAACGGCACTGTTTCCGTGGCTCTGGGCCGCAAGCTCCTGCGCTTTAATGGCAATATTTTCGCCAACCCGGAGGTTTTGCCGCTAACCAAAGCCCAGATCAGCATTTTGCTGGAAGCGGCCAAGGCGGATTGGCGGGAGGTGGAACCGACCATTTTCGGCACCCTGCTGGAACGAGCCCTTAACCCCAAAGAACGGCACAAGCTGGGAGCGCATTACACACCCCGCGCCTACGTGGAGCGTCTGGTCATCCCAACCGTCATGCAACCCTTGCGTAAGGAATGGGACGACGTGCAGGCGGCGGCAAGCCTTTTGTTCAGCCAGGGCAAGACGAAAGAGGCCGAAAAAACCATTGCCGACTTTCACAAGCGGTTATTAGCAATTCGCATCCTTGACCCGGCTTGCGGCTCCGGCAATTTCCTCTATGTGACGTTGGAACACATGAAGCGCCTGGAAGGCGAAGTGCTGCAAACCTTGGCTACTTACGGCGAGCTGCAGGAAACTCTTTTGCAGGTTGACCCGCATCAGTTTTTGGGTCTTGAAATCAACCCCCGCGCGGCGCATATCGCGGAAATGGTTTTGTGGATCGGCTACTTGCAATGGCATTTCCGCACCCACGGCAACGTCAGCCCGCCGGAGCCGGTGATCAGGAAATTCGAGAATATTCAATGCCGGGACGCGCTCATTGACTGGAAAAGCAGAAAGTACGCGACTGATAAGAACGGCAGACCCATAACCCGCTGGGACGGCGAAACCTGGAAGACCGATCCGGCCACCGGGCGGCACGTGCCGGACGAAGCCGCCACAACAGTGGATATGGTATATGAGGGGGTGGTGGTAACGCAATGGCCGAAAGCGGATTTTATTGTGGGCAATCCTCCGTTCGCCAGAGGGAAAACCAGAAAAAAAGATTTGGGATATGGTTACTTTAACGCCATAAGCAAAGCTTACTCCGAATTGGCTAAATCTTGTGATTTTGTCATGTACTGGTGGCACAAGGCTGCAGAACTGGTCAGGGAGGGCAAAGCAAGACAGTTCGGCTTCATCACTACCAACAGCATTGCTATGGTTTTCAACCGCCGGCTGGTTTCCCCGCACTTGGAAGATAAGAAAAAGCCGTTGCATCTAGCTTTTGCCGTACCTGATCATCCTTGGGTGGATGCGGTGGATGGGGCGGCCGTGCGTATCGCTATGACCGTTGGGGCAAAAGGCGCGAAAAAAGGCGTTCTGGCCTCTGTTACGGAAGAACGGGAGACTGAAGGCCGAGAATGTTTTGTCGCCTTGCGAGAAAGCGAGGGAATAATTCATGCCGATCTGCGGCAAGGCACGGATATTACCGGGGTTTGTCCGCTGAAAGCCAATGCGGGACTTACCGGGCAAGGCATGAAACTGCATGGGTCTGGCTTCATCGTAACCCCGGAAGAAGCAACACTTTTAGGCTTAGGGCGTATTCCAGGGCTGGAACGGCATATCCGGCCCTACCGCAATGGACGTGACTTGGCGGACAGGGCACGCAACGTCATGGTGATTGATCTGTTCGGACTGACGGCGCAAGAGGTCAGAGATAAGTACCCGGAGGTCTATCAGTGGGTATATACGCGGGTGAAGCCGGAACGGAATCAAAACAACGAAGAATACATCCGCGTCAACTGGTGGCTCTTTGGTGGTAAAAATACAAAATTACGCAGTGCCCTTGCCGGTCTGCCGCATTATATCGCCACAGTGCGCGTGGCAAAACACCATTTTTTCGTGTTTCTGGATGGGAGGATTATTCCGGACAGCGCCCTTGTTGCCGTTGCATCTTCTGACCCCTTTTTTTTGGGCGTACTCTCCAGCCGGATTCATGTGTGCTGGGCGCTGTCCGCGAGTGGGCGACTGGGATACGGCAACGATCCCTACTACAATAACACGCTTTGCCTCGACCCCTTCCCCTTTCCCGATGCCACGCCGGAACAACAAACCCGTATCCGCGACTTGGGCAAAAAACTGGACACCCACCGCAAGGCGCGGCAGGAGCTTCATCTTGATTTGACCATGACCGGCATGTACAACGCGCTGCAAGCCCTGCGTGAAGGCCGCGCACTCACGGCCAAAGAAAAGACCGCCCATGAACAGGGCATTGTGGCCGTGTTGCGTGAACTGCACGACGAACTGGACGCAGCTGTGGCTGATGCTTACGGCTGGCACGCTGATTTGTCGGATGAAGACATTCTGGCCCGCCTCGTCGCCCTCAACGCTGAACGGGCGGAAGAAGAAAAACAAGGAAAAATCCGTTGGCTGCGCCCGGAATACCAGACAAAATCCAAAGCCGAGCGGCAGACAATACAGATAAAACTGGATCTCGCCCCACCCGCTGAACCTGTTGCCAAGGGCAAGAAGAGCAAGACCGCCAAAGCCGCGCCGGAAGCCAAGATCGCTTGGCCGTCCGCACTTCTGGAACAAACCCAGGCCGTGCGTGGTGTGGTGAAAGCCTTGCAAGACGTCGGAATAGCTATTGCGCTGGAGGCTGTGGCCGAGTGCTTTACCCGCGCCCCCCGCGCCAGAGTGGAAGAAATTTTGCGTGTGTTGGAGACGTTGGGGTTTATAGCCATAAATAAGTAAGTATGAAACAATGAATACCGGGGCAAACATGCAACAACCTGAAATATCACCCACTGTTGAACCGAGTTTCCGCAAGCCTGGAACACAGGATTGGGAATCTTTACAAACGCCAATTACCACAGAGGGTACGGAAGACAAAACTGCAGAAGATGTCCACAAGGTAGAACAGGCCAATGAAAACTTAAAAGCTACACTTTTGCAATCATTGCAAATGCAACACCTTATTGTTTTAGCTGGGTCAGGTTGTTCGTGTTATGCAGGCGGTCCTAGGATGAGTGACCTCTGGAATATGGTGGTCGGGAAAACTCCATCTGATGATGCAGAAAAAGCTGCTTCCATAGTTCACTATAACTTAGAAGATAGCAATATAGAAAAATTTTTATCGCAAGTTGAGGCTTTTCTCTCTTTTGTATCGGATTCGGATGTCGTTATAAAAAAATTCTTGGACGACGCTCAACAGAAAATCCTTCATGCATGTTCTGACTTTCTTACCGATGACAAACTGGACTCTCACAAAACCCTTCTACACCGGCTCTCACGTCGCCGGACCCGTGACCAGCGTCTTCGAATATTCACCACAAATTACGATCTTTGCTTTGAACGCGCCGCCGCTCATATCGGTTGTGTCGCTATTGATGGATTCTCTTTCACGACTCCGCGCAGATATGACCCGCGTCATTTTGACTATGATATCATTCGCCGCCCGCGTTCAGGCGACGACAACGGAAACTACCTTGAGGGCGTCTTCCTGCTCTATAAATTGCATGGCTCGGTAAATTGGGAAAAAACGGCGAATGGCATCGTCGAAAAAAATCCAGACCCGCAAAAAGAATGTTTGATTTATCCTGCTAACGGTAAATATCAACAAAGTTACAACCAGCCTTTTATTGAATCCATTTCTCAATATCTGACGGCAATCCGTGAGCCGAGTACTTGTCTATTGGTTATAGGGTTCGGCTTTAAAGATGATCATCTTTCGGAACCAATTTTGTCCGCTGTGCGTTCCAATCCGCACTTGCGTCTTATTGTTGTTGCCCCCTCCCTTAAAGAGAGCGCGAACGGTTGCCAAAATCTTTATATGGAAAAGCTCGTTGAGTTATCTACAAAAGGCTTTGATGTATGGTTCATCAACGAATTATTTGAGAACTTTGTGAATCGGGTTCCTGATTTGAAATCTCTTACCCCAGCGGAACGTTTAGCTAAAGCTATCAGTGGAGTTATGCAGCAATAATGAAAACTTTGGAAATCAATAAAGAGTTCCCACGCGGACTTCTCCGCCCGGAATTGTTTCTAGGCGTGGCATCGTCGATTTCCGCGCGAAGTATCGGCGTGAACCTAAGTGAAGCGGGACGTCCCAGCGGTTCTCACTATTCCGGCAGTCGCTATGGACGTGGCGAAGTCGGGGAGTTTGTTTTGGTGGAAGGTCAACAATGCCTTCTTTTGGGACGCATTTCCGAAGTCCGCTTACGAGAGCAAGAACGCCGCTCAATAAAGCCAGGTTTAGCTGGCGGCAAGAATCTTGACGCAATTGGACAAATCCAACTTTTGGGAAGTGTTGCGCTGGACGAACTTCGCGTGACACCAGGCGTAGAAACTTATCCTCGTCTTGGCGACCGTATTTATGCCGCTCCGCACCGATTTATCTCGCTTCTGCCTCTGCTTATGGAGAAAAAAGAGACTGAGAGTCAAGTCTCCCTTGACATTGGTTTCGTTGATTCCGTCAGCGATAGCAAAGTTTCTGTGAAACCTGAAAAATTGTTTGGTCGTCACTGTGCAATTCTTGGCTCAACAGGTGGCGGCAAAAGTTGGACGACAGCGCGTATTGTTGAAGAGTGTATACAACACAAATCAAAAATTATTCTGCTTGACGCTACAGGAGAGTACAGGGATTTCCACGGGCAGTATATAGAAAATTGCCATCTTGGTTCTCCAGTGAGAACAGCAAATGTTTCTCAGGTATGTTCTTTACCGCCGACAAGTTTTATTGAGTCTGATTTCATCGCATTGTTTGAGCCGTCAGGAAAAGTGCAAGGACCAAAATTAAAATCTGCAATTGAAAGTTTACGTCTTGCAAAGATATGTACAGATAATTCAATTGAAAATGGAGGCATTGTTATTGAAAATGGAGTCCTTGTTAAGGAAGGCAAAGAGAAACTACCAATACAAAGGGCACTCGTAAAATATGCCGAAACGATACAAGACCCAAGTGCTCCATTTGATGTTAAATTGCTACCAAGACAAATTGTTGCTGAATGTGTGAATGATTATGGTGATCAGAAATGGAAAGGAAAAAACGAACAAGAAATTGGGTGGTGTGCAGCATTAATTGCACGTATTAACGCCGTATTTAAATCGCATGTCCTCAAGTGTGTATTCTCTGCTAACGGAATGCCACCTATTACACAAAAATTTGATAGTTTTTTGGCATATGACAAACGCCTTTTTCGCATTTGTATGAGTGGTATTGGATACGAATTTAAAGCCAGAGAAATTATTGCTAACGTCATCGGCAGGTATTTGTTGAACAGGGCAAGAAACGGAGACTTTCATGAAAAACCTACAATAGTTATTGTGGATGAAGCCCATAATTTTCTTGGTCGGCATATTGGGGCAGAAGACTACATTGCCAAACTTGACGCTTTTGAAATTATTGCCAAAGAAGGTAGAAAATACGGGCTGAGTATCTGCTTGGCGACACAGAGGCCACGGGACATTACCGAAGGCGTTCTAAGCCAGATGGGCACCATGATTGTCCACCGCCTCACCAATGACAAAGACAGGGAAGTTGTTGAACGCGCTTGTGGCGAAATAGACAAGGCGGCATCTGCCTTTCTGCCCAACCTTCGCCCAGGACAAGCCGCCATTATTGGAGTTGACTTTCCCATTCCCCTGACAGTTCAAATAGAAAAGCCAAATACGCGGCCTAAATCCGATGGGCCTGACTATCAAACATACTGGAAGTTACAGAAAGCAGCTGTTCAGCGAACTCTCCGTTCTCATTGAGCAAGCTAGAAGCACGGTTGATGCCCTGACTCTGCTTTTCTGGAAAATCGGCAAGCGTGTCAATGAGGCAGTTTTACGGAATCACAAACTATACTGACAGGCGACAGGCATACGCCACCCCACCCCAAAAGCCTGCCGCGTGATTTTCAGCACGGGCGCCGCCTGACGGCGCTTGAATTCCGACAGACGCACAAGGCGCGCC
>BLLL01000007.1 GCA_013374015.1 Candidatus Desulfovibrio kirbyi
CGATTTCCTTGTACAGATGGTCATTCCAACTCTGCATACTCCGCACATAATCATATTTGGGAGTCAAAACGATTGACGAGAATCCGGATTGCTCCAATATGCTTTTCGTTGCATCTACCAGTATTGCGCCGGCCACGCACCCCACCAAAGCGTCAACCATGTTGCGGACATTATCTGGCAACGGCTTTAAGAGCGCCAAATCAGACACAACCGCCTTGCCTCCGGGCTTCAGCACCCGGAATATTTCGCGCCAGACTTGCGGCTTATCAGGTGAAAGGTTGATGACGCAGTTGGAAAGCACGACATCCACGCTATTGTCGGCAATCGGCAGATGTTCAATCTCTCCAAGACGAAACTCCACGTTGTCCAGTCCGCTACGCCCACGATATTGACCTATATTTTTACGGGATTTGGTCAGCATTTCCGGCGTCATATCCACGCCGATGACTCTGCCGGCGGATTTCACCTTCTCACCCGCCTGAAAAACATCAAAGCCGCCGCCGCTGCCTAGATCCAGGACGACTTGGCCTTCTTGCAACGCGGCGATGGCGACAGGATTACCGCAGGAAAGTCCCATATTGGCGCCGTCCGGCAATTTTGCCAGGCTATCGGCATCGTAGCCCACTGCCAAAGCCACACGTTCAGTGTCGGTCTGTCCGCAGCAGCCACCACCGCATCCGCAAGAACGGCCATATTTGGCTATGGCCGAGTATCCGGCCCTCACCGTTTCCCTGATCGCATCCGGGGATATGTTCGCAGCAGACATGACTCACTCCTGTCCCGTTTTGCGGCTTGTCGGCAAAAATATCGGATCAATGCCGCTTGCGTTACGCAATGCGTTGCATTGCTCCGGATGGCCGGAACAGCACTCCGAAGTCAGATAGGCTATTGTTTTCAGCATCAACGGGATATTTGCCCTATAACGGATGTTGCGCCCTTGCCGTTCCATAGCTGCCAAGCCGCTGTGGATAAGATTTTTTAGATGAAAAGAGAGGTTTGTTTTGGAAATATCCGTCAAACGGGCGATTTCCCCGGCAACCAAGCCATCCGGCGCATACTTGACTAGCAGACGGAAAATGATGAGGCGCGCCTCCGAAGAGAGAACCTCGAAAATTACAGCCGTATTTTTCGTATCCATTGGATGAATATTCAACATTTTTTGAACAATGTCAAGGTGTAGCTTCAATGTTCGAGATGTGAAAGCATAGAATTGTTTAACACTGATTAACAGCCCATTATGAGAATGGGAGAAACGGGCAGGGTTCGTTTTGGGGTACGGGCCTGACGGTACTGTTTGGCGTGGGGCGACGAGCTTGGGAAAACGGAAAGAGAAAAGAGCAAGGCCGCAAATCCTTGCGGCGCAGCAGCTTCCACAAAGCGGCATTTCAAATGCCTGTTAAGCAAAAAAGCCCATATTGCTATGGGCTTTTGAAATCTGGCTCCCCGAGACGGACTTGAACCGCCAACCTAGTGATTAACAGTCACCCGCTCTGCCAATTGAGCCATCGGGGAATAGTGTAACAGAATTTTTTTACGGAAAAAAAGCAGACAGGTCAAGAAAAAATGAGGACGGTTGTATCAGACGCACAGTCGCGACAGGCGGCGGCTGTAGCGTTTTGCTTCGCTATAAATGCAGCCGCAGTAGGGCTGACGGTACAGCTCCAGAGTTTTTGACCTGTCAATGCCCTCCTGCCAGTCTTTCCTGAAATCACGGTACACAAAAACCGGATTTTGAGAATATTCTTCGCCCATGCCCTCTCCTGTTGCGGCGACAGCCTCGTGCGGCTGCATACACGAATACAGAAGCGATGTGGAAACATATGCAAAGCCCGTTTGTCGCGCCCGGGAAAACGTGGCCGCAAGGCGGCTTTCACAGCAGTAAACACAGCGCGCCGACGCTGTATCGCGGTCAGCCGCGCCGCGCAGCCAGGCAGTGATGTCCCATGCACTGTCCCCGTACTCTATGTCAACGCCAAGGCGTTCGGCGCAAAGGGCCGCCGCCTCACGGCGGCGCAAATATTCCGTCAGCGGGTGAATATTGGGGTTCATAAACCAATGCGTTACCGAAAACCCCTCATCCTGAAGGCGCACTGTAGGCATAATGGCGCAAGGTCCGCAACAGACGTGCAGCAAAAGGAATTTTTTGCCTGGCGCGTTTGCGGCCCTGCTCAGGGACGCACCGTTATTTCCAGGCATTTTTCGTAGTCCTGCTCTATTTCACGTATAGCGTTACGTTTGTGATTGAGCAGATACATGGCCAGCTCCGGCGTGGTTTGAAACTGACACGTCTCTCCGTTTTCAGCGCGCAACGCGCAGCGCATATCCCGCAGCGCATGAAGCGCCTGCCATTCCAGATTGCGACGCTGCCCTGTACCGCCGCAAAACGGGCACGGCTCCATGGTAATGGCAAGCGCGGAGGATCCTGTACGTTGGCGCACAAGTTCAAGCAGGCCAAAGGCGCTCATGCTCCCCACATCATGGCGGGCGCGGTCATTTTTCATGGCGTTACGGAGCGTTTTTTCCACCTCCTGAGTGTGCTTCTGCTCACGCATCTCAATGAAATCAATAACTACCTGACCACCGACATCACGCAGCTTGAGATGTTCGGCTATGGTTTTGGCGGCTTCCATATTGGTTTTATAAGCCATTGCTTCAAAATTGTCCTTGCCGGAAATTTTACCGGAATTGATATCAATGGACATGAGGGCCTCTGTCTGATCAAATACCAAGCGCCCGCCGGAAGGCAGAGGCACCTCACGGGAATATATCTGGTCCAATTGACGTTGCAGCTTAAAACGCTCCCACAAGGACTGACGCGTGTCCAGATGCATGCGCACAAGATCCTTTCTGCGCGGAAAAAGCAGACTCACCATAGCGCGTACGCTCTGGGCGGTTTCTTCATTGTCCAGCCAGATTTCACTCATATCTTCCGTGAGGTAATCACGCACGGCGCGCTCTGAAAGACCCGGTTCCTGATACACCAGCGCGGGCGTGCTGACCTCCGTTACTTTTTTACAAATATCACGCCAGAGACGCTTCAGATATTGCAGATCATTTTTCAGGGTTGTCTTTGTCGTGCCGGCACTCACAGTGCGCACAATAACCCCCACGCCCTGCCCCGGATCAATGCCGTCCATCAGTTCTCTCAGGCGGGCGCGTTCCCCATCGTCTTCCACTTTGCGCGAAATGCCGATCTGTTCCTGCCCGGGCGTAAGCACCAAAAAACGCCCGGCCAATGAAAGCCAAGTGGTCAAAAAAGCGCCCTTTGTGCCGGCAGGCTCCTTGACAACCTGCACAAGCACCTCCTGCCCGGCCCGGATTACCTTCTGAAGCGGAGGAAACTTGCTGCCCTTTGTCGCCTCATGATGACTCTGCCAGTATTCGGGGTATATCTTGTCAATCTGCAAAAACCCGTTTTTACCCTCGCCATAATTCACAAAGGCCGCCTGCAAATTGGTGTCGATATTGTGCACAACGCCCTTATATATATTGCCCTTGATTTTGCGCTGGTGCAGCATGTCAAGATAATATTCCAAAACATTGTTTTCCTCTGTCAGGGCCACTTCCACTTGCTCTCCGGACAGCACGCTGATAAACATGCGCCGCTTTCCGGCGATTTCGGCTTTGCCCTGAGTTCCAGGCAGGGCGCGGCTGCCGTGCCGTTTGTGCCGGGATTTTGCGCTGTCGTCCGCGCCTTGGGGCGGCCTTGCCTCCGGCAAGATGTTCTGTGCGTTCGGCCCCGGACCAACGCCGGCTACTCCGTTTGCCGAAACATCTGCCAAAGCGTCTGATTGTGCAATGGCCTGGACGGCTTGTGAGGATGTCTTTCTGGAGCGGGAAGTTGATTTATGGCGTGATTGAGCTTTTTGACCTGCATCGGCTTTTGAATCTTCAGATATCATGTATGTCCTTATCAATGCCCAAGGGGCATCACAAAAAATTTCTGGTAACTGTACGTTTTTTGTCAAAAGATGCAAGACGAATTTTTAGCCTCAGCATTGGCCGCATTTTTCACACCCCGCCTTTTTGACCACCGGTACAGCGCTCGTGGCCGGCCAGATCACAGCTTGTGGCTATTTCCTGAAAAACCCGCAATTCCTTCAGAGCGTTTCGCACGGCAGCCCCCTGTTCCGCACCGTGTTCCAGCAGCAGGAGGCCGCCGGCTCTGAGGCAGCGCGCCGCCAGCCTGCAAACATCGTACAGGCGGGCGAGGCCGTTGTCCGGCGAAAAGAGCGCCGTATGCGGCTCAAAGCGCAGCACTTCGTCCATCACAAACGCGTTGTCGTCTTCCCGGATATAGGGAGGATTGCTCACAAGCAGATCACAGGCGTTTGCCGCAAGAGGCGCCGCGCGCATGTCCGCAAGGGCGCATTGGACATTGGAAGTGTGGAGCAGCGCGCGCGCATTGTCTTTGGCAACGGTAAGCGCCGTAGTACTGTTGTCCAGAAGCATTCCCTTCCAGCGCGGCCTCTCCAATGCGAGCGTTATGCCGATGCAGCCGCAGCCTGTGCCGATGTCGGCAAAAAACACCGGTCGGGATCCGGGAAACGCGGCAAGCGCTTTTTCCACAAGCAGTTCGGTTTCCGGGCGGGGAATAAGCGTGTGCGGATTTACAGAGAATTCTCTGCCGAAAAATTCACGGCGTCCGAAAATGTAGGCCATCGGCTCGCCGGACAGCCGTCGCGCCGTGAGCGCGGCAAGTGCAGCGGCTTGGGGCGACGTCAATTTCCGGGCAGGGTTGAGCAGACAGCCCAGACGATCCAGTCCAAGCACGTGGCTCGCCAGCAGGCGCGCGCACAGCGCGGGGCTGTCAACGCCGGCCAGGGCCAGACGGTGCGCGGCGTATTTCAGATAGTGCTGAAGCTGTAATGGCATGTGGCTTTTTGATCATCTTTTTCATAACTTGTCAAAAACGCATCTGAAACTTCCCAGAAAGTGTCATCCTTCCCGGCTTCCTACAGTTCAGATTTTTTGCGTTTCAGAAAATACTGTAAGACGGTTTGCGTCATGGACGGCGCAAAGATGTGGGCAAGCGGCAAAAATGTGAGGGCAAAGGCACAACCTCCCAAGGCCAGCGCGATACACGCCGCGAGCAGGGGATGGTACGACAGCGTCTCCAGGCAGTATTCGGAAATCCAAAAGGACAGCCCCGCCCCCGGCAGGGCGCAGGCCAAGGTGCGGACGCAAAATGTCGGCAACCCGGCAAACACGGTGTTTCCATGGTGTTTTATCCAGATTTGCGCCAGCCAGAGCACATACGCGCTGACCCCCGCCGCGGAAACAGCGGCAATGGCCCACGCTCCTGTCGGTACTGCCCAGTAGTAATAGCAGGGCAGGCACAACAGCGTTGTAACCGATCCTGTGAGAGCGGGGGTGATCGTGTCGCCGTGGGCGTAAAAGCCACGCGCAAGCAGGGCATACACAATCCACAGCGGTGTGGGCGCAAGCAGAATTTGCGCAAGCTGGGCCGCAGCCTGCGTTTCTTGCTCTCCAAAACGTCCTCCCTGAAAAATTACACACAAAATGGGCACGGCCTGAAGCGTCATCCAGACGGCGCAGGGGATAATAATGCCCAAGGCCGTATACAGGGCGGCGCGCAACGTTTTGTCAAAACCCGCCCTGTCTCCGCTGGTCAGCAAAAGCACAAGAAAGGGATAGGAGGCCGCCGCTGCCGCCTGTCCCACAAGTTTTACCGGCACTTGGGCAACGCGCCGCGCGTAGGCAAGCAGGCTGACCGTGCCTTCGCCGGCCAGTGAGCCGAACACGCGCAAAAATTGTTCATCCAGCATAATAATGGTTATGCCCAGAAGCAGGGGCAGGGAGCGGCACAGGAGTTTGGCGAGCAGCGGATGTGACCAGGCCGGCCGCAAAAACATGGCCTTTGACATGGCTGTGCATAGCGGGATCAGGAACGTGCCCAGAAATGCCCCAAGCGTCACGCCAATACAGTAGCCTGTCATGCCGTCTATGGGAAAGATCAGCGGCAGCCCCACTCCGCAGGAAATGATGCCGGCATTGTAGATGATGGGCGCGAGCGCGGAGGGGATGAACTGCCGTCGTATATAGAGCAGGGCGGTCACGCATGCGCCGCAGAGAAAAAATATCTGCCCGGGCAGAATAATGCGCATAAAAAAGGCTAGGCGCGCGCATTTTTCCGGCGTGAACCCAGGGGCCACAAGGCGCGCCAAGGGTTCCGCGGCAAGTATACCCAAAAGAGTGAGCAGACAGGCCGCCGTCAGTATCCAGCAAAAAATACAGGAAAAAAAACGCCAAGCGTCCTGTTCGTCCTCCTGAAAACAACGGGAAAGCAGCGGGATAATGGTGATGGACATCAGCCCGCCGGCCAGTAGATAGTTGATGCTGTCCGGCACAATAAAGGCCGCGAAATACATGTCTGTTTCCGCGCCCGCGCCAAACTGCCAGGAAATGATTTTATCGCGCGCAAGCCCGATGAAGACTGACAGAAAAGAGCAGGCGGACAGCAACAAAGCTGCTGTGCCTATGCGCTGGCGTTTGCCGAAAAACGTTGGCGCCACACGACGCTCAGTCGCGGTTGGTGCCGAATAACCGCAACAGCATCAAAAAGAGGTTGATGAAGTCAAGATACAGCGTCAAGGCGCCTAGAATGGCGCCGCGCCGTATGGCGGCAGCATCATCCAAGGGCGCGGCCTCGCCGAACCGGCGTAGCTTCTGGGTGTCAAAAGCCGTCAGTCCGGTAAAGATAAGCACGCCCAGGCAGGAAATGACAAAGTCCATCATGGAGTTTTGCAGGAATATGTTCACGATGGAGGCAATGACAATACCGATAAGCCCCATGAACAGAAAGCTGCCGAAGGCCGTCAGGTCACGCTTTGTCACGGTACCGTAAATGGACATGGCAAGGAAGGTGCCTGCTGTGGTGAAAAAGGCGCTTGAGATGGAGCCGACAGGGTAGACGACAAAGATGGACGACAGCATGGCGCCTGTCAGCGCGGAATAGAGCAGAAACAGGCCTGTGGCCGTCTGGGGCGAGAGCTTGTGGACAGCGGCGGAAAGCGCGATAACAAGGGCAAACTGCGCGACAACTAGGCAGATCACCAGAAGAGGGTTGGTGAAGATGGCCTCCATGACAGCCGGCGAGGAGGCCACGGCAAAGGCAATGACGGCTGTGATCCCAAGTCCCAGCGTCATCCACTGGTACACATGGCGCATATAGACTGAAGCGGCGCTTACGCTGCTTTTTGCGATAGTTTGACTGTTCAGTGACATAGTTGATCCTCCTAAGGTTCTTTAGTAAAAAGTATAAGGGTTTTTATTTTTTTGGCAAGGGGCGGTTGCGCGTTTTTTGGCATCAGCCAAGGAATGTTTTGAGGGTAGAGAGCAGATCGTCTTTCTGAAAACGCTCCTGCGGGATTACTCGCCAACAGACAGGTATCTGTCCCTGATTGACGTGTCTTCGGCATCAAGATCAAGCAGAGTATGCAAAAGCACGTCGGCGCCACAAATGCAGTCGTCAATGCTGGTGTTCTCTTTCGCGCAGTGACTCAGACCGCCTTCACTCGGCACAAAGATCATGGCTGACGGCAGGATATCCTGCACATACTGTGCATCGTGTCCGGCTCCGCTGTAGAGGTGCCGGTTGGGAAAGCCGAGAGCGTCGGCGTTCTTTTTTACCAGAGCGACGAGTTTTGGGTCAAAGAGTGTGCTCTTGCGCGACCAGGCTTCTTCAACGCTTATGGCGCAGTTTGCCGTTTGGGCGGGCAGCGCGCGCACGATTTTGACCACTTCTTGCAGAATGGCTGGTTCCTGATGGCGGGCGTCAAGGGAGAAGCGCACCTCATCGGGTATGATGGTGTGTATGTTGGGGCGGCAGGCAATGTGCCCGAACGTGAAAACCAGATCCGGGTCGATCCGCCCCAGGCGTTCGTACAGCGTACAGACGCATTGTGAGGCCGCATACAGGGCATCCTTGCGTTCTTGCATCGGCGTTGTGCCGGCATGGTTTGCTTGGCCGTGGGCGGTGACGGTGTAGTTGCACATGCCCACAACTCCCCGCACAACGCCGATGGTCAGGTTTTCGTTCGCAAGAACCGGTCCCTGCTCGACATGCAGCTCCAGATAGGCCAGATAGTCTTGCGGGTTCAGGCGATTGTCGGTTTTACCCAGGCAGTCGCCCGCAAGCAATGCCTGACCAAAGCTGACGCCGTCCTCATCCTGCACCGCCAGCATAGCGTCTTTTGAGAACTTGCCCGTCAGCACGCCCGATGCCATCATGGCAGGGGCAAAGCGCGCGCCTTCCTCATTTGTCCATACCATAACGGTGACCGGATGGCGTGTTGATATGTTTTCGCGCACCAGCGTTTCCACAACTTCAAGAGCTGTGAGCACACCGAGCGTGCCGTCATAGTTGCCCCCATTGATGACAGAATCGATGTGCGAACCCATAGCGATGCGCGGGAGCGTTTCTGTGCCGGTTTTTGTGGCATAGATGTTGCCGATATCATCCGTTTCCACAAACAGTCCCAATGCGTGGCACCGTTTGGTCAATTCTGTCCGAGCGGCAAGGGCTGCCGGCGAGAGGGAGAGGCGGGTTATGCCGCCGTGTTCCTCCGCGCCGAATTGGGCAAAACAGTGAATTTTTTCTTGCAGTCTGTCTTTGTTCACTGCCGGCATGGGCTGCTCCTCAGCACCCAGGGACAGGACATCCCTTACTTGTTAGTTTTCAAAAAAGTTTTGGCGCGCGCCGCCTCAGGTGAGTTCGGGAATTTTTTGATCAGTTCCTGCATGCGCGCTTTGGCCGCTGCGCTCTGGTTGAGCTTGCTGAAGCAGATGCCCTGTTTCAGATACGCGCCCGGGGCGGAGGCGGATTTGGGATATTTTTTGATAACGGTGTCATAGGCCAGCGTCGCGTCCGGAAACTGATTGCGCTGAAAATAACATTCCGCCAGATAGTACTGCGCTTTTGACGCTTGGGCATGGGTTGCGTAGTTTTTGAGAAAATCTGAAAAAGAACGCTGGGCCTCGGTGTAGTTTCGGGCGTTGAACGAATTGACGCCGGCGTCAAACAACGCAAGTGCAATGTTCTTGGGCGCTGCCGGCTCCGGGGCGGCAGGCCTGGGCGAAGGCTGTCCCCAAGTTTCACCGCTGGGGACCTGGGCAGTCTGGGGCTGTCCGTAGGCTTGCGTGCCTTCAGGCACAGCGGCGGTATAGCCGGGGGAGCCGGCAAGATATGTTCCCGGCTGTCCGTAAGTCGGTGTGGAAGCCGAATCGCCTGTCATTGGAACTCCCTGAGGGGCAACAGGCTGGGGCGTTGCCCCCGGCGCGGGCTGTGGAATGGTCAGGGGCTGGTCAGACTGGGCAAGCGGGAGCGCATCTCCCGTTGGTTGGAACGGTTGCCCTGCAGGGATGGACGTGGGATCCCCCAGATTGAGATTTATGGACATGTCGGTTTCTACCTGACGCAGGGCCGCATCCTGCCTGTTGATGCGTTCGGTTATAGCGCGCGCGCCGCCTGCCTGCTGAAAGTCGTCCATTTGTCCCTTGATGGCGTCCAGTTCCTGTCGCATGGCCTGAAGCTGATTGTACACGTCAGCCTGACTTGGTTGTATCTGTTTGAGCTGTCTGTCATGCTGTTGCACCTGCTGCTCAATGTCCAGACTTTTAGAGCCATCTCCTGAAGAAAGGCAACCGCCAAGGAGCAGGAGGACCGGAAGCCCAAAGAGTGAAAAACAGTGTGTTTTCATACGCGCCTCGCTATTCTTATCAATGGCCAACTATAATGGTCAACTATCTGTTATCGTTCTCGCGGATTTTCTTCAAGGCTTTTTATTGCCGGCCAAAAAATTCGACATGCGAGGATCGCGCCGCCGCAAATTGCCATGTCAGCCACATTAAAAGCAGGCCAGTGTTGGCTGCCCGCATAGAAATCCAGAAAATCCACAACCGCTCTGAAGCGTACCCTGTCAATCATGTTACCCAGCGCTCCGCCAAGCACAAGACCAAGGCCGGTGAACAGCCAAGGGTTGTCGCGTGAATCGCGCACAAGCGTGAGAATCGCCCAGACCGCAATGAGGGTCGCCGTAAGAAAGAGCCAGAATTGCCATTCAATGTCCGAGCGGTTCAAAAAACCGAAGGCCGCGCCGCGATTGCGAATGTTCACTATGTCAAAAAAGCCGGGGATAATGGTGACTGTTTTGTGTTCCGGCAGGGTGATCATGATCAGGTATTTGGTTGCCTGGTCCAGTATCAGAGCGAACGCCGCAAAAGCGCATAGGATTTTGTACCGCTTGCCGGCGGCAGGCTCTGTTTTGCGCGTTATCGTGGAGACAGTCATGCGCCGGCGTCCACAGAATGCTGGTTGGAAGACAGCACGCCGGTGCAACGCGGGCACAGCGTGGGATGATCGGCGTGCGCGCCAAGGGCAGTGTTGTATATCCAGCAGCGTTCACATTTTTCGCCCAACGCCTTCTGTACCAGGACCGCAAGCTCCGGCAGCTCTTCGTCCCGAAACGCCGTGTCGCCGGCCATTTCCAGAGGGGCTGTTTCAAGCTGGGAAACAATGCAGACGGCGCGCAGATCTGTCTTCAGATTGTCGAGGCGCTGTCGCAGATTTTCAGACAGAAAAATCGTCACCCGCGTGTCCAGAGAATGCCCCACAACGCGGTCTCTGCGCAACGGCTCCACAGCCTTTGTCACAACGCCGCGCACGGCAAGCAGGGTGTTCCAGTCATCGCGCGCGCGCTCATCCAGCAAAAAAGAGTCCGTGTTGATGGGGGGAAGGGCGAAAACAGTGGTTTCCGCCCCCTTGAGCGATCCCGGCAGGCAAGCAAAAATTTCTTCCGCCATAAAGGAAAGCACGGGCGCCATGTCGCGTAAAAGCAGGCTCAGGATGTGCCACAGAGCTGTCTGTGCGGAGCGGCGCCGGGGGCTTGCCGCGCCTTCAGTGTACAGACGGTCTTTAAGAATATCCAGGTACACGGCGGAAAGATCCGTGACGCAGTAATTGTGCAGGGTGTGGTAGACCCTGTGAAATTCAAATTTCGTGTAGGCTTCCTGCACACGGTCGTGTACGCGGGCAGCCGCGTCAAGGGCAAAACGGTCAAGGGGCAGGAGTCTGTCAATGGGCAACAGGTCCGTCATATCGCTGATATTGCCCAGAATAAAACGGCAGATATTGCGTATGCGTCGGTACGCGTCCACAAGGCGCTCCAGAATTTGTTCAGAAATGCGAATATCTTCACGGTAGTCTACAGAAGAAGCCCAAAGGCGAACTATTTCCGCGCCGTATTTGTCAATGATTTCCTGAGGCGCGATTACGTTGCCGTCGGATTTGGACATTTTGCGTCCCCGTCCGTCCACAACGTAGCCGTGCGTCAGCACGGACGTGTAGGGGGCCACGCCGCGCGTGCCCGCGCACGCCAGCAGAGAACTGTGAAACCAGCCACGGTGCTGGTCGGAGCCTTCCAGATATATGTCTGCGGGAAAGCGCAGTTCCGGGCGTTGCTCCAGCACAGCGGCGAAGCTTGTGCCGGAATCAAACCAGACATCCAGAATGTCTGTTTCTTTTTTCCAGAGGTTTCCCCCGCACTGCGGGCACGTAAGGCCTTTCGGAACAATGTCGGCTAGAGCGGCCTCGTACCAGTAATCGCAGCCGGTTGGGTGAGCGGCGAAACGATCGGCCATTTCGCGCATCCAGTGCGGGTCGTTCCAGGCGGTGTCACAGTCTTCACACAGGAGCGCTAGGATCGGCACTCCCCATTGCCGTTGGCGTGATATGCACCAGTCAGGACGTGACGCGATCATATTGTGGATACGCCCGGCCCCCCAAGCGGGTATCCAGCGCACAGCGGTGGTGATGAGGCGCAGGGCGCGCTCGCGCAGCGTGTTTTTTTCCATGCTGATGAACCACTGCGTTGTCGCGTGGAAAATAACGGGATTTTTGCACCGCCAGCAGTGCGGATAGGAGTGGTCAAGGTCGGTCTCATGCAGGAGGGCTCCTTTTTCCTTAAGCGTGGCGATAACATGTGGGTTTGCCTCCATGACGTTCATGCCGGCGAACAAGGGCACTGAAGGCAAAAAACAGCCCGCGTCGTCCAGAGGCGACAGGATGTCAAGTCCGTAGTTGAGAGCGGCTTCATAGTCTTCACGACCGTGACCCGGCGCGGTATGCACGCAACCGGCACCTGTTTCCAGCGTGACGTGTGCGCCCAGTATCAGGGGCGCGGGACGATCGTAAAACGGGTGGCGGGCTGTGAGACCTTCCAGCTGCGCCCCTGTGGCGCGTCCGATCACAGTGGGGTTTTTCCAGCCGAACAGCGCGGCGCAGGCGTGAACGCGTTCCTCAGCCAGCAGATGGTGTTCTCCGTCCACATCAACCAGCGCATAGACAAATTCCGGATGCAGGCACACGGCCATATTGTCCGGCAGTGTCCAGGGCGTTGTTGTCCAGATGATCACACCTGCCCTGTCCGGATTCGCTGCGGGAAACACTGTTTTCATGGCCGTATCGGGCAGGGGAAAACGCACATGGATTGAGGGAGAGGCGTGATCGTGGTATTCCACCTCGGCTTCGGCAAGGGCGGTGCGGCAGGAGCAACACCAGTAAATGGGTTTTTTGGCGCGAACAACACTGCCTTTTTCCACAAAATTGGCAAATTCCCGGGCAGTTGTGGCCTCATAATCCGGCGTCATGCTTAAATAGGGCGTGTCCCAGTCGCCCAGAACGCCGAGCCGCCTGAACTCTTCGCGCTGCACCGTAATCCATTTTGTTGCATACTCGCGGCAGAGTTTGCGCACAACGCGGGCGGGCAGGGTCTTTTTCTTTTCCTTGAGTTGCTGTTCCACCTTGTGTTCAATGGGCAGACCGTGGCAGTCCCACCCGGGCACGTAATGGGAGGGAAACCCCTGCATATTGCGTGATTTGACAATGATGTCCTTGAGGATTTTGTTCAGCGCCGTGCCCATGTGTATGTGTCCGTTGGCATAGGGGGGGCCGTCGTGCAATGTGTAGGCGGGTTTCCCGGAGGCTGTGGCCGCCGCTGTCATGGCGGCGTAGGCGCTGCTCTGGCGTTTGAGCAGTTCCAGTTCGCGCCGTTTGAGATCGGCCTTCATAGGAAAGGAGGTGTCGGGCAGATTTAACGTGTTTTTATAGTCGCTCATGCTGATTCCTGATGGTTTGCTCTTCGGCGTGCAGAGCGGCGGCCATCTCACGCAGAGAGTCAAGCGTGAGGCGTGCTTCCTCATGTGAGAGAGTGTGCAGAGCAAAGCCCGCGTGGACGATAAGATAGTCGCCCACATTCGGCAATTCCGGCAAAAGCATGGCGGAGGCGGAGAGGTAGGTGTCGCTTTCGCCCACGCGCACGCGGATCATGTCGTTTTCCTGCAGTTCCACAACCTCGGCAGGGATGGCTAGGCACATGACGTATTTCCTGGTATTTTGATCATTGTGTGCGTTTTTCCAAAAAGTATAGCACGGATTACAGGCATCAGCAAATCCTCGGCAGTTGTGCCCCTTCCAGCATACCCAGAATTCGTTCTCCGCCGATGCGCGTGCGCAAAACAACACTGCCCTGTCTGCCTTCCGCATCTTTTATTACAGTGCCGATGCGCGCGGCTTGTCTTCCGTAGGGAGAGGCGCGCATGGCCATAAGCGCTTTTTCGGCGCGGTCTTCAGGCAAAACACACACGCATTTGCCTTCGTTGGCAAGATAGAGCGGGTCAAGCCCCAAGAAAGAACAAGCGTTTTTTACTGATTCGCGCACGGGAATGGCTGTTTCTTCAATTTCTATAGACACGTTTGACTGCTGCGCAATTTCGTTGAGGGTTGTGGCAAGTCCGCCGCGTGTGGGGTCGCGTAGCGTGTGCACACAGCCTGCCGCTGTGACAATATGTTCGATCATGCTGTTCAGGGGCGCGGAATCAGAAGTCATATCCGACAAAAAAGAAAGGTTTTCGCGGCTGCGCAATACGGTTAGCCCGTGGTCGCCCAGTGAGCCGCTGACAAGGACGGCGTCCCCGACGCGGGCATTGTGCCCGGAGGGAGTTGGATTTGCGTACACAGTACCCACGCCCGTGGTGGTGATAAAGAGTTTGTCGCACGCCGTGCGCGGCACTACCTTGGTGTCGCCGGTGACAATGCTCACGCTGGCCGCGCGGGCGGCATCAGCCATATTCCGCGCCACACGTTCCAGATCGGCAAGCGGCAGGCCTTCTTCCAGAATAAAGGCGCAGCTCAGGTAACGCGGACGCGCTCCCATCATGGCCACATCGTTTACTGTGCCGTGCACGGCAAGGCTGCCTATGCTGCCGCCGGGAAAAAAAAGCGGTGTCACAGTGTAGGAATCGGTGCTCATGGCAAGCGGCGGCGCAATGTCCTCAAGCAGGGCGGCATCGTCCAGCCGCCGCAGGAGCGGATTGTCAAAATGGCGCAGGAAACACCGCTCCACAAGACGTTGTGAGGCGCGGCCGCCGCTGCCGTCGTCAAGCAGGATGCATGTGTCCATCAGCGTTCCGAATAGTTGTAGCAGGCTGCGCAGGAGCCTTCTGTGGAGACCATGCACGGGCCGGTGGGAGTGGCTGGGGTACAGACCTTCCCAAACAGGGGGCAGGCAGGGGGGGCAATGCGCCCTTTCAGTACATCCCCGCAACGGCAGCCGCGCGGCGGCGGCGTTTCGGCAACGCGCAGGTCAAATGTGGCGGCAGCGTCCCAAGCGGCAAAATCCGGTCGCACGGCAAACCCGCTTTGTGCAATGCGCCCCATGCCGCGCCAGAGTGCGTCCGAAGGGACAAATACCTGGTCAAGCAGGGCGCGTGCCTTGGGGTTGCCCGCATCGTTGACCGCGCGCGGGTAGGCGTTGACCACGGCAGGCTGCCCATCGCGAATTTGTTCCGTAATCAGGCATAGGGCAAGCAGAATATCCGCCGGTTCAAAACCACCCACAACGCCCGGCACGCGCGCCTCCGCCAGAAAGGCATACGGCGCAAGCCCCAGGACAGTGGAAACGTGCCCGGGCAGAAGAAAGGCGTCGATGTCCGTGTCCGCATCGTTCAGTAGAGAGCGCAGCACGGGCGGCACGCGTTTGTGCAGGGAAAAGACGCGAAAATTTTTGCGTTGCTGTTGGCACGCGCAGAGCAGTGTCGCGGCCACAGCCGGGGCTGTCGCTTCAAAGCCTATGCCCAGAAAAACCACTGTGTCGCCCGGATTTTTCGCGGCAAGCGTCAGTGCGTCCAGAGGAGAATATACAATTTCCACGCGTGCGCCCGCGGCCTGGGCGTGTTTCAGGTTGTTGCCGTTTGGCCCCGGCACACGCAACATGTCGCCGAATGTGGCAACGATGAGGGAGTCTTTTTCGGCAAGGTGCAGAATGGCCGCAATGTCAGCGTCGTGGGTCACGCACACGGGGCAGCCCGGTCCGGAAAGATGAGCAATGCCCTTTGGCAGCAGGGAGCGCAGCCCGCTTTGAAAAATGGCCATTGTGTGCGTGCCGCAGACTTCCATAAAGCGCAGTTGTTTGCCACCGGCGGCATGCAGGGAATCAAGGGCGCGTGTGAGTCGGGCAAGCAGTCCGGCGCAGAGCGTCTTGTCCTGAAAGGCTGAAGTAAGGTGCATGGGCGGCTTTGACTGTTTACAGATTGGAAGCATACCAGTCCCCGGCGCGGCGCAGTCCGTCACGGACGCTGTACTGCGGCGCGTAGCCGAGCAGTTTTTGCGCACGGGAAATATCAGCCAGGGAGTGGCGCACGTCGCCGGCGCGAAAGTCGCGGTATACGGCAGCAGCCATTGCCATTTCAGGTTTGTGCCGGGCAACTTCTTCGCGGATAAGCGTAAAAAGCGTGGTGAGTGTGGTGCGTTGCCCAAAAGCGACATTGTATATTTTGTTGCGCGCCTTTTGTCTGGCAAATGATGCTAGCAGGTTGGCCTGCACAACATTGTCTATGTAGCAGAAATCGCGGCTGGTTTTGCCATCGCCGTTGATATGGACGCTCTCTTCTCTGAGCAGGCAGGCAAACCATTGGGGTATCACCGCGGCATACGCGCCGAAGGGGTCCTGACGTTTGCCGAATACGTTGAAATAGCGCAGGCCGATACCGGTAAATCCGTAACAGCGGGCAAAAACGTCCGCATACAGCTCGTCCACATATTTTGTGACGGCGTAGGGCGAGAGCGGTCGGCCGATAACGTCTTCCACCTTGGGCAGGCCGGGCGAATCCCCGTATGTGGAGGAAGAGGCAGCGTAGACAAAGCTCTTCACGCCGGCGTCGCGCGCGGCTGTCAGCATGTGCAGAAAGCCGGTGATATTGCAGCTGTTGGAAAGCAGAGGGTCATCAATGGAGCGCGGCACGGAACCAAGGGCTGCCTCGTGCAGCACGTGGTCTGTGTTTTTGCAGGCGTCGCGACAGGTCTGCATATCGCGGATGTCGCCCTCAATAAAGGTGAAGCGTTTCCAGGCGTCCTCCCCGACGAGTTCGCGCACCATATCAAGATTTTTTTGGTAGCCTGTGAGGAAGTTGTCCAGCCCGACGACTGTTTGTCCAAGCCCCAGCAGATGTTCGAGCAGGTTTGATCCGATAAAGCCCGCCACACCGGTAACAAGCCAGCGGGCGGGAGATTTTTTGAGAGCGCGGCTCAGTGTGGAATATGCTGCCATGGTGTCCTTGTTTTCCTGCCATATACATCCTTGGCGGATTTTCGGCAACAGAAACAATGAACTGTTTTGAATGTCCGGTTCTCCGGCACTACTCCGTGCGATTCTATGTCGGAGATTCGGTCGGCTTGCCGGTTTCGCTTACGAAGACTAACAGTATTGTCGCATAGTGGCAATGTGTCAATCGGCGTGGCATGGTTTTAGAGAGGTGAAAAGGAGGTTGCGCGGTTCCCACCTTGACGTGAGGGCGGTCGTATGCCTATAGCATAGAGTTACGAGTGGAGTGAATCGTGCTTTAGCTGTAAAGGATTGTCAATGCCCCAAGCCCAACAGCAGCTTCAGAAATCCGTTGCCCATATTCTTGAAGCCGTAATGTTTGAAAACTGGCTCCGTTTTTATTTTATTGCGGAAGGGCCGGACATGCGGGAGTCTGCTGATGGGCATTCCTCACTCGTTTTGAGGGTGTCCGACAAGGGTATGGAGCGTATCAGGGCGGACTACTCGCATCTGTTGCCCCTAGCTGAATCCCTGAACGGCAAGGATCTGGATTTTGAAGCCTCCCGCACGGCTGTGTGCCTTTTTGTGACAGATCACCTTGACGGAACGGTCATGCCAAAGGACAGCGCGGCCCAGGTTTTGGCAAGCGCACTGTTTCAGGACAGGTTGCAACTGTTCAACACTTGGGTGCAGGCGCACGAAAACGTGCTTGACAAGACCTTTCTGGATTTTGCCGCTTGGCGGCAACTGTTTGCGCAATGGGCTGAAAGCGCTCTTAAATCCACAATTTTAGTAAACTGATCTTCACTGCTATTTTTGCGAAACAAGGCGTGTCAGCGCATAGTCAAGTTTTGCCAGCGCCGCGCGCAATTCTGTCTGCTCCACCCACGGGCGCTGTTCCACAGTGGCGAACTTGTCCTTACCAAACCAGCAGGGGCAAAAGGCCGGAATGGTCAATGTGCGCGTGCGTTATTAGTATAAAATCCAGCGTGGTCGGGCTGTACATTTTGCTGTCGCGGTTGCGCGCCTCAATGCCTTTCAGGGTCATTCAATTTCGGAAGAATTGAATGATCTTAGTTGCCTTTGTCCCGTATTTGGTCTATGTTCACCCACGATAAAGGTACGTCAATTTTGTGCGTTGTATTTTGAACCTGCCATAAAGGGAAATATGTCGGAATTCAGACAAAATATTGTGGACGACCTGCGCCACACAAGCACAGAATCTTGGCGCGTTCTCCGAATCATGGCGGAAATGGCGCAGGCACTTGACGAGTTGAATACAGTGAAGACCAACTGCATTTCCATTTTCGGATCAGCCCGCACCACTGCCGACATGCAGGAATATCAGGCAGCGGAGAAACTTGCGCGTCTGCTGGTACAGGCGAATTTCGGCGTCATCACAGGCGGCGGCCCCGGCATCATGGAGGCGGCTAACAAGGGTGCCTGTGAGGCCGGCGGCGAATCCGTGGGGCTGCATATTCATTTGCCGCAAGAGCAGGCATGCAACAAATATGTGAAAACGCGCTGTGATTTTCGTTATTTTTTTGTCCGAAAGTTTATGTTTATCAAGTATTCTATGGGGTATGTCGTCATGCCCGGTGGCATGGGCACTGTTGACGAGTTTTCCGAGGCCTTTGTGCTGGCGCAGACAGGCCGCGCCCGCGCTTTCCCGATCATTCTGTACGATTCAACATACTGGAACGGGCTTCTGGAATGGATGCGCAAAGGCATGGTGACCGGCGGATACGTCAGGGAATCGGAAATTGATCGGCTTGTCAGCTTGTGCGACACCCCTGAAGAAGTGGTTGCCCTGGTGTGCAGGACAGTCATTTTATAGCGCAACCGCGTGTTTTTGAACGTGCAGGCCCGTTGCCCGCGCCGCCGCCCGGCCAAAACTGGGGAGATCTCATGGGCATGGCGCTTGAGAGCGCCAGACAGGGGGCACTCAACGGGGAGATGCCGGTAGGGGCGGTGGTTGCCGCTCCTGACGGGCGTGTGCTGGCAAGGGCGCACAACGCGCCGATTGCCCTGTGCGATCCTGTCGCCCATGCGGAATTGCTGGCCTTGCGGGCGGCGGGGCAGGTTTTGGGCAATTATCGTCTGAACGGATGTGTGCTTCTGGTCACTCTGGAGCCTTGCCCCATGTGTGCGGCCGCTCTGGTGCATGCCCGTCTTGCCGGTCTTGTATTCGGCGCTGCGGATGCACTGGCCGGAGCTGTGATTTCCCGCGCGGAATATCTGGATGTTTCTTTTTGCAATCACCGCATCTGGCGTATGGGGGGGGTGCGCGCCGAGGAATGCGCCGCTCTGCTGCGCGATTTTTTTGCGCAACGACGCGGAAGGTAAGCAAGGTGGGGATGAACAATGGGCAATTTTGGAACCTCTTGTCCCTCTCGGATCGTATCGTCGACTCCTCAGCCGGCAACGTCAAATGTAAGTGGCGTTAATTGTTCCGTCCGCAGCATTTTTTATACTTCAATCCGCTACCGCAGGGGCAGGCGTTGTTGCGCCCGATGCGGGGCGCGGCTTTGGCGGGTTTTGTCTGTGGAGGCGCATCGCCTGCGCCGGAATAGGAAAGTCCGTCCACCTCTCTGTGGCGAAATTCACGCGTAAGGGCCTCAGCCACCTCCTGTTCAGGCGGGCGCACCTGAACACGCGAGAGCACGCGGAAAGCGCTTTCCCTGATCTGAAAGAGCATTTCCTGAAACATGGCAAAGCCTTCGCGCTTGTATTCCAGCTTCGGGTCCTTCTGTCCGTAGCCGCGCAAGCCTATGCCGTCGCGCAGGGCGTCCATGTTGCGCAAATGCTCCTTCCAGCAGCGGTCCAGCTCTTCCAGTAAAAAATACCGCTGAATGTCCTTGTAGCTTTCGCCGGCGTTGCGCTTCAAATTCTCCAGCATGGCGCGCACGCTTTTTTTACAGTCATCACGCGAGGGCAAGGGCATATCCCGCGGTAGGGCGCGGCCAAGGGCAAAAATTTCACACAGTCGGGAAAGCGCGGCCGCACGCTCTTCCTCAAGCTGCTCCTGTCCGGCATTGTCCAGCGGCGCGTACACATTGTCCAGCACATCGCCCAAAAATTCCTCAAGAATGGGATCAAGATCGTCCTCCACCATCAATTCACGGCGCAGGGAATAGATCACTTCACGCTGCTGATTCATCACATTGTCATAATCGAGCAGTGTTTTGCGTATTTCAAAATTGTGGGCTTCTACACGCTTTTGCGCGCTTTCTACAGCGCGGGAAACCATTGCGTTTTCAATAGATTCACCATCACGCAGGCCCAGTTTTTCCATAAGCCCCTTGATCCGGTCCGAACCGAAAAGACGCATGAGGTCGTCCTCAAGCGAAAGATAAAAACGTGAGGAACCCGGATCGCCCTGACGACCGGATCGGCCGCGTAGCTGGTTGTCGATTCGCCGGCTTTCATGGCGCTCTGTTCCCAGAATGTGCAGACCACCCGACCCAGACACGTCTTCACCAAGCACAATGTCCGTGCCGCGTCCGGCCATGTTGGTGGCGATTGTCACTCTGCCCTTCTGCCCTGCCTGCGCCACAATTTCTGCTTCGCGCTCGTGCTGTTTGGCATTGAGCACATTGTGCTCAATGCCAAGGCGTTTCAGACTCGTCGAGAGCATTTCGGAGGTTTCGATGGATATGGTGCCCACAAGCACGGGCCGGCCGCGCTTGTGGATGTCCGCAATAGCTTGGATGATGGCTTCAAACTTTTCTTCGCGACTGCGAAAAATCATGTCTGAGTGATCAATGCGGACCATAGGCTTGTTGGGCGGGATAGAAATGACTTCCAGGCCATATATCTGCTGGAATTCCACAGCCTCTGTGTCCGCCGTGCCCGTCATGCCGGCAAGTTTGTCATAGAGGCGAAAATAATTCTGAAAGGTGATGGCGGCCAAGGTCTGATTTTCCGCCGCCACCGTAACGCGCTCCTTGGCTTCCAGCGCTTGATGCAACCCATCGGAATAACGGCGGCCCGCCATAAGACGGCCTGTGAATTCATCTACAATAACCACCTGATCGTTTTGTACAATATAATCCACATCACGTCTGAACGCCTGATGCGCCTTGAGAGACTGCAAAACATGGTGTTGCAGGGTGATATTCGCGGAATCAAAAAGATTCTCCACACTGAACAGTTCTTCGCAACGCGCAACGCCCACATCCGTCAGCATGGCCGTGCGGGCTTTTTCATCAATGGTATAGTGCTCGGGCGAGAGTTTGCGCACCACATCATCCACCATACGGTACATGCCGACGGTCTCATCAGAAGCGCCGGAAATAATCAGAGGGGTGCGGGCCTCGTCAATAAGAATGGAGTCCACTTCGTCCACAATAGCGAAGTTGTGGCCGCGCTGTACAAGCTGCTGGGCATAAAACTTCATGTTGTCACGCAGATAGTCAAAACCAAATTCGTTATTTGTGCCGTAGGTTATGTCTGCGCCATACGCCGCCTTGCGTTCGCGATCATCCAGTCCGTGCACGATCACACCTGTTGTCAATCCGAGAAAATCATATATCTTGCCCATCCAGGCCGCGTCGCGCTTTGCCAGATAATCATTGACCGTGACAACGTGCACGCCTTTGCCTGACAGAGCGTTGAGCGCCGCGGCAAGAGTGGCCGCAAGCGTTTTGCCTTCGCCTGTTTTCATTTCGGCGATCTTGCCCCTGTGGAGAACCATGCCGCCTATCAACTGCACGTCGTAGTGGCGCATGGCAAGCGTACGGCAGGACGCCTCGCGCACCAGCGCAAAAACTTCCGGCAGCAAATCGTCCAAACCCACGCCTTTTTCCTGCGCGTCTTTACGGTATTTTGCCATGCGGGCGGAAAAGTCGGCTTCGGCAAGGGCGCGCATTTCTGACTCAAGGGCGTTGATACGCGCTACCAGCGGCGCAAAGCGGCGCAACATACGCTCATTTTTGCTGCTGAAAATTTTTCTAAAAAGAAAAGAAAACATGGTATGTTACATCCTGATAAAAACATTTACGCCCTGCTCACGCTTGTACCGTGTCATGAGTTACAATGCAAGCGTAACGCCATCAAAATCAGAATTTGCTCTTGAGGGGACGTTTACAAAATCAGGCCAATGACTTATGAGTTTATGTATGCAGTATGCCGACATTCATCAAATCCTGACACTTGTCGCTCAGGGCGCCCTTAGCCCGGAGCAGGCCAAGGAGCGCCTTGGTCTGGCCGCTGTCCGCGATTCCCTCAACGGCCTAACGCTTGATCCGCAGCGCGAGCTTCGGGCCGGAATGGGCGAGGCGGTATTTGCGCAGGGCAAAACCGACACGGCTCTGGCAGCCGCTGTGGAAGGGCTTGCCGCCTACGGAGGGGTATTGGCAAGCCGCGTAAGTCAAGCGCAGGGTGCGCTCTTGCGCGCGCGCTTTCCGGATGGCTGCCTGTGGCCCCAAGCAGGGCTTTTCGCCCTCAATGCGCCGGCGCGTTTTATACAGGCCGCCACCCAGTCTTGGCCAACAGACGGCCAGGCGCTGGTGGTTTCCGCCGGCGCATCGGACATGGGCGTTGCCCTGGAAGCCTTCGGCACGCTCTGTTTTCGGGATTACGACTGTGGTTGTATTACAGATGTCGGCGTTGCTGGTCTGCACAGGCTCACGCCCCACATTAAAGCCTTGCGACAAGCACGCGTTATCATTGCCGTTGCCGGCATGGAAGGAGCGCTGCCCGGTGTGCTGGCCGGCCTTACTCCTGCACCGATCGTTGCTGTGCCCACATCCGTAGGCTACGGCGTTGGAGCGCACGGCTTTGCCGCGCTCTCCACCATGCTGTGCACCTGCGTGCCCGGCGTGGCTGTTGTCAATATAGATAACGGATTTGGCGCGGCCGCCTTTGCGGCAAAAATTCTGGGCAGGACTGACCGAGATTTTTAAATTTCGGCTCCTAAAGTTAAAATGCTCTAAAACACCTGACGCATGAGGGTCTCGCCCCCCTCGGATGTGTCTGTGGGCGGCGCGTCCTCCGTTGTTTCACCACCTCCTATGGCGGAAATGCCCTCTAGGGGCATGTCCGCCCTGTAGGCAAATCCGTCAGACATGACAATGCCGCCGGGTATGGTGAAGTCAGCCGGCGCGTACATATCTTCAACGTGAAGGAAGTAATTGCGGAATATGGGCGCTGCCGTGCGACCGCCCTGTTCCAGACGCCCAAGAGACTGCAACTGGTCATAGCCGACATAGACGCCGGTGACCAGATAGGGCGTGAAGCCCATAAACCAGGCATCGTGTTCGTCGTTTGTGGTGCCGGTTTTTCCGGCAATAAAGCGTCCTTCAATTCTGGCGCGCACGCCTGTGCCGGCTGTGACCACATTTTTGAGCAGGGTCGCCATCATATAGGCGTTTTGCGGCGTGATCGCCTGCCAGCGCTCCACATTCTGCCGGTAAAGCTCCCGGCCGTTCGCGTCCGTGATGGAAGTGATGATGCGCGGGCGCACGCCCAAACCCTGATTGGCAAAGGCGGCGTAGGCCTGTGTCATGTTGAGAGGAGACACCGCCACAGCGCCTAGGCTAACGGAAAGCTCCTGGGGAAAGTGCGGCTCAAGACCGAGGTTTTTTGCCCGCTGTATCACGTTGGCTATGCCGATCTGCTGGGCGACGCGCACGGTGCATGTATTGCGCGAGAGAGCGAGCGCTTTGGACAGGGGCAGTTCGCCCTTGAAGTCGTGTTCGTAGTTGGAGGGACGCCAAACTTCGTTGGTGTAGGGATTGACATACACAAAGGGCGCGTCCAGCACTATGGATGATGGCGTAAAGCCGAAATCAAGGGCGGTGGAGTACACGACAGGCTTGAAACTGGAGCCTGGCTGACGCCGCGCCTGGGTTGCGCGGTTAAAATGGCTGTCGCCAAAACTGTAGCCGCCGATAAGCGCGACAACATCACCGCTCTGCGGCTCAAGAGATGCCAGCGCCCCTTGTGCGGCGGGGATCTGCTGCAACAGCAGGGGGATAGGCGTCTCCTTCCGCACGTCGCCCGCGTCAAACGAGATAGTCTGCTGTATTTTTTTGTTTTTTGCATCGGTTGTCGTCACTGTGCTATCCGCGGCTGAAACCAGTACTACGTCGCCGGGTTTGAGCACCAGCCGCGCATCCTTGACTGTGGGCGCATTTATGGCGGACACCTTGGGGTTGGGCTTACGCGCCCAGGACATGGCGGCTACGGGTATGACGCCTGTATAATCCTGCCCAAGGGCGACGCGTGCCTCCTTGGCGTCAACAGATGTCACCAGTGCTGTTGCCCTGCCCGTGCCCGTCAGTTCTAGCGGCGTAAAAGCTAATTTATTTAAAAATTCTCGCTGGTTGGCAGTATCAAGGTGTTGCAGCGGGCCGCGCCAGCCCTGCCGTTTGTCCAGCTCTTCCAGCCCTTGGCGTAGCGCCAACCCTGCCGCTTCCTGATGGATGGGGTCCATGGCCGTGCGCACGGTAAGGCCGGCTTCATGCACATAGTCCTCGCCGTATTTGCGGGTGTCCACGCCCAGCGCATGGAGTGTGCGTTCTGAAAAAAATTCGATAAGCAGACGGCGCACTTCTTCCAGATACCAAAGGGCCGCGCCATTCTGCCCGTCAGGCATGCTCCAGTATACGAGCGGTTCCGCCGTTGCCTGGGCGTAGTCATCAGGGGTTATCCATTTGAGATCCCGCAGTCGCCCTAAAACATACATTTGGCGGTTTTTTGCTTCCTGTGGATGGCGGAAGGGATTATAGCGGCTTGGGGCTTGGGGCAGCCCGGCGATAACCGCGCTTTCCGCCAGCGTTATGTCCGAGGCGTGCTTGCCGAAGTAGATTCGGGCGGCCGCTTCCACGCCGTGGGCGTGCTCGCCAAGATAAACCTGATTCAGGTAGATTGTGAGGATTTCGTCCTTGGAAAGATTGTTTTCCAATTCAACAGCGAGGATGGCTTCCTTCATTTTGCGCAGGAAGCTGCGCTCTGAAGAAAGCAGCAATTGCTTGATGGTTTGCTGGGTAATGGTGCTGCCGCCCTGGCTTGTCGCGCCGGTGCGGATGTTGACGTAGGCCGCGCGGGCTATGGCCACAGGGTCTATGCCGAAATGTTGATAAAAGTTGGCGTCTTCAGCGGCAAGAAAGGCCATCGGCAAAAAACGCGACATGTCGCCGAGGCCTATAATATGACGGTGTTCGTGCGAAAATATGCCGAGCGTTGAGCCGTCGCGCGCCAGAACGGTGGTGGCTTGCGGCGGGTCATATCCCGCGATGCGAGTGATATTGGGCAGATCACGGGAAGCCCAGTAAAAGAGCATGGCAAGGGCAGCGCCGCCGGCAAGCGCGCAGAGCAGACCAAGGCATGTCAGCCGGAGGAAAATTTTTTTATACGGAATTTTGAATGCCATGCGCAGGAAAATAGCTTTTTATAAAAGGGGACCGGTGCGCGGCGATGTCGTGCCCGCCGCCTATGCTGCCGAGTGAAAAAACGCAATGGACATTCATCTGCAGCGCCTGTGCAAGAAAGCGATGTCCAAGTATGAGGATGTCATCCCGCAATGTGGGCGGCGCTATCCCTCATTCCGCAGGATGATGAGGGGTAGCACCGGTAAAAATTTCCGCTATACGCAGCCGGTGGGTTTGGGCAGCCCTGCCATTTTGCAGGCGCCTTTGCCCGGACCTGAGGGGAAGAGTTCGTACACTTCCTTCAGTTTGTAGCCGGTATTTTTTGAAAGAATGCGCACCATGGGGGCGATGCCGTTTTTCTTGTAGTAGTCTTGCAAAAAGTCGAGGATTTTCTGGTGGTCGGCATTGATGTCTGTGATGCCTTCAGAATCCTTTACATAATCCATCCATTCCGGACACCAGTCGTCAAAGCGGAGCAGGAAACCGTCTTCATCCACTTCAAAGCTCTTGCCTTTATAGGTAATCTCAGCCATGCGTGTCCTCCTTAGGACAGTATTACTTACATAACTAACACAAGAACACCATGTCCTTATGTCAATCAGCCGAAATCGCTGTTCCGGCTAAATTCCTCACCGACAGACGTTGTCGCGCAATGCGATGGTAACGCACTGCTTCAGACATGGCACAAATGCGCATTCTTGGCAAGCTTTGACGAAAAGTTTTTTGCGCGGTTGTTTTTTTATTGAAAAATGGACAAATACGGGCAGTATGGCTACACTGCTCAAGGTAACAGCACACATATGAATTCAGAGGATTCGCCCATGCACATGTATCTGGACTGCACTCACGGCATCAGCGGCGACATGACTTTGGCTGTTTTGAGTCACTTGGGAGTTAATCTTGCGCCGTTTACAAAAATTTTGGCGGACGCGGGTATTGTTTGTCAAATTTCCGTACGGCAGGAAAATCGCGCCGCCGGCCCGGGTTGTTGTGTGGATGTGGTTTGGGAAGACAACCAGCCGTTACGACATCCTGCTGATATTGCAGCTATTTTTCAAAAACTTGCTGTCAGTGAGGTTGTGCGGGACAGATCTCTTGCCGCACTGGAGGCGCTGACGCTGGCCGAGGCGCACGCGCACCAGATACCGCCTGAGGCGGTGCATTTTCATGAAGTGGGGGCTATTGATACACTGGCGGATATTGCCGGCGTATGCTGGGCGCTGGAACGCCTTGGGATAGACAGGATAACGGCTTCGCCTCTGCCCTGGTTTTCCGGTTCTGTGCGTTGTGCGCACGGGCTGATTCCCCTGCCCGCGCCGGCCGCGGCATACCTGATGCGCGGCAAGCCGGTACGCGCTGCCGCCGCGCCTGCCTGCGAGGAGCTTGTGACCCCGACAGGGGCGGCTCTTTTGCATGTGCTGGCGCAAGCGTTTGAGGAAGGACCGGAAGGGAGGCTGGCGGCAATCGGCACCGGCTATGGTTCGCGTCCCGCGCCGGCCGGCCTGCGCGCCGTGCTGTTTGAGCCTGTGCCGGAGCAGTGTCCCCCGCTGGGCGGCAGTGAATATGTGCTGCAACTGGAGACGCATCTTGACCATTTGACCGGCGAGGAACTGGGGCTGGCGCTGGAGGCGCTGGCCGCCCTGCCCCAGACTCTGGATGTGCTCTGGTTGCCGGGCGTCGGCAAAAAAAATCGGCCTGCCGGGCTTCTGCGGGTGCTGTGCGCCCTGCGTGACGAACATGCGGTCAGCGTTGCCGTACTGCGCCACACCCATACCCTTGGCCTGAGGCGGCAGGCGATTGAGCGCGCGATATTGCCGCGTGAAGTCGTTTTGCGTGAACAGGACGCCCTGTCCCTTGCCGCAAAGGCCTACACACTGGAAGGGGCGCGCTATGAGCGGCTTGAGGCGGATTCTGTCCGGGAAGCTGCCGAACGCCTTGGTGTGGGAGCGCCCGCTCTGCGTTTCAGGTGATGGGAAAGACTTCTTGAAATTTTGATCGAAAAGTACCGTGTGAATATGACAAAGAACTTTATAAAGCTCGGCATCATTTCTTGCTGCTATTCAGAACGGATGCATTTTTTCATGGCATCCATCTCGTGACTATACTGTCTAAAGGTGAAGATCAGTCGTTTGTGTGAACATGGGCATGTGTGGCGCGGCGTAAGCCCGCGACTTTTGCCGCGATATCCGTCGCGCCGACCAGTTCTGAAACAAGCGCGCAGCAGCGCGCGCCGCGCCGCGTCACCTCGCCGATGTTGTGTTCCTTGATTCCGCCGATGGCCACAAAGGGCAGCGCGCTGTTTTTCGCTGCCCAGTCCAGGTATTCCAGCCCTACCGGGGCGACGACGTCTTCCTTGGTCTGCGTCGCGAAAATCGGCCCCACGCCGATATAGTCCGCGCCGGCTGCTGCCGCCGCGCGCGCCTGTTCCGGAGAATGTGTGGACAGCCCGATGAGTGTTTTATGTCCGACAAGCCCGCGAACTTCGGCCACGGGCAGATCTTCCTGCCCAACATGGACGCCGTCGGCCCCAACCAAAAGTGCAATGTCAATATGATCGTTGACGATGAAGCAGGCGTCCGCCTCATGGGTCATGCGACGAAGCAGCCGGCACTCTTCCAGCATTTGCCCCGCCTTAAGATTCTTTTCCCGGTATTGCAGAATGCGCACGCCGGCGGCAAGTAGCGCCGTAGCCACGTCAACAATAGAGCGTCCCGGAGAAAGACGGGAGTCGGTGATGGCATAGATATCTGTTTGTCCTGGTAAAATTGTCGGCATGACTTCTCCTGTTCGGTTGTTTTTGTGAGAATTTCATAAAAACATCTTCTTTTCAAGCGCGCCTTCCTTGTGTAAGCTCATGCTCTGAAGTAATGAAGACAGGAGGTTGATTTGCCATGCTCCGGCATTGTCTTGTTATTGTCGCGGTGTTGTTCACGTTTTGCATGACGCCTGCGTTTTCGCAAGCGCCGCTTGTGGCTGATGTGCCGGCCGCGCAGGCGGAAGGAGGCGGCGTCGCGAAACCGGACGCGCAGTCGTCCGACTACCAGCCGACTAGGGCTGAGGTGGACGCATGGGAGGATATTTGGGCCGGTCAGCGCGGTATAATTAATGAGATCAATGCCAAAGCCATGGCATGGAGAAAAAGGGTTGCGGAGGAGACGGCAGGGCTCAGTGAAGCATCCCGTTTGCATGAAGAGGAATTTCGCCGACTGTTCCTGTTGGCAACTACCTTTAAGGATTGGCCCAATCCCTTGGAAGCGGTGAGCCGGCGCATTGCCGCCATCGCGCGCCATCTTCGCTTGATATTTGAGCCTGTCGTGCTGGCGCGCGCAGATGCCCAGAGGCTACTTGATCGCGTGAGTCAGATAGTTGACAATCTGCCTGAAGAAGTAAGTAAAGGGCGCGTGAGCGCGGAAATGCAGGCATATGTGAAGGACGTTGGACAGGCAAAGTCGCGCCTGACTGTTGTTGTTGCCCAATACGACGCCGCGCTGGCGCCTTTTCAGACCATGCTCAAGCGTTTTCAGGAAACGCGGGACGATATCGGCGCGCGCCTGCCGCTGTTGTGGACAAAGTATTATCTCCAGGACCCTGTGGTGTGGACTGACCCCGAGGTCTGGGAAGAGGCCGCTCTTCGCGCGGACAGTTTTTTATCCGGCATACAACTGCGTTTGCCGGTGGAACTGCCCGTTACGCTTGCTCAATGGGGCGCGACAGCCTTGCGTTTTGTGGTGTTTCTTTTTTTTACCGGCCTGTTGACAGTCCTGTTCAGTCGGCGTTGCGCGCCGTCGTCATCAACAGCGCGCCATATTTTCAGAATCAGTCTACCGTATCTCTGTCTGGGCGGCGCTCTGATAGGCAGTTCCGTAACGGGTGATTTTTTTCGTCTGCTGCTCGCGCTCGGCAATCTTGTCATTATCATGGGGCAGGTATTTCTGGCCTGGGATCTGCGCCTATTGCAGCATCCGCAGGACAGAGAAGCCGCGGCGCCTTTTTGGCGACTGATCCCCCTCATGTTTTGCGCCTATGCGCTCCTGTATTTGCCCTTGGAAAATCTTTTCAAGCTTCTTGTCTGGGCCGGACTGCTTGTTGTGGCATTGGCTGTGTCGCGCCGCCGCGCAGTGGAGAAATTTGAAATGTTGCAGTTGGAGAACGGTGCGCTTGAGATGGAGCCTGTTCTCCTCTGGATTTGCTTGGCGTTCGCGCTGGCCGGTCTGCATATTTACAGTATGGCGCTGTATTTGTTGTTTGTTTCCTGTTCGCTTTCCGTTGAACTGTGCCTTGGCGGGATGTCCCTGATCAACAGGGCCAGCGAACGCCTGTCCAGGGAGGGCGTCCGCTCCGCCCTGACGCGGCTTTGTATTGCCCTTGCCGCGCCCGTTGTCCTTGCCGCGGGGGCGGCAAGCGTACTGCTCTGGATAGGTACGCTGCCCGGCGGCCTGGACATGTTGCGCCACTATGGATTTCAGGGTATGAACATAGGCGGCACACAGTTTAACATAATACAGATAGTGCTGATTTTGAGCGCTTTTTACGTAACGCGCGCCGCCGTTGACATGGGAACGCGCTTCTTGTCGCATTTGCCGTCGCAACAGGGTCTGCAGATTGACGCAACATTAATTCCTTCCATGCAGACGGCCTTTACCTATGCCCTGTGGTGTATTTTTGGTCTGTTTGCGCTGCATTCCCTCGGCATGGAACTGAGCAGTCTGCTCATGGTGGCCGGCGGTCTTTCCGTGGGTATCGGTTTCGGCATGCAGACCATCGTCAATAATTTTATTTCAGGGCTGATTTTGATCTTCAGCCGTATCCTGCAAGCCGGGGATGTCATAGAAGTGGGTGGCATAACAGGGATAGTGCGTAAAATCAGCGTGCGCGCGACAATGGTGGAAACCTACGACAACGCGCTTATTTATGTTCCCAATTCGGAATTTGTCTCCAGCCGTCTGATCAACTGGACGCGCAACAGCCGTTCCGTGCGGCGTGAAATAAAAATCGGCGTGGCCTACGGGTCGGATGTGGAACAGGTGACGCGCTTGCTGCTGGCTGTTGCCAACAGGCACACTAATGTGCTTAAATATCCCGCTTCGTCGGTTGTGTTTTCTGATTTTGGCGCGAGTACGCTGGATTTTGTTCTGCACATCTGGGTCAGAGACTACGATGTGGGCGTTTCCACGGCTTCGGAGATACGTTTACAAATTGAAGAGGAATTTCGTAAGTATCATATTGAAATAGCGTTTCCGCAACTGGATGTGCATATCAGGAATATGCCGCCGCGTTTGGCCGGCGGGCGGCATCCGGTGAGGAGAATGCGTGAGAAATATCTGGTACAAAAAAAACGCACCATATAAATATGACGAATGGAGGGAGTATGATACGTCGCGCTGATGCAGTGACTGTGACAATCTGTCCAAAATTTGGCGGTCCCGGCGACACGTGGGCAGCACATATCCTGAATGAGGGGGAATTTGAGGGAAAGGGGCGGCTGTTTAACCGCACAGTGCTCAAACCTGGCGTGGGCATTGGCAAACACCGCCATACGAACGAATTTGAGGTGTACTACATTCTGAAAGGCGAAGGCCTGTACGACGACAACGGCAGCAAGGTGAAGGTGGGCGCGGGCGATATGACGCTGTGTCCTGACGGGGAGGAGCACGGCATCCTCAATACCGGGACAGAAGATCTGGAAATGATCGCCCTGATCCTGTTTGCCGGAAAGTAAGGCGTATGGAAAAGCTGCTTGTCCGGCTGGTCAGACAACTGGACGCTCTGGACGAAGCGTCGCTCATGTCGTTGTGGAGCAAGTACGCAACGATTGTGGATCGCTTTGAGCCTACAAAACGCTGGGAAGAAGCGGCTTTGGTTTTTTCGCTGATTCAGGGCAAACGCTGGAAAAATCAGCTTTTTAATTATTACTGGGCATTGCAGAGCAGCGTACCCGGTAAGCAGCCTGAGAAACTTCCGGGGTTTACGCCGGATTTTCAACTGGAATCCGTAACGGACTCCACAGATGGCGCAACGCCTGACAAAGTGGCGTGCCGCGTGCTGCCTTTTAAAAAACGCTGACGGCCGGCTGGTTTCGCCGGTTGTGGGACAGACAGGAGCAACAATGTCGAATACCGTTATTATTGGCGCGCAGTGGGGCGATGAGGGCAAGGGCAAGATTGTGGACATGCTGAGCGCCCAAAGCAGGGTTATTGTTCGGTTTCATGGGGGTAACAACGCCGGTCACACCATAAAAGTGAACGGACAGGAAACAGTCCTGCACCTTATTCCCTCCGGTATTCTGCACGACAATACCCTGTGTCTGATAGGCAACGGCGTTGTTTTGGATCCGGGCACGTTTCTGGAAGAAGTGGACGCGCTTGCCGGAAAGGGCATTGATGTTTCGCCGGCCCGCCTTGGCATGAGCAAAAAGGTGCATTTGATCATGCCTTACCATAAAAGTCTTGATAAAGCGCGTGAGGCCAAGCGCGCCAGCAATAAAATCGGTACAACCGGTCGGGGAATCGGCCCCTGCTATGAGGACAAGGCCGCCCGTGTGGGACTGCGCGCGGGCGATGTGAGCAACCCTGCGCTTGTGCGTGAAAAAGTGCGGCGCGCCTTACTGGAAAAAAATATTCTGTTGCGCGATCTCTACAAGTTTGACCCTGTGGACGCCGAGGCAACGTGCGACGAATTGCTGGGCTTTGCCCCGCGCCTGATTTCGTATTTTACTGATGTTGAGCAGCGCCTGCACGAGGCTGCGGAAGAAGGGGAAGGGGTGCTTTTTGAAGGAGCGCAAGGCGTGCACCTGGATATTGACCACGGCACCTATCCCTTCGTGACTTCCTCCAATACGGTGGCGGGAAGCGCTGCAACCGGCAGTGGCATAGGGCCTTGTGCGTTTGACAGGATTGTCGGCATTGCCAAGGCCTACACTACCCGCGTTGGCGCAGGCCCCTTTCCTACGGAACTGCTGGACGATACAGGTTCGTATATGCGCGCCAAGGGCGCTGAATTCGGTGCCACAACAGGGCGTCCGCGCCGTTGCGGCTGGCTGGACGCCGTAGTGTTGCGCGCAAGTGTGCGCCTGAACGGCTTGACGGACATTGCCCTCACAAAGCTTGATGTGCTTCAAAATTTGCCGGAATTACGCATCTGTGTGGCCTATATGTTTGAAGGCCGCCGGATTGACAAGCTGCCTCAGGAAGAAGGGGCGCTTGCCGCAGTGGAACCTGTGTATGAGACATTGCCCGGATTTGAAGAGGATATTTCCGGATGCACGGTATTTGACGTCTTGCCGGAGTCTGTGCGGAAGTATGTGCGGCGTGTCGAGGAGTGCGTCGGTGTGAAAATTTCCATCATTTCCGTTGGTCCGGAGCGCACCCAAACTATTGTGCGTTCATGACGGCGCCCCTGTTTGCCCCCATCGCGGGTGTGGCGTTTGAACGCTTCCGTAGCGCACTTGATCGTTTGGGAAATGCTCCCCCGCAAGTCCTTCTGCTGGAGGGCGGACGCGAAGAAGATCGGCTGTCCATGACGGGGTATTGGGCAGCCCGCTGCAACTGTGGAAATCTGCGTGAAAATGCCGCCCCCTGTCTCTCCTGTTCTGTCTGTTTGCGGATTGCTGCCGGTGAGCACAGTGATGTGCTCGTCTATGACGGCAGGATCAGTAATAAGGAAGATGAGGAAAACCCCGGTGTTGTACGTGCTCTTACAGTAGACCATGCGCGTGACCTGAAACGTCGTTTGGGTGAAGCGCCTAATGGTGACGGGCGGCGAGTTGTGGCGCTTATGGGCATCAAGCAAAGCAGAACCGATGCTGCCACTGCCCTTCTCAAGGTATTGGAAGAACCTACCCCCAATACTGTATTTGTGCTGCTTGCGCCGCAACGGGAGCAGCTTTTACCGACGCTGGTTTCCCGGTCGTTTTGTCTGACCTTGCCTTTTCCGGATGAATGCGTTTCTGATGAGGAGTCGACGGAATGGGAAGCTGGTCTTGCCGGTTTTTTGCGCGATGGACGGGATTTTTTTGAGCGTGTGTCCGCAAAAAACGCCATAACCGCGGATATGGCGGCGCGTTTGTTGCTTGCCTGCCAGAAGGCGTGTGGTGTTCTGCTGGCAAAAGACGGCAAACACGCGGAACGTCCGCTTGTCGCAGCCCTTGAGAGCTTCAGCGCGCGCGATCTGGCCGTCTGCTGCCGCTGGTTTGCTGAAGCGCAGGAGGCGTTGAACAGCAGCGTGACCCCTGTTCGTGTTCTGCAGGCTCTGGCCGCGCGGATGTATGTGCTGCGCGCCGACAGTCGGGCGGCGGGTATGGCGCGGCGTGAAGAAACTGTCTTTTGAAGATCTCTCATGACAGGGGTAATCTTGCCTGAAACCGGTAAGTTCCGCCTGATTTTCAATTCACGCCCCCGCGTAAGGGGCGACGGATACTTCCCTTTGCGCGTATGATGATAAATGGTTTCAATTCACGCCCCCGCGTAAGGGGCGCCCTCTCCGCCAACCCTTCACCCCGCATCTTTGCCGTTTCAATTCACGCCCCCGCGTAAGGGGCGACGCCGATCAATTGCCACGCCATCAAGTTGGATGAATTTCAATTCACGCCCCTGCGTAAGGGGCGACATTATGACAAAAGACAAGATAAATAAGGACATATTTCAATTCACGCCCCTGCGTAAGGGGCGACGCCCGTCACAGAGTATTGCGGGAGAGCTTTTTATTTCAATTCACGCCCCTGCGTAAGGGGCGACATGAAGTGTGATTTTTATCAGGGGGTGGAAAATATTTCAATTCACGCCCCTGCGTAAGGGGCGACTTTGGCATGTCCATAATCTGCATAAGGAAGTCATTTCAATTCACGCCCCTGCGTAAGGGGCGACATTATGACAAAAGACAAGATAAATAAGGACATATTTCAATTCACGCCCCTGCGTAAGGGGCGACGCCCGTCACAGAGTATTGCGGGAGAGCTTTTTATTTCAATTCACGCCCCTGCGTAAGGGGCGACATTATGACAAAAGACAAGATAAATAAGGACATATTTCAATTCACGCCCCTGCGTAAGGGGCGACGATGCCTTGTCCGGCCTCACCAAGGAAAGATAAAATTTCAATTCACGCCCCTGCGTAAGGGGCGACTTCTTTACAACATAGCCAGCTACATATTGCGCGATTTCAATTCACGCCCCCGCGTAAGGGGCGACGAATCACCCGGAAGCCAAAAACAAAAGGAAAAAGTTTCAATTCACGCCCCCGCGTAAGGGGCGACGGCGCAGGACTTTACATAGATGGCACGATTTTCGTTTCAATTCACGCCCCCGCGTAAGGGGCGACAACAAGGCCATGCCGACGCTGCTTGCAACGCCGGTTTCAATTCACGCCCCCGCGTAAGGGGCGACCTTATTAAATCAGTCATTTGCGCATTTAAGCTAAGTTTCAATTCACGCCCCCGCGTAAGGGGCGACTTTAAGCCTTGGCGCTGATGGCTGGGAGATGTCCGTTTCAATTCACGCCCCCGCGTAAGGGGCGACCACGAGTCGGAAATGAGAGTCGCGCAAATGGGATGTTTCAATTCACGCCCCCGCGTAAGGGGCGACGCAAGCTGATGGAATACTAGCCAGCCGCAATGTGTTTCAATTCACGCCCCCGCGTAAGGGTGCCAGGGAAGCCACCACTGGCCGTAGCGTGCGCCGCAATGTGTTTCAATTCACGCCCCCGCGTAAGGGGCGACGACGCGATCAGGGGCACAACACTCTCACCATACAGGTTTCAATTCACGCCCCCGCGTAAGGGGCGACTATTCCGGCAAAGGGATAAGGGCAGAATGAAAATTGTTTCAATTCACGCCCCCGCGTAAGGGGCGACAGGATTGATTTTGAATGGCCTTCCTGTTCGTAGCGTTTCAATTCACGCCCCCGCGTAAGGGGCGACGGCAAGGGAAATTCCTCCCAGCCGGAAAAAAAGGTTTCAATTCACGCCCCCGCGTAAGGGGCGACATTGAATAGTCTGTTGCGTGATTTATCCGCATAGTTGTTTCAATTCACGCCCCCGCGTAAGGGGCGACCCATGGAAGCCGTCAGAAGTTTGTAGTTAGACAGTTTCAATTCACGCCCCCGCGTAAGGGGCGACATTCAATCCCCGAAACCGTTTCGTACGTAACCGAGTTTCAATTCACGCCCCCGCGTAAGGGGCGACACAAAAAATTCACCTGCAACTGTAGTTATGAAGTTTCAATTCACGCCCCCGCGTAAGGGGCGACCACATTGTTATCAACCATTTGCATGGCTAACTGTTTCAATTCACGCCCCCGCGTAAGGGGCGACGTCCGCGACCTCCAGGCGTGCGACTGGGAGCGCGTTTCAATTCACGCCCCCGCGTAAGGGGCGACATTTACCCCCGACGGTGCAGAAGTCCTTGACCAGTTTCAATTCACGCCCCCGCGTAAGGGGCGACAAAAATAAAGATAATTATGTCCAAAGTTTGCTTGTTTCAATTCACGCCCCCGCGTAAGGGGCGACAGTTGGTATTCTCAAAGGACTCCGGTCTTGACACGTTTCAATTCACGCCCCCGCGTAAGGGGCGACGCGTGCGGCCGATATCGCCGCGCGCCAAGAGATGGTTTCAATTCACGCCCCCGCGTAAGGGGCGACGGAACAGAGCAGGACTCTTTTCGACTGGTCAACGTTTCAATTCACGCCCCCGCGTAAGGGGCGACCTCCCTGTCACGTAGCATAGTACTTATCAAGTAGTTTCAATTCACGCCCCCGCGTAAGGGGCGACAGCATACGACCTAATCTATAACGAGTGGTATCGTGTTTCAATTCACGCCCCCGCGTAAGGGGCGACAGGAAGCAACCTGAAGCCGCAGCCGGTCGCGGATGTTTCAATTCACGCCCCCGCGTAAGGGGCGACGTGAAGGATTCGCCGCAAGGAACGAGGCATTGAGGTTTCAATTCACGCCCCCGCGTAAGGGGCGACAACTGCCAACGTGGACGATGGATATAGCCGACGAAGTTTCAATTCACGCCCCCGCGTAAGGGGCGACGCCGTCAGTTTCCGCGGTGATGGTCGAATTATCGTTTCAATTCACGCCCCCGCGTAAGGGGCGACATCGCCCGCCTTGCGTAAAATTGCGTTCAGCTGGTTTCAATTCACGCCCCCGCGTAAGGGGCGACCACGACCTGGGCGCGCAGCCGATCACGGATGTGCTGTTTCAATTCACGCCCCCGCGTAAGGGGCGACGAGGTCGGAGTCGCCTCCCAGAGCATAACGAAGCGTTTCAATTCACGCCCCCGCGTAAGGGGCGACTCCATCAGCCCGGCGGCCGCCGGGCATAGCTGGGTTTCAATTCACGCCCCCGCGTAAGGGGCGACTTCATCTGCGCCGTGATATCATGCCCGCACACGGGTTTCAATTCACGCCCCCGCGTAAGGGGCGACCAGAAAATGGGGGCGCGGGAATTCTGGATTGAAGTTTCAATTCACGCCCCCGCGTAAGGGGCGACGGTAGCATAGCATGTCGTGGGAATACGAAAATCTGTTTCAATTCACGCCCCCGCGTAAGGGGCGACGCCCCGAAACGTTCATCCGGCACAATCAGGTCTGGTTTCAATTCACGCCCCCGCGTAAGGGGCGACGTTGCGTACGGCGCACCATCTTCAGGCCGCCGATCGTTTCAATTCACGCCCCCGCGTAAGGGGCGACAAAAAGCGCTTGTGATAAAGGCTGAATATTACAGGTTTCAATTCACGCCCCCGCGTAAGGGGCGACCCGCGCCATATAAGGGAAAACTTGAATTTATTGTGTTTCAATTCACGCCCCCGCGTAAGGGGCGACAAATTGCACAGGTATCTGAACCTTGTTTGGAAACGTTTCAATTCACGCCCCCGCGTAAGGGGCGACAACAAGTTGCTGTAATGCTTAGGAAAATCGCGGTTTCAATTCACGCCCCCGCGTAAGGGGCGACCGCATCCATCAGCAAGCCCGTGATATCGAACAGGTTTCAATTCACGCCCCCGCGTAAGGGGCGACCCAACAGGAAGTCCGAAGTAATCATGAATAGAGCCGTTTCAATTCACGCCCCCGCGTAAGGGGCGACGTCAACTTCCTGTTGGCGACTATCAGATTCGTTTTGGTTTCAATTCACGCCCCCGCGTAAGGGGCGACAGAGCAGCAGTAAGACCGATAGCAGGTTTAAGTGTTTCAATTCACGCCCCCGCGTAAGGGGCGACCATAATAAAGTTCATCGGTGTAAACGGGTTGCTGTTTCAATTCACGCCCCCGCGTAAGGGGCGACCTCATTGCCCCGCCGCCCCGTTCCAGCACGTGAGTGTTTCAATTCACGCCCCCGCGTAAGGGGCGACCGCAACACCTGACAAAATCGGCATGATGAAGCCGGTTTCAATTCACGCCCCCGCGTAAGGGGCGACGCTCCGCCGGTGGGTTCGGTACCATCAGTGTCTAGTTTCAATTCACGCCCCCGCGTAAGGGGCGACTCCGTCACGGGCGCGGCTAGTAAGATTATGCTAGTTTCAATTCACGCCCCCGCGTAAGGGGCGACGGATACTTCCCTTTGCGCGTATGATGATAAATGGTTTCAATTCACGCCCCCGCGTAAGGGGCGACGGATACTTCCCTTTGCGCGTATGATGATAAATGGTTTCAATTCACGCCCCCGCGTAAGGGGCGACTCTGCGGCTGGCTGGGCGCGTTCGGCCTTGGATGGTTTCAATTCACGCCCCCGCGTAAGGGGCGACAAGGCCAGCGCACATTCCGGATCAGGCGCGGCCTGTTTCAATTCACGCCCCCGCGTAAGGGGCGACATCATTTTTGTAGGTTGAAGAACGTCTGTCAAATGTTTCAATTCACGCCCCCGCGTAAGGGGCGACAATCGTGCGAAACGGCCAGATGTACACCGCAGCCGTTTCAATTCACGCCCCCGCGTAAGGGGCGACGGGGCGGGGATTTTCCCCGCGCCACAAACAAAAGGTTTCAATTCACGCCCCCGCGTAAGGGGCGACGTCGATGGCGACGGCTGAAGCGCCCGGGATGGTACGTTTCAATTCACGCCCCCGCGTAAGGGGCGACGACGCCCATCCAGCAAGCTGCTGGCCTCCAACATGTTTCAATTCACGCCCCCGCGTAAGGGGCGACGCACGCGGAAGCTGCCCGTCACGTTGGCCGCAAGGTTTCAATTCACGCCCCCGCGTAAGGGGCGACCCCCGCAGCGGATGATTGCCATTTGTGGGTGTGGTTTCAATTCACGCCCCCGCGTAAGGGGCGACTACAGACATGAACAACAATTTGGCCGGCATATATGTTTCAATTCACGCCCCCGCGTAAGGGGCGACGAAGGCCGACGACACCACGACCAGCATTGACGCTGTTTCAATTCACGCCCCCGCGTAAGGGGCGACGTCTTGGTGAAGGTTATAAGAAACATACAGTCGGTTTCAATTCACGCCCCCGCGTAAGGGGCGACGGCGTAGATAATCATCATCTACATCATAAAAAAAGTTTCAATTCACGCCCCCGCGTAAGGGGCGACGTGCGCCACATCGCTGGTCCTAAAACCTCAAAAGTTTCAATTCACGCCCCCGCGTAAGGGGCGACCACACGTTGAGCGTCCTCGTCAAGCAAAGACTGGTTTCAATTCACGCCCCCGCGTAAGGGGCGACAAATGGGCTGCATAAAAATATCACCGCTGAACGTTTCAATTCACGCCCCCGCGTAAGGGGCGACCTTTTCTTCCTTTGTCGTATAGGATGCGAAATGTTTCAATTCACGCCCCCGCGTAAGGGGCGACATGGCCCCGGTAAAGGTTGGAGTTATAGTTGCACTGGTTTCAATTCACGCCCCCGCGTAAGGGGCGACCCGTCCAGCCGCCTTCCCCAAACTTCCCCGTTATAGTTTCAATTCACGCCCCCGCGTAAGGGGCGACGTATTGATTCAGCCACAGACACCATTGTTTTGTGGTTTCAATTCACGCCCCCGCGTAAGGGGCGACGCAACCGGAGGGGGCAATGAACAAAGATAAGGTGTTTCAATTCACGCCCCCGCGTAAGGGGCGACTCTTGACATTATTGTCCAGAAAACCATACAGGAGTTTCAATTCACGCCCCCGCGTAAGGGGCGACTACCTTGCCAGCAATCAGGACACGCGGGAATGTGTTTCAATTCACGCCCCCGCGTAAGGGGCGACCAATCGCAACCTAAAGGGGGCTAAAATGGCAGTGGTTTCAATTCACGCCCCCGCGTAAGGGGCGACCCACAAGGAAGGTAAGCTGACGCCCTGGGCACAGGTTTCAATTCACGCCCCCGCGTAAGGGGCGACGATAGATCGCCACCAGCGCCGGGCATACGATCAGTTTCAATTCACGCCCCCGCGTAAGGGGCGACTTGCTGATAAACAAATGGGGCTGGTGAATTTATGGTTTCAATTCACGCCCCCGCGTAAGGGGCGACCTTTAGACTGTACATAATAGTTCTAAAATTTGAGTTTCAATTCACGCCCCCGCGTAAGGGGCGACCCCCCCTCTCCATGCTGTACCGCAGTCGAGAACATGTTTCAATTCACGCCCCCGCGTAAGGGGCGACGCCGCCCTTGGCAACATCGCCTTCACTATAGAATGTTTCAATTCACGCCCCCGCGTAAGGGGCGACAATACGGAACAGATAAAGATCGGCTCATTCGATGAGTTTCAATTCACGCCCCCGCGTAAGGGGCGACCGGAAGCGAACGCAAAGCAGTCGCAAGGCTTGGTTTCAATTCACGCCCCCGCGTAAGGGGCGACCCGCCAAAAATAAGCGCTTTTTCAACCTCAGAGAGTTTCAATTCACGCCCCCGCGTAAGGGGCGACCTTGAAGGGCGATAATATTATCGTATAAATCCTGTTTCAATTCACGCCCCCGCGTAAGGGGCGACCTTGGGGCGGTGTACTGGTTCGCGGGCAACTACGTTTCAATTCACGCCCCCGCGTAAGGGGCGACAAGCAATACCGTGGTGGAAACGGGGCAGGCATATGTTTCAATTCACGCCCCCGCGTAAGGGGCGACTGCCCGGATGCGCCTTGATTTCGATTTGTACACTTGTTTCAATTCACGCCCCCGCGTAAGGGGCGACTCGTCCCCCTAGCACAAGAAAGGTCTTTCATGGTTTCAATTCACGCCCCCGCGTAAGGGGCGACGTAATAGCGCTATCACTACGGCTATAATCAAGTTTCAATTCACGCCCCCGCGTAAGGGGCGACGCCGAAAGGCATGGAAGTCGACCATATCAACCATGTTTCAATTCACGCCCCCGCGTAAGGGGCGACCCTGTTTATCAACCCGTTAATCCGGTTCATCAGGTTTCAATTCACGCCCCCGCGTAAGGGGCGACGTATCAGTTGGGCTTCAATGGCAATCTGGCACAGGTTTCAATTCACGCCCCCGCGTAAGGGGCGACCTTGGGGCGGTGTACTGGTTCGCGGGCAACTACTTGTTTCAATTCACGCCCCCGCGTAAGGGGCGACATTGTTGTTCAATATCGACGTATCATACGAAAAGTTTCAATTCACGCCCCCGCGTAAGGGGCGACGTGTTATTTATCGCCTTGTCAAGCAAGTGGCGGTTTCAATTCACGCCCCCGCGTAAGGGGCGACGATATTGTTTGTGAAATTTCCCGTCATCTGACAGTTTCAATTCACGCCCCCGCGTAAGGGGCGACATCGCCCGCCTTGCGTAAAATTGCGTTGAGCTGGTTTCAATTCACGCCCCCGCGTAAGGGGCGACAATCGCCCGCCTTGCGTAAAATTGCGTTGAGCTGGTTTCAATTCACGCCCCCGCGTAAGGGGCGACATTATTGCCGGTAATCGGCAACGTGCTGGACAAGAGTTTCAATTCACGCCCCCGCGTAAGGGGCGACTGGGCGAACCGCGCAAGCCTTTTGATTACGATGTTTCAATTCACGCCCCCGCGTAAGGGGCGACATCGCCCGCCTTGCGTAAAATTGCGTTGAGCTGGTTTCAATTCACGCCCCCGCGTAAGGGGCGACCAGTTCCGGCGCACGATAAAGAAGCTGGAAAATGTTTCAATTCACGCCCCCGCGTAAGGGGCGACCCAGAATAATGCCGGTAATGCCCAGCGGGCGCTTGTTTCAATTCACGCCCCCGCGTAAGGGGCGACTTAATTGGTTCCGTCGATTAATAGATTGGGTCACGTTTCAATTCACGCCCCCGCGTAAGGGGCGACTGAAGTAATCGCGCGACCAGTCACAGGAGAGGAGAGTTTCAATTCACGCCCCCGCGTAAGGGGCGACCTTTATATTTGACCATCTGGAGCGCGGCAGTAAGTTTCAATTCACGCCCCCGCGTAAGGGGCGACGAAGGCGGATGGACGGCCACTGGCGCACCGCAAGTTTCAATTCACGCCCCCGCGTAAGGGGCGACAACAATCACGTATGATGGCGGCGAAGTTTCGAAGTTTCAATTCACGCCCCCGCGTAAGGGGCGACGGTGCGCTATACCCGCAATAACGGCGCAAACTGGTTTCAATTCACGCCCCCGCGTAAGGGGCGACGCACTTCTTCCGATGGGGAATCAAGGTAGCGCGTGTTTCAATTCACGCCCCCGCGTAAGGGGCGACCAGAGGGCGCGACTACGTCTAGCCCAGAGGGCGCGTTTCAATTCACGCCCCCGCGTAAGGGGCGACGAGGACGGCAACCGAGTCCGGCCAGTCAGATATTGTTTCAATTCACGCCCCCGCGTAAGGGGCGACCAAGGTGTAAACGAGTATGATATCTGGAGTACAGTTTCAATTCACGCCCCCGCGTAAGGGGCGACTTCCCGCAACAATCTCACTGCCATTTTTGAACGTGTTTCAATTCACGCCCCCGCGTAAGGGGCGACTCTGGCGTATGAAGCAGGCGCAATCCATAAAGTGTTTCAATTCACGCCCCCGCGTAAGGGGCGACAATTTCACGCCTGACAAATACTTGACCTTTTCGGTTTCAATTCACGCCCCCGCGTAAGGGGCGACAATTTCACGCCTGACAAATACTTGACCTTTTCGGTTTCAATTCACGCCCCCGCGTAAGGGGCGACAACGAGGGGGAGGGGCAACCCTCCCCGTAATTGTGTTTCAATTCACGCCCCCGCGTAAGGGGCGACATCCTTGAAGCGTTGTGCGCTGTGTATGGCATTGTTTCAATTCACGCCCCCGCGTAAGGGGCGACACCGATGCCGCTTTCATATTGGGCAAGGAATAGTTTCAATTCACGCCCCCGCGTAAGGGGCGACAAAGGGGTTGAAATTCCTGATGATTATTCTATCGTTTCAATTCACGCCCCCGCGTAAGGGGCGACACTTTCTGCTTCCGGTGGTGCAACGTTTTCTGATGGTTTCAATTCACGCCCCCGCGTAAGGGGCGACATCAACGCATATGCTTGTATAAAATTGAGAGTGGTTTCAATTCACGCCCCCGCGTAAGGGGCGACCGCCGAAATCTCTGCGTTTACCGTTTTCGGCAAGTTTCAATTCACGCCCCCGCGTAAGGGGCGACGAAACGCTGCGGAGCCATATGCCAGAGCCTCATCAGGTTTCAATTCACGCCCCCGCGTAAGGGGCGACGAGCCGCCGCGGACGCCCATAAACTGTTTTAACGTTTCAATTCACGCCCCCGCGTAAGGGGCGACAGCGGTGCCCGTCACCGGCGTCCATACGAGCCTGTTTCAATTCACGCCCCCGCGTAAGGGGCGACTTTCTACTTCTTCATCTTCTTCGTCAGAATTCTGTTTCAATTCACGCCCCCGCGTAAGGGGCGACACCGGAAGGAACAAAAACTTTTCCGCCATGAATTGTTTCAATTCACGCCCCCGCGTAAGGGGCGACTGGATGGTATCGCCGGGCAAAACTTCATAGAGAGTTTCAATTCACGCCCCCGCGTAAGGGGCGACCAAACACAGAGCGAATCCGGCGTCCGCGATGATGTTTCAATTCACGCCCCCGCGTAAGGGGCGACACCCTTAGACAATGCTTCCCTTAAGCTACGGACGTTTCAATTCACGCCCCCGCGTAAGGGGCGACGCCTACAATTTGATTTACAACGAATGGTACCGTGTTTCAATTCACGCCCCCGCGTAAGGGGCGACAGGCCGCTCCGTCGTCCAATTCTCGGAAGTTTTACAGTTTCAATTCACGCCCCCGCGTAAGGGGCGACGGAGGCTCTTCCGAACCCGATGACCATTGGAATGTTTCAATTCACGCCCCCGCGTAAGGGGCGACGAATCAGGCGGCGGCTATCCTGATGGTCATGATGTTTCAATTCACGCCCCCGCGTAAGGGGCGACGCATAAAATTAGGTATTACTGCGTGGGAGAATATGGTTTCAATTCACGCCCCCGCGTAAGGGGCGACGAATATCTACGCTATCTCGGCGTAAAGGCATCTGTTTCAATTCACGCCCCCGCGTAAGGGGCGACTCCACCAAAGAGGATTTCTGGCAGAAAGAGCTTGGTTTCAATTCACGCCCCCGCGTAAGGGGCGACGCGGAGGCTCTTCCGAACCCGATGACCATTGGAATGTTTCAATTCACGCCCCCGCGTAAGGGGCGACTTTGTCCTTTCTCGGCGAGGCTGGCCAAGGAATTGTTTCAATTCACGCCCCCGCGTAAGGGGCGACGCTGGCAAGCCGTTTCATGAATGACAGGGAGATATGTTTCAATTCACGCCCCCGCGTAAGGGGCGACGCTGGCAAGCCGTTTCATGAATGACAGGGAGATATGTTTCAATTCACGCCCCCGCGTAAGGGGCGACGCTACAGCGCAGGCGGCTGGTACCGTGAAACCGGTTTCAATTCACGCCCCCGCGTAAGGGGCGACTTGGCCGCAATGACTTCATCGTCTGTGTAGCTTGTTTCAATTCACGCCCCCGCGTAAGGGGCGACCCCGCTGGTGTCGGAAAATTCAGTACCGGAAGGGTTTCAATTCACGCCCCCGCGTAAGGGGCGACCCTGTGCCAAGTTGGCATTGAATCCAAGTTGATACTGTTTCAATTCACGCCCCCGCGTAAGGGGCGACCACTTTTCTCGGGCTAAAATATTTTTACAGAGATGTTTCAATTCACGCCCCCGCGTAAGGGGCGACTTCGTCCTTCTCATCTTCACTGTTGAAGATACTGGTTTCAATTCACGCCCCCGCGTAAGGGGCGACGATTTACACCTCCGCAGTCAACTATGATTTCATGTTTCAATTCACGCCCCCGCGTAAGGGGCGACAGGGTAATTTTGCCCTGTCCAGCCAAGTGGACTTGTTTCAATTCACGCCCCCGCGTAAGGGGCGACGCCCCTTGCGGTTGACGGTGAAATCGTCTGTAGCCCTGTTTCAATTCACGCCCCCGCGTAAGGGGCGACGGAACCAGGCAGCATACAGGAAACGAAGAAATTGTTTCAATTCACGCCCCCGCGTAAGGGGCGACCGCCCTGTCATAACCCGCATATAATGCCTGTAATTGTTTCAATTCACGCCCCCGCGTAAGGGGCGACGGCGGTCAAACAGATCAATTTCAATCGTGTCCGTTTCAATTCACGCCCCCGCGTAAGGGGCGACATTACTGTGCCCACGCTGAACGCCGTAGCAATCGGTTTCAATTCACGCCCCCGCGTAAGGGGCGACGTGGCGGTGTCGATTTTCACGCCGCCAAGGGTGGTTTCAATTCACGCCCCCGCGTAAGGGGCGACGTGAAACGCGTGTGCTGAATCGCTGGTATGAAGTAGTTTCAATTCACGCCCCCGCGTAAGGGGCGACGTCGGGGAAGTCGCTTAGATACGCTCTCGGCGGAGTTTCAATTCACGCCCCCGCGTAAGGGGCGACCTCCGGCCATTCCCCATTATCCAAGAACCATACCAGTTTCAATTCACGCCCCCGCGTAAGGGGCGACTACTATTTCCCCCCTGTTTTAAAGCTTTTCTGGTTTCAATTCACGCCCCCGCGTAAGGGGCGACGCAGTGATGGCACCCTGTACATCTGGAGATGGGGTTTCAATTCACGCCCCCGCGTAAGGGGCGACTTTTGTGAAGAGCCGATGCCAGCATAAGGACTTGTTTCAATTCACGCCCCCGCGTAAGGGGCGACGACGGACATTTAGAGGTTACAGAAATTTAATAAGTTTCAATTCACGCCCCCGCGTAAGGGGCGACATCGCCGCTACAAGGTTTTTCCAGAACACAAAAGGTTTCAATTCACGCCCCCGCGTAAGGGGCGACTCCGAAACGTTTACAGCGCATTCAACGCACAACGTTTCAATTCACGCCCCCGCGTAAGGGGCGACGGTCACTTGCGCGGATACTTCCGCCAGATACAAAAGTTTCAATTCACGCCCCCGCGTAAGGGGCGACAACAAGGGGGAGAAAATGCAGCACCTGAATTATGTTTCAATTCACGCCCCCGCGTAAGGGGCGACGGCGGGCGCAAATCAGACGACAAGAAGGATGATGTTTCAATTCACGCCCCCGCGTAAGGGGCGACTCAGAAGCAAGCTATATCTTCTGGTATCAAGCCGTGTTTCAATTCACGCCCCCGCGTAAGGGGCGACATACGCGCTGATGAATTCTTGATAAGTGGGCGTAGTTTCAATTCACGCCCCCGCGTAAGGGGCGACCCACGCGCCCCAATCCCGTCCTTGCCGCCAACGTGTTTCAATTCACGCCCCCGCGTAAGGGGCGACCGCTACGCTTGCGCTGAAATTAAAGGATATATGGTTTCAATTCACGCCCCCGCGTAAGGGGCGACGCAATATTTAATATATTCATATGTGCGAAGGCGTGTTTCAATTCACGCCCCCGCGTAAGGGGCGACCCCGCAAGGCAAGGGCGCGGAAACGCCGTGGTATGTTTCAATTCACGCCCCCGCGTAAGGGGCGACACCAGTGGAAGCAGCGGTTCCAGCATCGAAGGGATGTTTCAATTCACGCCCCCGCGTAAGGGGCGACCCTTAAAGTAAACCTTAAAGCGTCAAAAAAATGTTTCAATTCACGCCCCCGCGTAAGGGGCGACCTTGAATAAATATTGTATCGTTTTCCATATATCCTGTTTCAATTCACGCCCCCGCGTAAGGGGCGACCTTCCGGCCATTCCCCATTATCCAAGAACCATACCAGTTTCAATTCACGCCCCCGCGTAAGGGGCGACCGGCGCGCTGGGCAAGCCCGGCATCGTGAAGCCGGTTTCAATTCACGCCCCCGCGTAAGGGGCGACCATTCGGCCCCGCCGGAGGACTGGAGGAAAAATGGTTTCAATTCACGCCCCCGCGTAAGGGGCGACGTTGTGCCACTGTTCATAAAGGGCGTGTGCTTCTGGTTTCAATTCACGCCCCCGCGTAAGGGGCGACTACGGCTGGCACGGCGGCGGCCACTGCGGCAGACGTTTCAATTCACGCCCCCGCGTAAGGGGCGACCTTGCAAGGCGATAATATTATCGTATAAATCCTGTTTCAATTCACGCCCCCGCGTAAGGGGCGACGGGAAGCGGCGAAAATCGTAAATATTCCCGTTGACGTTTCAATTCACGCCCCCGCGTAAGGGGCGACTTGGGGCGGGCGCAAATCATGGGGTGAAAAAGATGTTTCAATTCACGCCCCCGCGTAAGGGGCGACCCGGATTATAGCACCGATCACATAGAAGTACGTGTTTCAATTCACGCCCCCGCGTAAGGGGCGACCATTCCGCCCGCCCAACGCTTCGGACGTATCAGGCGTTTCAATTCACGCCCCCGCGTAAGGGGCGACCACGGCTACGTATTCGCTGGAATTATTTGATTTTGTTTCAATTCACGCCCCCGCGTAAGGGGCGACATGGGTGGATGATGAAGTAATTCAAGCCATTAACGTTTCAATTCACGCCCCCGCGTAAGGGGCGACGATATCGTTCACGATTTCGATAGGCGTTTTCGTTGTTTCAATTCACGCCCCCGCGTAAGGGGCGACACAATTTCAGTGGATGGCACAACGATAAAGCAGGTTTCAATTCACGCCCCCGCGTAAGGGGCGACCTTGATAAGCCGCGCGTTCAATGCCGCGGGAATAGTTTCAATTCACGCCCCCGCGTAAGGGGCGACCAGCGCCCTGGCCGGATGGTTGCAGGCGCTGAAAGTTTCAATTCACGCCCCCGCGTAAGGGGCGACAAAAGAAATAGCACAAAAATTGTGCATATCTGGTTTCAATTCACGCCCCCGCGTAAGGGGCGACTGTGAATAATAACACAAACTTCCGTATAGGCATGTTTCAATTCACGCCCCCGCGTAAGGGGCGACTCTGCGGCTGGCTTGGCGCGTTCGGCCTTGGCTGGTTTCAATTCACGCCCCCGCGTAAGGGGCGACCGCGCAAGCGTGCGCGGCTTATCGCGCGGGATCAGTTTCAATTCACGCCCCCGCGTAAGGGGCGACATACGCGCTGATAAAGTCAGGATATACAGGAATCGTTTCAATTCACGCCCCCGCGTAAGGGGCGACACCATCAATAATTGAATAAGGCCACTTATCATTGTTTCAATTCACGCCCCCGCGTAAGGGGCGACCCACCAAGATACCCACCAAGATACCCACCAACAAGTTTCAATTCACGCCCCCGCGTAAGGGGCGACTAAAGCGCGGAAAATGTATCTTAGCCTGGGGCCGGTTTCAATTCACGCCCCCGCGTAAGGGGCGACAATTTTTGCATTATCGCCCGCAACAGTACTGCCTGTTTCAATTCACGCCCCCGCGTAAGGGGCGACTCATACAAAGCATACCAACTAAAAAAATACCTTGTTTCAATTCACGCCCCCGCGTAAGGGGCGACGGATAGTTCCCGCGCGAGCGCGTGATCCTGCTGGTTTCAATTCACGCCCCCGCGTAAGGGGCGACGTGGGTACAGGTTACGACCGGCGATTTTGTGCCGGTTTCAATTCACGCCCCCGCGTAAGGGGCGACACAATTTCAGTGGATGGCACAACGATAAAACAGGTTTCAATTCACGCCCCCGCGTAAGGGGCGACGAAGGCGTATACACGTATTCGGAAAAGGAGATCGTTTCAATTCACGCCCCCGCGTAAGGGGCGACGCCTATGGTAATCGGCAGCGTCGGGCTGGCCGTGTTTCAATTCACGCCCCCGCGTAAGGGGCGACGCCCTGTTTCAGGATTGCGCCGAATATTCGGCCAAGTTTCAATTCACGCCCCCGCGTAAGGGGCGACTGCTGGTGGCGTACTTTAATAATGATACATAAATTGTTTCAATTCACGCCCCCGCGTAAGGGGCGACCAGGTGTTTCCGGTGTAATAGTGCGCGGCACATGGTTTCAATTCACGCCCCCGCGTAAGGGGCGACTGTGCCGGTGAAAGGCGTCACCGACAAATTATTGTTTCAATTCACGCCCCCGCGTAAGGGGCGACGTCTTTCACAGAACGGATTGCCGATTCAATTAGTTTCAATTCACGCCCCCGCGTAAGGGGCGACCGGGGCATTCTGAAAGGCGCATCATTAATCAGCGTTTCAATTCACGCCCCCGCGTAAGGGGCGACTTACGTTAACATATGATGGCGGCGAAGTTTCAAAGTTTCAATTCACGCCCCCGCGTAAGGGGCGACTAAAGCGCGGAAAATGTATCTTAGCCTTGGTGCGGTTTCAATTCACGCCCCCGCGTAAGGGGCGACGGTATGCCGATTTATAGCCCGGGATCGGGCTTCGGTTTCAATTCACGCCCCCGCGTAAGGGGCGACCACAGATATGAACAACAACTTGGCCGGCATATATGTTTCAATTCACGCCCCCGCGTAAGGGGCGACGGCAGCACGTGTTGGTGTAAATGTAGATAGAAAGTTTCAATTCACGCCCCCGCGTAAGGGGCGACAATCATAAGTATAGAATCCGGGGCGGATTGCTGGTTTCAATTCACGCCCCCGCGTAAGGGGCGACAAAAATACAGTATCGCCGGGCATGGCGGTCGTGGTTTCAATTCACGCCCCCGCGTAAGGGGCGACGCGGAAGCGAACGCAAAGCAGTCGCAAGGCTTGGTTTCAATTCACGCCCCCGCGTAAGGGGCGACGGTACACCGGATTTTTATCACCGCGCTCCAGCAGGTTTCAATTCACGCCCCCGCGTAAGGGGCGACGCGGAACACGCCCATAATCACACACCCGCCCAAAAGTTTCAATTCACGCCCCCGCGTAAGGGGCGACTATAAACTGCGCCGGATTAGTAACCGAGTATTTGTTTCAATTCACGCCCCCGCGTAAGGGGCGACAAGGCAAAGTTTTTCAGTTGGTACTGGTTCAATGTTTCAATTCACGCCCCCGCGTAAGGGGCGACGTTCCGATGCCGTAAATCTGTGTGAGTGAAGTTGTTTCAATTCACGCCCCCGCGTAAGGGGCGACAAGCCACAGAGAAGAAGTCGACCGTCAAAAAATGTTTCAATTCACGCCCCCGCGTAAGGGGCGACCATGAAACGGCCATTGCTGGCGTTTTGTTCCAGTTGTTTCAATTCACGCCCCCGCGTAAGGGGCGACTAAAACGCTTAGGGAGGCACCTTGGCGACTCTCGTTTCAATTCACGCCCCCGCGTAAGGGGCGACCCAAAAAGCGGCCATGTGTGTTACCGTGGAAACTGTTTCAATTCACGCCCCCGCGTAAGGGGCGACCGCTAGCGGTCGGCAATTGATACGGATCGGGCTGGTTTCAATTCACGCCCCCGCGTAAGGGGCGACAGTATTTTGCAGCAGATTGTTGGCGTTTTCGCTGGTTTCAATTCACGCCCCCGCGTAAGGGGCGACCCAGGTATGGTATTTATCGGCGTGTAAAGGCGCGTTTCAATTCACGCCCCCGCGTAAGGGGCGACATAACGTGCCCCTGAAAATAGCCAACGTTACCAAGTTTCAATTCACGCCCCCGCGTAAGGGGCGACTTTTTGCATATCCTTAGCGCTGGCGCGGATATTGTTTCAATTCACGCCCCCGCGTAAGGGGCGACGGGTGAATTGCCTTGTGGCTGGGCTGGCTCCTTTGTTTCAATTCACGCCCCCGCGTAAGGGGCGACCAGTGGAAGCAGCGGTTCCAGCATCGAAGAAAGTTTCAATTCACGCCCCCGCGTAAGGGGCGACCCGCAACAGTGTGCGTATTCGGCGTTGGGCGCGCCGTTTCAATTCACGCCCCCGCGTAAGGGGCGACAACAGGCACGTACGCGCGCCCGGGCGCATCGCAGGTTTCAATTCACGCCCCCGCGTAAGGGGCGACGGCAGCACAATCACCGCAAGCACTGACGGAGTTTTGTTTCAATTCACGCCCCCGCGTAAGGGGCGACTGCGCAAGATTGCCATTAAACCCAAATTGGAACTGTTTCAATTCACGCCCCCGCGTAAGGGGCGACACACACCGCGATTTTTCAGCGCGCCTCCCAGCTTGTTTCAATTCACGCCCCCGCGTAAGGGGCGACCAGCGCCGCCGGGCATCATATTGCGCTGTGACATGTTTCAATTCACGCCCCCGCGTAAGGGGCGACTCTGTTTTGTCGTATTATGTACAATGATATCCATGTTTCAATTCACGCCCCCGCGTAAGGGGCGACATCCTTGAAGCGTTGTGCGCTGTGTATGGCATTTGTTTCAATTCACGCCCCCGCGTAAGGGGCGACCGCGCGGAAGTGCGGCCAGCTATCAAGATGAAAGTTTCAATTCACGCCCCCGCGTAAGGGGCGACGGAACCGGTAGTGCCCGCATTGTAAAGATAACGTGTTTCAATTCACGCCCCCGCGTAAGGGGCGACGATTTTGCCAAAATTGACGCGCATATGGCAGCACGTTTCAATTCACGCCCCCGCGTAAGGGGCGACCCACGCGCCCCAATCCCGTCCTTGCCGCCAACGTGTTTCAATTCACGCCCCCGCGTAAGGGGCGACCACGATAAATGCGCCGGGTACCCTTTCCATCACGTTTCAATTCACGCCCCCGCGTAAGGGGCGACGCAAGCTAAGCGCCATAATTCCCACAATTTCAGTGGTTTCAATTCACGCCCCCGCGTAAGGGGCGACAGCGATAGTTATCCATTCTTGAATTCGACAGACGTTTCAATTCACGCCCCCGCGTAAGGGGCGACCTTCGATGCTGGAACCGCTGCTTCCACTGGTTGAGTTTCAATTCACGCCCCCGCGTAAGGGGCGACGCTTGGGGCGGTGTACTGGTTCGCGGGCAACTACGTTTCAATTCACGCCCCCGCGTAAGGGGCGACCGCGCGCCTGCCACCCTTCCGGCACCGGCACGTTGTTTCAATTCACGCCCCCGCGTAAGGGGCGACCTGATCATTGTATGCGCTTAAATTCGCGTCAAGCGTTTCAATTCACGCCCCCGCGTAAGGGGCGACGATTGATACGGGCGTGATGGAAGTTGCCGGAACGTTTCAATTCACGCCCCCGCGTAAGGGGCGACATCCCCGCTGGCTATGGGAAGCCAGCGATGGCTGGTTTCAATTCACGCCCCCGCGTAAGGGGCGACTACAGCTGTTTATTCGCTGGAATTATTTGATTTTGTTTCAATTCACGCCCCCGCGTAAGGGGCGACGTATCCACACGTGAAAATCGACCCCGCGGAAAAGGTTTCAATTCACGCCCCCGCGTAAGGGGCGACTGCCGCCCTTGGCAACATCGCCTTCACTATAAAATGTTTCAATTCACGCCCCCGCGTAAGGGGCGACACCGCCTTTTTGCAGACTCTTTTTTATTGACGTTTCAATTCACGCCCCCGCGTAAGGGGCGACTGCGGCTGGTTGGGCGCGTTCGGGCTTGGGTGGTTTCAATTCACGCCCCCGCGTAAGGGGCGACTCTGGCAGTATGTATCAGCCCGCGGCATTATAAGTTTCAATTCACGCCCCCGCGTAAGGGGCGACAATATTGCAATTCCATGAACTGGTTCCGGCGGGTTTCAATTCACGCCCCCGCGTAAGGGGCGACGTATGGCGGCGCAGAATGGGAAAACATCAGCGCCGTTTCAATTCACGCCCCCGCGTAAGGGGCGACTATCACAGATAAAGCCCGCCGCGACGCTATGGCGTTTCAATTCACGCCCCCGCGTAAGGGGCGACACTGCATTATCACAAATGGTAACAAACGGAACTGTTTCAATTCACGCCCCCGCGTAAGGGGCGACGATTCTGGAATACGTACGCACAAATAACGTTATGTTTCAATTCACGCCCCCGCGTAAGGGGCGACGATATCACGGCGCAGATGAAGCTTGCGGAAGAATCGTTTCAATTCACGCCCCCGCGTAAGGGGCGACGGAAAGGCAGCTTATAATGGGGGCAAGGAAACGGGTTTCAATTCACGCCCCCGCGTAAGGGGCGACAGGCCAGCGCGTTGGCGTTGTGCGCCATAAATTTGTTTCAATTCACGCCCCCGCGTAAGGGGCGACGATTGATACAGGCGTGATGGTGGTTGCGGGCACGTTTCAATTCACGCCCCCGCGTAAGGGGCGACTGCGTACGGCGCACCATCTTCAGGCCGCCGATCAGTTTCAATTCACGCCCCCGCGTAAGGGGCGACTATTCGGCCATGAATTCATCATATGTAGGCGTAGTTTCAATTCACGCCCCCGCGTAAGGGGCGACTCTTTTTGCCAAAAATCTTCCTTAACTTGACGCGTTTCAATTCACGCCCCCGCGTAAGGGGCGACTGGCCAGCCTCGCCCAGGAATGAATAATCACGGGGTTTCAATTCACGCCCCCGCGTAAGGGGCGACGATAGATCGCCACCAGCGCCGGGCGTACGATCAGTTTCAATTCACGCCCCCGCGTAAGGGGCGACACTATCCGCCAACATTGATAAAATTGTACTGGTGGTTTCAATTCACGCCCCCGCGTAAGGGGCGACTTATATGCCGAACTTCACGCGCTGGAGCCGGACGGTGGTTTCAATTCACGCCCCCGCGTAAGGGGCGACATGCTAGAGATTATATCCGCTATGGAGGAGTCAGTTTCAATTCACGCCCCCGCGTAAGGGGCGACTTTATCCATCGGCGCGAACAAAACCAGCAACCGGTTTCAATTCACGCCCCCGCGTAAGGGGCGACGTTACTTACGCCCACAATGGCGTTATTTGAGATAGTTTCAATTCACGCCCCCGCGTAAGGGGCGACTTTTCTGGTAGAATATCCAGCACGTGGGAAGTTACGTTTCAATTCACGCCCCCGCGTAAGGGGCGACGATAATACTATTTTCATTGAACAGGTTGCCGCATGTTTCAATTCACGCCCCCGCGTAAGGGGCGACTTCGTCTGCCCGACATCCACGCCCGTTGCGATTGTGTTTCAATTCACGCCCCCGCGTAAGGGGCGACGACTGCGGATATTTCACCGGACTCATCACTAATTGTTTCAATTCACGCCCCCGCGTAAGGGGCGACTCGTGAAGCCGGACGGGGAAAGCATAATTATTGAGGTTTCAATTCACGCCCCCGCGTAAGGGGCGACGATATGAACCCGACGGAAGTACCATCGATTTAGACGTTTCAATTCACGCCCCCGCGTAAGGGGCGACCATTTTCGATTTCATCTTCATCGTCAGAATTCTGTTTCAATTCACGCCCCCGCGTAAGGGGCGACGATAGATCGCCACCAGCGCCGGGCGTACGGTCAGTTTCAATTCACGCCCCCGCGTAAGGGGCGACGAAACTGCAAAACAACTATTTACAAGCTCAAACGTTTCAATTCACGCCCCCGCGTAAGGGGCGACGGCGAGCTATGCACTCATTGAAAGAGTAGCATTTATTAGGCATACTTCGAGGGTAACTGCCGTATTCTTGCTCAAAGCATATTGCCGGGATATTATCTCAAAAAAAAACAATAAAAACAAATAAATAAAAGTCGAGCCTCCTTCCGCTTTTGTCTGTGAACTTACGATTCTCGCCAGATAGTTTACAGAATTATCGTTCCTTCAATATCAACAACCCGCTTTGCTCCAATATGCTCTGCTCTGTTTTTCCAGTTTGCTCCTAAAAAGTAGAAACGCAAACTGTCGAGTTCCTGATCCATCTCATTCAGCAACTTGGCGCGTAACGCGCTCCACTGCGCAGGATCAACCAGACATTCAAAAATAGAGAACTGCACGCGTTGCCCCCAATTTTCGCAATGTCGTGCAATATGGCGAAGCCGTTTGCGACCTTCATGGTTTTCGGTATTCACGTCATAACACACCAGCACCATCATTGCGTCATCTCACTACAAACGGAGGATAGGCATCCATATCCCCCCTGATATACCGCGCCAGCAAGCGAGCCTGAATATGCCACAGTAAGCCAATCCGCATTTTTTCCTGCAAAAAAGGATGCTCAATTTCATCCTGTTTACGCTTTTGCCAAGCGACTATGACCTCTTTGCGCGTGTCGTCATCCATCAATACTGCGCCAGCTTCCTGTCGTCTGAATCCCTTATTTTTGACCTGCCCTTTATTCACCAGTGTACAGGCAAGCCGGTCTGCAAGATAAGGCCTGAATTCCTCCATCATATCCAATGCCAGACTTGGTCTGCCGGGTCTGTCCTTGTGCAGATAGCCTGCTGCCGGATCAAGCCCCACCCCTTCCAGAGCACTACGCACATCGTGCGCCAGGAGAGTGTACAGAAAGGACAGAAGACAGTTCATGGCATCTAGAGGAGGCCGACGTGAACGCCCGGTAAAAACAAAAGTCGAATCAGAAGAAGCAATCTGCGCGTCAAATACACTGAAATACAACGCTGCGGCGTTACCCTCCACTCCCCGCGCTTCCTCCAGAGAAATATCTTTATGAAGTTGTGCAAGACTAAAGCTGAACCTGCGGCAAACATCGTCCAAACGTGAATCTGGCTGGTTTCTGTTAGTACGACGTAGCAGAGTGCGGCAATTGTATATTTTGCCAATGAGAAACGCGCGGGCCAGCTTTGCGGCAAATGCCGGATCATCAGCTTTGCGGTACTGCGCCCGCCGCAAAAGCACATTGCCGGACACTGCCCCATGCATGGAAGCAAGAAAACGCCCATTTTCTGTAAGCCAAGAAACAGCCACTCCGTGCTCCGCACAGTGACCAAGCAGAAACGGACTGCACGACACCTGCCCGAACAGTACCAGTCCGCCCAGATTATGGATTGGAATTTTGCGTTTTTCTCCTTCCTTAAGGTGAATGCAAACGCACTCGCCCTCCTTGGACAAATATGTTTCCTGTGATGAGATATAGAGGGTGTTCAGGCAGTGTTTCACGATTTTTCCCGTAACCCTTCCAAGTAACGCGTCGCCTGTACGGGATTTGCAGATTCCTGCGGGCGGCACTGCTCCATCAGAGAACAGCGAACGCAACGCTTGTCGTTGACAGGGGGCGGAAGACGATCCTGCCGCAAAAGCTCATGCACCGCGGTAACCATAGCTTTTGTGTGGCTTCTGAGTTCCGGGGAAAAAACCACCTGTTTACGCCGCCTCATCTTGCCATAAAACAGCGCTCCTTCCGGTATGGAAATGTTCAGCATCTCTTCCAGACAAAGCGCTTGCAGGCAAAGCTGGACACTGTCCCCTTCTTGGGATGCGCCCTTGCCACGCTTGTATTCCACAGGAAAAGGGTGCCATGTTGTGCCTTTCCGATGAAATTCCACCAAATCTGCCTTGCCGTTGACACCCAGAGATTGCGAGTGCAACAAAATTCCAGTGGCCTGTTTCAGATCGCCACGTACTTCCACTTTGCCGCTGTCCACCTTTTCATGCAAAAGACGGCCTTCGGTTGTAAAACGATTCTCTTCCCAGACACGCTCCAGATGCACCAAGGCACAACGCCGTTTGCAATACAGAAAATGATTCAGGGCAGAAATTGGTATCCATTCTTCATTCGTGCACATAGCCAGCCAAGTTTTACTTTACATCATGGCATAACCGTCTTTATCAAATTCCTCCATTTTCAGCACTGCTTCCATATAGCCAAGAAATGGCGTGTACTCGGCAGTCCACAACAGCAACCCGGGATATCTCGATTCTTCTTCAATTGCCAATTTTTTCACAATTTTTTGGCGTATCCGCACACTGTAGCGCTGAATCTCCTGCCACGAGACATCTTCGTAATTTTTAATACGCTCAATCAACGCCTTATCAGCAACTGCTATTTTCGAGTCGTCCTCAATAACGCGAAATTTTTGTTCAACCGCCTCAAACGCGTACTTATCCTCGTGGTCGCACAATTCTTTGGGCGTTGCGCCTGTCTCCCGTATCTCTCTACGCATGGAATCCGTGCACAAAGCAGGAGAAATTTCATTCTCGGCCTTTAAAAAATCCCGTAAAATTCGTGAGGAAACATCGAATGCGGGATTTTTTGTCACGCCGGGATCGGTTGTATTCAGTAAAATTGTCCACACGTCCGCCTTCTCTTCCTCCGCATTGCGATTTACGCGTCCGGCAAGCTGTAACAGCGACAACAATGAAGCGCATTCCCGCACGCCAGTTCTGAAAGACATATCCATGCCGGCCTCCACGCAGGAGGTTGCGAACAGACACCAATTTTTGTCGGCCTTGTTCAGCAGTCGTTGTTCAACCTCCTTTAGCGTACGATCCCGGTCCTCTGGCGTCAGCGCTGTCGAAAGATGCATAACATAATCCTCACCCAATCTTTCCTTAGCAATTTTTGCCGCAGCTGCCGCTGTGTGAACAGTATTCAGCACGACAAGCACAGGCCATTCCAGTTCTTTCAGCCATTCGATCAATGCGACAAGCCGCATTTCCTCCGGCTTGTATCTATACCGGACACGATTTATCTCAAAAGCCTGCAAGATTTTTTGTTGTTCTACAGGCAGAATATTATTGATGGTTACTGCAGTTTCTCCGCCGTTTTTCAGTCTGAATTCGTCCAGTTTCCAGAAGTGGCACAGTGATCCCGATGCAAGCACCCATCGACATCCCCATGTGGTCGCCATATGCTGGATCCATCGCCAGGCCAAGGGCAGTAACTTGACCGGCAACATGGCATGTGCCTCGTCAAGAAAAACCGCACTCCCCGGCAAATTCTGCAGACGCCGTAAGGTTGCGGGCGAGGCAGAGGCTAAGGTCTCAAAAAACGCGACAGCGGTCGTGACAACAATCGGCGCATCCCACAGCGCTGTCAGTTTGCGGCTCTCCCAGCTTGCAAAGTCCGCTTTGTGATGAATTTCTGCAACAACTTCCTCACCTTTCTCGCCCTCCAGCGTTAACGCCTTACGATAGACTGTTACAGACTGCGAAATAATATTCGTAAAGGGCAAAATGACAAATATCCGACGCAGCCCATGCCTGGCTGCCGTATCCAGCAGGTATGCCATAACGGATGTTGTCTTTCCCGTGCCTACCGGCGCATCGCAAATGGTGATTGGTTCCGATTCCGGTCCATCGCGATCTGAACAGGCGTTGAAAAACGCCGATCTCATGTGATTTCTGTCTGTTGCTTCCCCATCTGAGGCCAACAAGCGTACATGTCGTTTCAATGCCTCCAGGCGTTCATTGGCACGCAGCTTTGGCGAACGCCCTAGTTGACAGCATTCTCCTGATGCCCGCGCCGCATCGCCATGGTCCGCATGCGTCAGACATGAAAAAAGGATGCGTATATCTGCCGGTTGTAACCCGCCTTGCAAGTCACATACATCTTTTGGCGTTATCTGCGGACGCACACTCGCCTCATGACGACTAAGCAATAGCGGTAATTCCTGATCAACCCGCTGCGCAATCTTCGGGTTACGCATCCCGTCAATATGGATTTTGCCAGCATCAGGCAGTCCCGCGTGGTGCGCATAAATCAGCAGTGCGGAACGGTGCGCTTCCCGCTGGCTCAAGAAGGCAACGCCTGCGTCCGCATGGCTGACCGGAAGATGCCGCGTCCGCTTTTGGCCGGACAGTACTTCCTGGTTTTCATCAAAGAGTTTTCCGAGATCATGATATTCCGATGCAAGCTCAAGAATTCGCAACAGCGCGCGTGCATCTGCATCCAGCCCGCGCGCATAGCGCAACGCTTTGCGCAGATAACACCGCCCTCTCACCAAAACATGCAGGACATGCTTCAGGTAGCTCTGCGGCGGCAAATCCTCTAATGCCGCGCTACGCGCAAGATAGTTCATGATTAAGTCCGCCTCATCAAATCATCGCACCGAGCAAGCAAATCTCGCATGTCGTCAGGCAATGCATTTGGCACTTCATAATCCGTCCATGACACGGAAGGCAGCGGATCATCGCCTTTACGCTTCGGCGTCAGCGCATCCACTAACAGATAGTCCGGACAACTGCCCAGCGCGTCCTTATGCTCCATCCACCATGCGTGGCGGATACGCACATCCGGACGAATGGCCGATCGAGTGTGGTCATAGGCGTAAGGGATCAGACGTCTCAACAATTCCACATCGCATGGCTTGCAACCGGACTTGTTCGCCAAGCTGGGGTTAATAAAAAAGGGCATCACATAAACCCCGTGCTGTACCACACGATAGGCCAGAGGGGCCAGACCAGCGTTTTTCCCGGTCTGCACTCCGGCCTTGTTGGTATTTGTGTGGCGCTGAATTGTTACCTGCGCGACTGACAGCCCCATACCGAATTGCACAATACCTGTCTTGATGAAACCCTTGTTGCCACCGCCCTCCAAAAATGTATTGCCGAACAGACGGGCATCCCAATACTTCTTTACAAAAGGACTCCGCAGAAAACTGGACTGATCAAAATCCTTTTTGCCTTGTCCCTCTTCCATCTCTTTCTGGATATCGGGGCGGACACGTCCACGAGATTCAAGAATTTCAAAGAGATATCCCTCCGGAACATTCAAATCTCTTGTTACTGTCTGACACACAGGGCCTTCCTTCAATTCCATAAGATCGCGCAGCTTCCGCTTGAACGAAACCGGCGAAATCTCACCCTGACCATTATCGCGGACGCGTGGATCGCTCTCCCGATCCGGGTCACCGTTGGGATTGGAATTGACCGCTTCAATAATCAGCAAACCTGTCACACGCGCAATCATTTTGTCACTCACTTCTCTCGCTCCTTAGACAATTATTTTATTTTGTTAAATGATTCAATCGTCCGCCTGTGATACTCCATCATCCTTATCCTTCTTACCCTTTTTAGGGGTGAGTGCCAGATATCCCAAAAATACCTGCGCGCGTTCCGCTACCGATAAGTGTTTCGGCAAATTTTTTTCGTGCAGTTGTTCCGCAACATCCCCCCACAGATTCATCCAGTACCCAACCAGCCCACTCTTGTCATCTTTATCCCTACCGGTTCGCGCCCATTTTATATAAGGAGCAGAGCGCATGGCAAGCTGATCCAGCGTCATCTCAGGCGACTGCAGCATGCTGACCAACAGCGAACTGCCGCACAACTCCGATGGCAAATCCCCCTTGCGCACCACTTCGCAATACAAGCGGTGAATCTCATCGGTAACCCGCAAAAATCGCCCCAGCAGAAACGCGCTTTCCTTCATAAACTCCTCCATGTTTTTCCCCAGCTTGAACAACAATAAGCCAAGTATTCCCGGATAAAACTCTTTGTACCGCACATTTGCAATCTCTTTTTTCCCCGTGCAGCGGCATAAGTAAAAAAAATAACCGTGCGCATGCCGCATCAAACGCTCAAGCATATGCATAGCCAGTGCTCTGGACTGCGTTTCCAGCAACAGATTCATCCCGTCCGCCGGCGCGAAAATTTTGACCTTTCCCGCTTGTACGCCGTCACGTTTCCAAACAAGGTTCAGATACCTGTGCAATTTGACAGGAAACACAACCGCGCCCTCTATTGGCACACGACGTCTTTTTTGCGTTTGTTCGTCTTTTTCCCACCCCTGCAAGTGTATGGCCGGAATATTCTGGCAAGCTCTCTGCCAAGATTTGGAGGCAACTTCAAGAGATTCCACTGTAGTATTACGATAATAGACGAGCTTTGTTCTCGCCGTATCCATTTTCCGCAAGGAAAAAATCTCCAGTTCAGCGTCTTTTGCCGGAGTGCCCAAGCCTTTCAGTTGCTCAATCACGCTTTCCGCGAGGCGCTCGAATGTATCTCCTTTTTTTTTCAGAACGTCCTCAAGTTGGGCGCCGAACATTTTTGCAAGCGGAATACTGTCTTGCAGTTGAGTACGGGGATAGGCAAACAGAAGTTCCTTATCTCCGGCTGTTCCGTTCGTCTTGCCGTCACGACCTGCGGCGCCAAGCCATTCCAGAGCCATCTTCACGCGTTTGCGCGATTCCGAGCCAACCGGAAAAGTTTTGCTTTCTGAACGATGATAACGACGCTGAGCCGGCACAACATCCACTTGTGAACGTAACTTCACCCTGCCTAAAACAGGCAATGTCACTTGCGGAAAACGTTTGTGCTTTTGACGAATATCCCGACCGTAAGCGTCCTTACCAGCAATGTCCGCCGCCGAATCTGGCACAGCCCCGCCGGCATTCAGTAAATCGTTGAGCCGCGCAATGGTCTTTTCATGGGCAACAGGGTAATCCTTATAGTCAACAACATCAAGAAAAGTGAAAAATTTTTGCACAGAATAACACAACAATGAGAGCGGAAAATCTCCATGCTCAACTTTATTGCGTATAACTGAGCAATATTCCTGCTGAAACCGCTGCTCATTGCCACTGAGCTTTTTAACGACCCGTAAAAAGCGGTCCAGCGTTTCATCTGCCAGCAGTCCCCCGTCTCGACAGGCGGCGTCAAGTTCATCCCGAACAGTGCCGAAACACTGTTTTAAGACATCACGCGTCTTTGTCCAAAAGTCATCTTCTTCCCTAAGATAGGAGCTGAAATCGAAACCGCCTTTTTGCAGACTCTTTTTTATTGACTTGACGGTCTTCTTGCCTTCTTCATCAGGCATCACCAGACGGTAAGGCGGTCGGACATTGAAACCCGGCAATGACATGCCGTTATTGGGTTCATACTTCTTCAGAGGCACGGCCTGTTTCTGATTAAGCAATTCAATATCTTTGATATGCCCGTCAGTCAGCAGCCACACTCGCACACACGGAGTTTTTTCCGTTACTTGGGGCAAAACATACAGACTCGGATGCCAGTTGACGGGAATAATGCCGGTTTTCTCCATCGCGTCCGCGATCTTGTCCAGTTCATCAATCATTGACCGCCTCCCTGCCTTTCAGGCTGTACTGCAAAACACCCCGTTCAATCCGGACATTTTGGTCATAAGTAAACTGACACGGCGAGTTATAGCCTTCCGGAAAAACTTCCCGCAACATTGATGGAAGTACTGTGTTGATGTCTTCTTGAATTCTTGTGTCCTTACGAAATGTTCCAAAATATGACGGCGTAAATTCCTTCCAGCCCAAAAAAGGCATCGTAAAGCATTTTCCTGTTCTGATGCGCCGCTCAAAAATTGCGGCATAGGCATGGCCTGGAGAGGTAGTCTTTTTGTCCCATGCCAGAGCTTTATCCGGCAATCCCTCCTTCTTTCGTGCGGGATACACATAGGCGTACATTTGATAGCAGACATCAGACAACACGGTAGCCAGAAACTGATACGCGCCCTCCGTTCCGCTTTTTTTCAAAGGTCCATTATAGTTGGTGGCATAACTGTGAAAATGAAGTGGCTTGCAGACATTAACCTTGAATGGAACAATATCCACCGCAGGCCCCCAGCATATTGCCTTAAAAATTCCTTGTACTGCAGAAAAAGTGGGGGCAGGATAAGATACAGGACAGTCTCCTGTATCCGGTCGCGTCCACATCGCTGTATGTCCGGCTATTTCTAACGTGACTTCATAGGGTTTCATACGCATTCCTTAATCTGATAATTTGACCACGAAATTTTTTTGATGTCAATAACATCGGATTAGCCAAAACACGGATTGTCCGCTTCCGTGGTCAGCAAAAACACACTTTTTATTTCCACTTGAAAGAGTGTAAATTTAGTTTTAACCATAGGCAAGAGAATATCTGCCCAATGGTTCTCAAAATGCTCAGAGAAAACACTCTCTGCTAGGCATGACCCTAAAAAAACATAAGCAACACGAGAGCGTATCAAGTGCTTCAACAAAATAATATGCCGGATATTTTTGCCGCCCGCCGCGAAAACGTGCGCCGTCTTTTGCGTGAGCGCCGCCTTGACGCGCTGCTTGTGAGTCAACCGGCCAATCGCTATTACCTTTCCGGTTTTGAACTGCACGATCCCCAGATCAACGAAAGCGCGGGACGTCTTGTCATCACGGCGGACGGGCGTGATTGGCTGGCGACAGACAGGCGGTATGCGGACGCGGCAGCGCGCCTTTGGGAGCCGGAGTGCATTTTTTGTTACAGCAGTAGGACTGCAAAAGACATTGCCGCGTTGTTGCGGCGTTGCGGTCTGCGCATTGGCGTTGAGGCCGAGTGCGTCAGCTTGGCATTTGCGCGCGAGCTTGCAAAGGAAGGCGCAGGGCTGTTTATTGAAGCCGCGGATGCTTTTGTGGAGGATCTGCGCGTTTGCAAGGACGCTGCGGAAATTGCCGCGCTTGAGCAGTCCTTTGCGCTCAATCACAAAATGTTTGCCTGGGTGGAGGCCGAGTGCGTTCAGGGGCGCGCGGAATCAGACCTTGCCTGGGGCGTTGAGCGGTATTTTCGGGAAAACGGTGCTTCAGAACTGGCCTTTGCGGTTATCGCGGCTGTGGGAAAAAACGCGGCCCTGCCCCATGCCGTGCCCGGCACGGACACGATTACAACAAACTGTCCCGTGCTTGTGGACGCCGGGTGCCGCGTAGGCCACTATTGCTCTGATCAGACCCGCACCTATTGGGTGGGCAAGCGCTCCGGCAGCGACTTTGCCCGCTTTGAACGCGCGTTTTCTCTGGTGTGTGAGGCGCAAAAAGCGGCGCTCAACATGCTGCGCCCCGGCGTGACCGGGCGTGAGGCTTATGCCGCGGCCATGTCTGTTTTTGAAAAAGCCGGAGAAGCAAAGGCCTTTACGCACGGGCTGGGGCATGGCGTGGGACTTGAAACGCATGAAGCTCCAGTCCTTTGCGCAAAAAGCGAACAGAAACTTGCGCCGGGCATGGTGGTCACTGTGGAGCCTGGTCTGTACTATCCGCAATGGGGCGGAGTGCGCTGGGAACATGCCGTGCTTGTGGTAGAAGACGGAATTCGGATTTTATAGTTATGGTGTATCTTGTCGGCGCCCGCGCCTGCGGCAAAACCACTGTGGGTCTGTTGCTGGCGCGGAAGCTGCATTTTTTGTTTGCGGATACGGACGCGTGTGTGTGTGAGCGCGCAAGCCGCAGTGTGGCTGAAATAGTGGCCGCTGAAGGATGGGAAGGTTTTCGGCGGCGCGAAAGCGATGCCCTGCGCGAATGCGGCGCGCTCTGTACAGGAAGCGGGAGGGGTATTGTCGTCGCTACTGGTGGTGGTATGGTGCTGAAACAGGAAAATCGTGACCATATGCGCGCAACGGGAAGTGTTTTTTTTCTGTCCGTGCCTCCGGAACTGTTGTCCGCGCGTTTGACGGAACAGCGCGGGGGAATGTCGCGTCCTTTGCTCACAGGTATGGGCGTTGCCGAAGAGGTAACGCACGTGCTGGCTGAACGCCTGCTGTTGTATACGCAAACCGCGCACTACAGCGTTGACGGTGCCCGTCCCCCTGAGGAGGTTTGCGCGGAGATTTTGCGGATAGTGGTCTTGAATTGCTTATGAAACAAGCAGCAGTGTCGCCCAGAGCATGATCGCTCCGACAATTCCGCCCGCCCAGCAGAGCGTGCAGACGCGCTTTATCCCAAGGCTTGGTGGCATGTTCCGCCGGCCCCAGCCACGGTTTGTCGATCAGAACTCCAAAATACAGGGAAAATGCAGGACACCTGTCCATGGCAGTCGCTCAGGGCTGCCGCAGCCGACCGACAATGCCCGGCAATGCCCTGGCGGTGACGCGAATGTCTTTGGAGCTGCGTCCGCTGTCATCCAGAACGGCAAAAATATCCGATTCAACCACTTCGACAGGCACGGCGCTGTCTCCGGAAGCTTCGGCGAGATGCGCGCGAAGCAGCTCTTTGGCGCGGTTTTTAGCCGCGTCCAGTGTGTAGTCCGATGGAATTGGCTCTGTACTGTCCAGTGTGGGCACACGCAGGATGCGTTTGCCGGTATCGGCATACAGTTCCAGAGAAGCCGTGGGCAGCGTCAGGGCGGCTCCCACAGCGTTTGCCACATTCGCGTGCGGGGGAATCTCCACAGGCAGGGCAAAGGCCGCTGCCAAGTGTTCCCCGAGGCAGGCCGCTGGCCCGCCCACAAGCCATATCCGCTCGGGATGGGCGGAACGCACAGCCCTGAGCGCGGCCAACGTGTACACGGGGCGACTGTTCACGCTGTCGATGAGAGCGCGCGCTGCGGTGACTATCCGGGTGAGGGCATTATTAACGGCAAGACGCGCAAGCGCCGCCGGCGTCATGCCGGATTCCAGCGCAACAGCTTCCACGCCCCTGCGGGAGGCCGTCGCATTGCCAACGGGAAGCTGTCCCGAACTGCATGGGGAAAGCGCGTTCAGGGCGTCCAGCAGCGTTGGCCGTGTGCCGCCGAAGGCCAGTGCCGGCCCTTCACGCAACGGGCCAACCCGCACGCCATGCTCGCACACAGTGATCACAGAATCTCCCCCCACGCCAACAGACATCGAAGCCAGCGCCCGCACCAGTGTACGTCGCCCATTGATACGCATCCCATCGTGGTCAATCACCGGAGAACCGTCCGCAAACAGCGCCATATCCGTTGTTGTGCCGCCGATATCCAGCAAAAGGGAACAGCCCGTGTCGGGACAAAGCGCCATAGCCCCCATCACGCTGGCCGCTGGGCCTGACAGAATTGACTGCACGGGTTGATGGCGTGAATGCGTGGTTAGTGCTGCGCCGCCGTCGGACTTCAGCAAACGCGGGGTGACCCGGATGCCGAAATCCGCAAGGGCTACTTCCACGGCGTCCAGAAAATTGTGGTGCAGGCGTTCCACAGCGGCGTTGTAATAGGCGGTAGCGATACGTCGCGGAAAATTGAGTGCGCCAGAAAGCCTGTGCCCCATTGTGAGCGAGCAGGGGCAGACGCCTGCGACAGCCTGCGCCATGAGATTTTCGTGTGCCGGATTGCGCGGAGAGAATTTGCCCACAACTGCGACAGCTCCAATGCCCGCATCCCGCCAGTGCGCCGCCTCACGGGCCGCTGTTTCAGGCTGCGGGGATTCAACCTCCATGCCCCTGTGATCAAGACCTCCCGGCATCACGCACATATGGTCGTTCATCTTGTCCGTGGAAAAATTTCTGGGGTCAAGACCCGGCCCGGCGGAAAGTACAAGTCCCACAGCATCGGCGCGCCCTTGGGCGAGCGCGTTGACGGCAAGCGTTGTGCCTAGGGTCACGGCGTCAATAGCGGCAAGTTTGTTCGTGCCAAGGGCGGTTTTCAGGCCGACCAGGGCTTCACGCACAGAACTCGCCAAGTCTTCGTGGCGGGTTGCCGCCTTGACCGAGGCCAGCAAAGATACGCTGTCGTCCTGGGAGGCGAGCAGCGCTGCGTCGGTATGTGTTCCGCCGGCGTCGATGCCGAGCAGAATTTTTTCCCGCATGTCTGTGTCGCCCTTTTTGTAACTCTTTGTGTTTATAGGAATAAAATTTGTAGTGTTGTCGCAGTATCTCAAAGGATATTCGCGCCCGTGTCAAGCGGCAATTTTGATCTGTTTTTTGAAAATGATTTTCTTTGCATAAAAAAGCCCCCTAGAAGGGGGCTTTTTAGTATTTTGGCGTATGGGTCAGTACATGCCGCCGCCCATGCCGCCCATGTCGCCGCCGGGCATCGGGGGCATATCTTTCTTGGGTTCCGGTTTTTCGGCAACCGCGCATTCTGTGGTCAACAGCAGCGAAGCTATGGAAGCGGCATTCTGCAAGGCCGCGCGGGTAACTTTTTTGGGATCAATAACGCCGGCCTTGATCAGGTCTTCGTATTCGCCCGAGGCGGCGTTGAAGCCGAAGCCGTCCTTGCCCTGACGCACTTTTTCCACCACAATGGAGCCTTCAAAGCCGGCATTGTGCGCGATCTGGCGCAACGGCTCTTCAATGGCACGGCGCAGTATGTTGACGCCGGCCTTTTCGTCGTCGTCCGTGGTCTTGATGTCGTTCAGAGAGTTTGCAATGCGAATGAAAGCCGTGCCGCCGCCGGGAACAATGCCCTCTTCCACTGCGGCGCGAGTGGCATTGAGCGCGTCTTCCACGCGGTCTTTCTTTTCCTTCATTTCCACTTCAGTGGCGGCGCCCACATGCACAACCGCCACGCCCCCCACAAGTTTAGCAAGGCGTTCCTGAAGTTTTTCACGGTCGTAGTCAGAAGTGGTGTCTTCAATCTGGGCGCGGATCTGATGTATACGTCCCTTGATGTCTTCACTCTTGCCGGCGCCGTCCACAATGGTGGTGTTTTCTTTGTCGATCACTATGCGCTTGGCCGTGCCGAGATCGTTCAGGGTCATGTTTTCGAGCTTGGAGCCTGTGTCGTCGGAGGCCACGTTGCCGCCGGTCAGAGTGGCAATATCCTGCAGCATGGCTTTGCGGCGGTCTCCAAATCCGGGAGCTTTAACAGCCACAACCTGCAAGGCGCCGCGCAGCTTGTTGACAACCAGCGTGGCCAAGGCTTCTCCCTCCACGTCTTCGGCAATGATCAACAGCGGGCGATTGACTTTGGCAACCTGTTCCAAGATGGGGAGCATATCCTTCATGCTGGAGATTTTTTTCTCGGTGGTGAGAATGTAAGGGTTGTCCATTTCGCAAACCATCTTTTCAGCGTTGGTTACGAAATACGGAGAAAGGTAGCCGCGGTCAAAGCGCATGCCTTCCACAACGTCCATTGTGGTTTCAAGACCCTTTGCCTCTTCAACAGTGATAACGCCTTCTTTGCCCACCTTGGCCATCGCCTCGGCAATAATATTACCGATTGTGGCGTCGGAATTTGCGGAAATCGTGCCTATCTGGGCAATCTCTTTCTGGTCGCGGGTGGGTTTTGCAAGATTGGCAAGCTCGGTGACCAGCACTTCAACAGCCTTATCAATACCGCGCTTGATGGCCATCGGGTTGCGCCCCGCGGCTACAAGCTTGATGCCCTCAAGGTAGATGGTCTGGGCAAGGATTGTAGCGGTAGTGGTGCCGTCGCCGGCTGCATCGGAAGTTTTTGAGGCCACTTCCTTCACAAGCTGGGCTCCCATGTTTTCAAATTTGTCGGCCAGCTCAATTTCCTTGGCCACAGTCACGCCGTCCTTGGTGATGACGGGGGAGCCGAAGGATTTTTCCAACACGACATTGCGTCCCTTGGGGCCAAGGGTGATTTTAACGGCGTTGGCAAGCTTGTTCACGCCGTTGGCAAGTTTTTCACGGGCTTTGGCATCAAAAAGAATTTCTTTGGCAGACATTGTATGATTTCCTCCTGAATAGTGATTTGTTGACTGTTAGTTGATTATGGCAAGGATGTCTTCTTCGCGCATGACAAGATGTTCGATGTCGTCCAGTTTGACCTCAGTGCCGGCGTATTTGTTGAAAAGCACCTCGTTGCCTGTTTTTACAGCCATAGCGACACGCGAACCGTTGTCGGCAATCTTGCCCGGGCCGACGGCGACAACCTGCCCCTTGGAGGGTTTTTCCTTGGCCGTGTCGGGGATATACAGTCCTCCAGAGGTTTTTTCTTCGGATTCAAGGCGTTTGACCAGCACGCGGTCGTTCAGTGGCGTAAGCTTCATAATGTTCCTCCCTAAAATTTTTTGTCTCGCGGGCACAAGCGGCCGCCGCAACAAGCGGACGAACCGGGACTATTGCGCGTATCCGACCGCGAGGCGAGTTTCTGTAGGCAAACGCGCTGTCCCGCACGGTATACAGAATAAGACATGCTTTCAGCTTGAAAAGGGGGGAGAGAGGGATTTTTTTATATTTTTTGAAAAAAAATATAAAAAATGTTGTTTTTTAGATAGTTAAAAATTTATGCCAGCCTGCGGAAAATTGTCAGAGCGCGCAGAGCATAGCCGCGGGAATAATGGTAAAATTGGCGGCGGTGAGCGCCTCTATCGCCTGATCTATCTTGTCAAAGCGGAAGATCATCACGGCTTTTGCTGGTTCGCGCTGCACAAGGGCGTACATGTACTCGACATTGATGCCGTGCCGGGACACAAGCTGCAAGACGGCGTTAAGGCCGCCTGGGGCATCTGGCACTTCCACGGCAACAACGCTTGTGCGTCCAAGGGTAAAGCCTTTTTCCTTGAGCACGGTCTGCGCCTTTGCATGGTCGCGCACAATCATGCGCAGGATGCCGAAGTCCGAAGTGTCTGCAAGAGAAAGCGCGCGGATGTTGACGCCTGCCGAAGCCAGGGTGTGGGTTACTTCCGCAAGGCGACCGGCGCGGTTTTCCAAAAAAATGGAGAGCTGTTCTGCCTTCATTGGTCAGTCCTCTTGCAGCCGTTGGAGTCAGGCTTTTGTGGAATCCTCGGAATCGGCTTTGCTGTTTTTGGGGGTGATGTCGATTTCGTCCGGCTCTGAGGATGCCCTGCGGAAGTTGCGGATCGCCCGGCCAAGCCCGCCGCCTATTTCCGGCAGTTTGTTATAGCCGAACACAAGGAGCGCAACAACAAGAATAACTAATATTTCGTGCATGCCTATGCCGAACATGGTAAGCCTCCGTCTGGATATCAGGACGTTTATGAAACTATAAACCGTAGGGGCGTTAAGGTCAATGTCTAATAGGCGCCGTAGCCGGACAATGCCACCGGCACTGTTTTGGCAAGAATCCACAGATCCATCCAGACAGACCAGTTGTTGATGTAATAGTTGTCGTAGGCCACGCGTTCCTCAAAGGTTGTGTCGTTGCGGCCGGATACCTGCCAAAGACCGGTAATTCCGGGTTTGACGCGATTGTAGACGGTATGTATGTCGCCGTATTTGTCTATTTGGCTTTCCATAATGGGGCGCGGCCCCACAAGACTCATATTGCCTGCCAGCACGTTAAAAATTTGCGGCAGTTCGTCCAGGCTTGTTTTGCGCAAAAAAGATCCCACGCGGGTGATGCGCGGGTCGTTTTTGAGCTTCTGGTTGATGTCCCATTCTTTACGCAGGGCAGGGTCACGAGCAAGACAGTCTGCCAACAGGGCGTCGGCATTCATCGTCATTGTGCGAAACTTGCACACGTAGAGGGGCTTCCCGTTTCTGCCCACGCGTTTTTGCCGATAAAAAACAGGACCTTTGCTGTCCAGGCGTATGGCAAAGGCCAGCAGAGGCGTCAATGGCAACACTACCGCCATGACGGCAACACAAAAGATCAGATCAAGGCAGCGTTTCATCCTGAGTCTGCGCGTATCGAGCAGATTTTCTCTTCTCCAGAGCGCTGTAATCATGCCGAAGTCGCACGTTGTCAGCCAGTGAACGCCGCCTCCGCAAAAGGCCGGCACTAACAGAATATCACTGAAATACCGTCCCGTCTCCGTCATATAGTCTGCCGGCGCGTTGTTTTGTGCGGCGTGCGGAATCAGGATCGCCGCATCGGGCCAGCGCAGGGCGGCGGCGGCAAGGAGTTTGCGCAGGCGCGGCGCATCGTTGGGCAATTCAAAAATGGCGGCGGGGCGCATGCCCGTCTGGGGATTTTTTCTGAGATGCCGCCACAGGGCGCGGGCGGCCTCGCCGCCGCCGAAAATAATCAGCGGTCGTCCCCACCAGCGCCTTGCGGCAAAGCGGTGGCGGCAAAAAGCGCGCAGCAGCGGGGGAATGACTATGGATGAAGCCCAACCTCCCAGAAAAATAAATCTGGAATATTCCAGGCCGGACTGGGTTAAAAAAAGCAAAAATGAGATGCCGCCGTACAGCGTTGTGGAAAGCAGAAAAAAGGCCTTCATTTCGTGCGGGGGCGAGAGCGGTATGCTTTGATAAATGCCAAGTCCGATGCCCAGCGGCAGGCCCAGCAGGAGCAGGACGCCGCTGTACAGAGGGGGGGGATCCAGTTTGCCGAAGGCGGCGCGGAGCAGATAGAACAGCACCACAGGACAAAGCAGGCCGGCCGTATCGACAAGACACAGCAGGGCAACGCGTGGCGAAATGCCGCAACGATCAAGCAGAGGGATGATTTGTAGCGTGCGCGCTGTCAACATGGTTGGGGTACCCCATCCTTATCCGTGAATCCGTTATGCCGCGCTACGGAGTTACGGTGTTGTTGCTGTCCTGTTCTGTTTAGCCGGAAACGGCGTTTTGCGCAAGGCGTTTATGCACCGGAGTTTTTTTCTTGCTCGAGAGCCTGCTTGAGCCAGTCTTTCAGGGCTTTGGTGGGCGCGCTTATGCCTCGCCAGTTGCCGTGTTCGGCATAAAAATCGTCCAGAAGTTCCTTTGGCATCGGCAATTCAAACAGGGAGTCCGCCTGCTCGGAATTGCGGCGTATGAGCCGGATTACCGACGGGGATTCCCAGCTGTCCACGACAAAATAGTGGGAAAAGTCTTCTTTTGAGCGCACGGGCGGGTATTCGGAATGCCAGTCGTTGTTGCCCCATTACCGCTCTGTGCGAGTTCAGCCACGGATTTGCGGACTGTTCGTCTTTGTCACGCTTGCGCCGGAGCGTATTATGGTGTAAAATGTCGATTCGACATTTTTTGCGATACGGTTTATACTAACTCTGAAGACTTTTTTATGGAAGATCATTTGACAAAACCTATCAATCACGCCGCCCTGCGCGCTGTTCTGGAGCGCCGGTTTAGCGTCGCGCAAGCCTATGACCCGAGATTTAAAAAAACAGGCGCAAAAAACGCTTGAAGCATTGCGGGCGCGTTACCCGGAGCCGGCCACATTGCTTGTCGCGCGTAACGTCTTTGAACTGCTCGTTGCCACGATACTGGCGGCCCAGTGCACGGACGCGCGTGTCAACAGCATCACCCCACGGCTTTTTGCTGCATGGCCCGACGTTTTCTTTCTGGCGCGCGCCGATGTGTCGGAAGTGGAGGCCGTTGTCCGCCCCACGGGTTTTTATAAAAACAAGGCGAAAAATCTGGTAGCGACAGCGCGGCGAATTTGTGAGGTTTTTCATGGGGAGGTACCGTGCAGCCTTGAGGAGCTGATAACTCTGCCCGGTGTTGCCCGCAAAACGGCAAATGTCGTGCTGTTCGGCGCGTTCGGCGTCAATGCGGGGCTTGCCGTGGACACCCACGTCAAGCGTATCGCGTACCGCCTTGGCCTCACAGACCAGACAAACCCGGATCTTGTGGAAAAAGATTTGACAGCGCTCTTTCCCCGCGAAGAATGGGGCAACATAAACCACCGCATGGTCTGGTTCGGGCGCGATGTCTGCCGCGCCCGCAGTCCGTCATGCGGCGAATGCGAAATGGCGTCTTTTTGTCCGAAAAAAATCCGATAGATAGTGTCGTCACGAGGTTGACAATATTTCTAAATTTTTTTATAGACTTCTTGTGATCAAGGAGTCTCCATGCAATCATCACGCAACGACTCTCCGCGCTCGGCAGAAGTCGGAACGGTTTCCGGCGTTGTCCTCTCGCTACGGTGTTTGAAACTGTTCACTGCAAAAAAGACCGGATTCCGGTAAAGATAACCTGCGCGGCGATGGCCGCAAGCAGCAGGCCTGTCAGCTTGGAGAGGATGGCAATGCCGGTGTGTCCGAGCATGCGCTTGATAGCGTTTGAAAAATACAGCATTGTGTAGATGCCCAGTGAAGCCGCAAAAAGCGCCAGCGCGCCAATGAGCATCTGCTCCGTATCCTTGGCTGAGGCGCCCATCACCATGACCGTGCCTATGGAGGCAGGCCCCATGCACAGAGGAATCGCCAGCGGAACAACGCTTATGTCTTCCTCAGGCGTAAAAATCGGCTGGCTCGCCGATTCGTTCATCAGGTGAATGGCTGTGAGAAAGAGCAGGCTGCCGGCCCCGATACGGAAAGCGTCCAGCGTAAAGTCAAAAATACTGAAAATGGCGGTGCCGAAAAAATACAGCACAGCGCCGATGATAAAAACAGCGGCCGCAGTTTTGCGCGCGGTGGCTTTTTTTCGGGCGGGCGTATAGCTTTTTGATGCGCTCAAAAATGCGGAAAGAACCGCCGGCGGAGTCATCAGGGCAAAGAGTTTGACGCCTTCACTGAACAGGATATGCAGATAATCCATCAATGCGTCCGTATCTGCATCAACGTGACGGACAAAAGGTCAATTCCATTCCCTGAGTGTTTTCTCAGCATCAAAATGTTCGTGCACCAGCTTGAACACAACAGGACTCAACAATAACAGGGCAATGAGGTTCGGCAGCGCCATAAGGCCGTTAAAGAGATCGGCTAGATCCCAGACCAGACTGAATTTTGCCAGCGCGCCGACAGGCACCAGCAAGGTAAAGAAAATGCGAAACGGCAGGGATGCCTCGTGACCAAAAATATACATGCAGCACCTCTCGCCGTAAACACACCAGCCGAGAATTGTGGAATAGGCAAACAGCACGATGCTCAGGCTCACCACATAGTTGCCCATGCCCGGCAGGGCGTGCTCAAAGGCAAGGGATGTTATGGTGGCCGCGCTTCGGCTTTCTGTACTTGTCCAGTCGCCGGCAATCAATATGACAATGGCCGTGATGGAGCAGACGATAATGGTGTCGATAAATGGATCAAGCATGCCCAGAAAACCCTGCTTCACAGGATTGTCTGTGATGGCCGTCGCATGGGCAATGGGCGCGCTGCCCAGACCGGCTTCATTGGAAAAAAGACCGCGCGCTATGCCGTAACGCATGGACATCATGACTGTGGCGCCGATAAAGCCGCCCGCGGCGGGAGCCGGCGCGAAGGCATGTCTGAAAATGCTTAAAAAGGCGGGTCCGATCTTGTCATAGTTGATAATCATGATGAGCACGCCCACAATGATATAAAACAGCGCCATCAAGGGCACCAGAATACCCGTCACATCGCCAACGCGCTTAACGCCGCCCACAACGACAATACCGGTGAGTGCCAGCAGTGTAAGGGCGATTGTCCAAGGCGGAATGTTCAGCGTCTGTGCCACATTATTGGTGATGGCGTTGGCCTGTGCCATGTTGCCTATGCCAAAGGAGGCAACAATGCCGAACACGGCAAAAAGAAAGGCCAGCCATTTCCATTTGCTGCCCAACCCGTTTTTAATGTAGTACATCGGCCCGCCCACATAGGAGCCGTTTGGCGTTGTTTCCCGGTAATGGACGGCAAGGGTTGCCTCGCAAAATTTTGTGGCCATGCCCAGAGCCGCGGTGACCCACATCCAGAATACAGCCCCGGGACCGCCAAGGGTGATCGCCGTGGCAACGCCGACAATATTTCCCGTGCCGACCGTCGCGGCCATGGAGGTCATGAGTGCCTTGAAGGGGGAAAGCTCGCCTCCATGGTCTTTGTGGTGATGGCGTCCTTTCCACAAATGCACAAACGCGGGACCAACATAACGCCATGGCATGAAGCGCAGCTCAATCGTAAAATAAATGCCCGCGCCCAAAAGCAGGGGAAAGAGTACATAGGGCCCCCAGACAATATCGTCCAGCCACGCGACAAGTTGTTCCAGTATTTGCATGGGTTTTTCTTTTATGCTTCCGTAGCGTTTTCAGCAACATTGTCTTTTGCGGCTTTCGGTTGTATCGGTGATTCAATGACTGTGCCGTCGGGTAATACCAGAGAGAGCGCGCGTGCCGGGCATGCCTCGACACATGCGGTAATCTTTTTGCCGTTGTCTTCACGCCAGCCTTCGCACATGTCGCAACGGACGCCCACCTCACGGCGCGCGCGCTGGGCCATGGTTTCCGCATTGTCCGCCGTCATATCCGGCATGCCGACAGCCTCCATGGCAATGGTGCCGTAAGGACAGGCGGCTATGCACATCTTGCAGGCGGCGCACATCTCTTCGTGCATGATGATTACCCCGTTTGCCTGTTGTCGCAACGCGCCTGTGGGGCAGATGGCGCAACAGGGGGCCGGGTCGCACTGGTGACAGCGCACTGTGGTTTTGAACAGATCGGTTTTGACCACTTGGGTGCGTGAAACCAGTTCGTTACGGTGTTTCATGGCTTCTTTTATGGAGATTCCATGGTGGGCAGCAATGCAGGCCATTTCGCAACGGCGGCAGGCGCGGCATTTATTGGGTACGACCTGAATGTGTTCGTGCATGGTCCTTTTCCTCTTCAACGCGTAAGGACGTGAGGCTTAAGCCATGTCCCCCGCTGAAATGAAGTTCACCAGCTCCGCAACGCCGGCAGACAAAGCTCCTCTGTGTCAGGCTGAACGTATGTCCGCAGGCCGTGCATTCGCAATCAAGCGGCACGGTGTTTAACGTCAGTGTTGCGCCTTCGGCCAATGTGCCTTCCGCAAAAAGTTCAAAACAACCGGTCAGCGTCTGCGGCTCTACGCTTGCTATCAAACCGATGTCACAGACAATTTCCTGAATGCGCACAGCGCGGTTTGCCGGATTGTCCGCATTGTGTGTGTCCACTGCCCCAAGGGCAATACGCAAAAGTTCCTGAACAAGGCTTGCCTCATGCATTTTCTTGTCCGGCTGTCAGAGGCGCGTCGCGCTAGCGCTCGGTGCAGGAAACACACGGGTCAATGCTGTTGGTAATCAATGCCACATCGGCTACTTTGCAGTCTTTCATCATCACGCCCAGCGCTTCCCAGTTCATGTAGGAAGGCACGCGCCACTTGAGCCTTTGCGGCACATCGGTGCCGTATGTGCGGATAAAGTAAAAAACTTCACCCCGCGGCGCTTCTGACCTGGCGCAGGCTTCGTCTACGGGAACCCGTTGCAGGTGCTTTGTTGTCGGCCCTTCGGGGGTCATACGACAGCACTGGCGTACCAGGCCGATGGATTCAAAGATTTCGTCCAGGCGAACTCTGGTGCGGGAGTAAATGCAGCAGTCGTCATGGGTGATCATGTTAAATTTGAGTTCAGGAAAAGCGGCGTAGGGAGAATTTTTACGCACGTCTATGGCAACGCCGGAACCGCGCGCGACAGGGCCAACCACGCCTAGGCGCAGTGCGTCCGCCTTCGGCAGAAGACCAAGACCTTTTGTGCGTCCGATCACCATGCTGTTGGTGGCAAAAATTTCGCGCAATTCGTCCACAGCCGGCTCAACTTTTTCCAGTACGCCAAGAATATAGGTAAACTTTTCAGGCGTCAGGTCGCATTTGACTCCGCCTATGCAGTTTTGGGCGAGATTCATGCGGTTGCCGTAGACGGTTTCCTTGAGATCCTGCACCATTTCACGCACTTCCATGGTGTGCATGAACAGCGATTTGAAGCCGATTATGTGCGCCTGGATGGCGGTGTTGAAAAGATGTGATGCTATCCGCTTGATTTCTTCGGCCATTGTGCGCAGAAATATGGCGCGCCGGGGTATGGTCAGCCCTGTTACGTTTTCCACAGCCATGCAGTAAGTGAAGGAATGGCTGTTGGAGCACAGGGAACAGACGCGTTCCGTCAGTGTGGCGTTCTGGACAAAATTGCGCTGTGCGGCCATGGCCTCCATGCCGCGGTGCACATGCCCTGAGGTCAGATTGACATTGCGTACGGTTTCGCCTTCGACGGTAAGGTTAAAATAGACCGGTTCTTCCAGAGCTACGTGTACCGGCCCCAAGGGGAGTGTATAGGTATTCATGATGCTGCCCCCTTGTCGCTGAGAATGCGTTCCCAAAGGGCGGAACTGGACGCGCCGTTCATCATGACGGAAAGCGGAACACTGTTTTTCAGGAGGCCCTGATCCAGTTCTTCGTCCAGAAACAGGCGACGCGGATTAGGTTGATTGGCCACAGCAATGCCATAAAGCTCCATCATTTCACGTTCATGCCAGTCCGCATTGGCAAAGAGCGGGGTGATGGAAGGCACGGTAGGCCATTCTCCGTTCAGAATAACGGTAATGTTGATAATCGCGCGTTCACACTCAAAATGGTAACAGACCTGCTGCATGGGATCGCCCAACTGACGGGTATTGTAGGCTGTTATCATGCACAGGCGTGCGCCGGCGTTGCGCAAGGCCTCGGCCGCCTTTGTCAAAAGGCGGGGATTGTCTAAGGTAAACCAGTGGAAGGGGTTGCTGAAGGCATCGGTTGAGTGGCGAACGTCGCCCCCATTGGCGCACAGGACTGCAATGTTCTTTGTGATATACGTATTGTCCCGCAGCGTGTCTTGCATGGCGTATCCTTACTCTTACGGGTGGGTTGGTCAACTGTTTTCAGCTTTGGCCGCGTCCGCACCGGAGTTCTGAACAATCTGGCTCGCGGCTTCTATCTGACGGCATTTTGGACAGAGAGAACGAATTTTTTCAGGATCAACATCTGATGCGGCATACAGACGCTTCAGCATCGGCAGCGGCAAAGGACGTATCATGGCACCGCAGTTGGAGCAAGGGGTAAATTTGATGGTGTGCCGCTCCACAAGGGCATATTTCTCGTCTGCGGCATGCGCCAGGTGCCAGTCGTCAGATATCGACATGGCGCCCATTGGGCAGTAGTGCTTGCACGAGGCGCACAAACAGCAGGTATTTCTCCAGACAGTGATGGTATAGCCGCTCGCGTCGCTTAGTGGCGTAATGTTGATGGCCTTGGCAGTACAGGAATACACGCACATGCCGCAACCCATGCAGAGTTCGGGGTTTATCAGCACCTTGCCGCGTATGCTCGGCGGCGAAAATGTTTTGCCGAACGGATACGGGTCGGTGCACGGCCCTTCCAGCAGGTTGCGAAACAGAACTTTCAGAAAACCTGCCATGTCATTTCTCCAGACCCAGTTTTTTGAGCCAGATTGAGCGCGCCAACACAACGCTTTCCAAGATTGCCTGAGGGCGCGGCGGACAGCCGGGAACATTCACGTCCACAGGAATGTAGCGGTCGATTGGTCCCCTGATGGAATACCCTTCGCGAAAAACGCCGCCGGAAATGGGGCAGACACCCACAGCCACAGTGACTTTCGGCTCGGGAATATCGTGCCATACGCGCAGGACGCGGTCGCGCATCCGTGCCGTCAGAGGCCCCGTTATCAGCACTATATCGGCATGGCGCGGGCTACCGCAGTATTTGCAGCCAAAGCGTTCCACATCGTAGCGTGGAATACAGGCGGTTGTTGCAAGTTCCACATCACAGCCGTTACACGATCCGGCATTGATGCGGAACAGCCACGGCGAACTGACAGACAGTTTTTTGAGCATTGTGTCCAATGACACGGCGGCCTCCTTATATTACCCAGACAAGAATCAGGCTGCACAGGGCAAGCGCCATGGGGACTGTAATATAAAATCGGAATGCCTGATCAATGCGAAAACGCCCTGTGGCCGATTTGACAAGCGTTAAAGAGATGAGCATCAGCACAAGGCATTTTACAATGAACCAGATCAGATTTATCGGCCACCATTGGCTGATAACCCCGGGGAAAAACAGGGCGACGCCAAGCCCCAGAACAACAAAGGTTTTGAGCGCTGAGGTGATCTGAAAAAGTGCCAGCAAGGGTCCGCCGTATTCCAGAAGGGGACCTTCAATGATTTCTGTTTCCGCCTCGGGAATGTCAAAGGGAATCGCCCCCATAGTGCCGGGCAGAAAGATGAGGTAGGCGATGAAGGCAGGTATCATGGACGGATTAAGGCCCAAGGAACCGTTTTCCTGTTGCCACAAGACGATTTTCAGCAGGGAGAACTCCGCCCCCCATGTGCCGGCTATAGACTTGCCCACAAGCATGGCTACGGAAAGCAGGATCATGAGCAACGGGGTTTCGTAGGCAAGCATCATCAGCATTTCACGGGAAAAGCCGATCGCGCTGAAGGGAGAACTGGAGGCTGATCCTCCCAGCATGATGGCGATTGCCGGTATGGGGAGCAGATAAAAAATGACTAGCAGATCGCCCATGTTGGACAAGCCGTCAAAGACGCCCGCAATGGGGATAAAGGCCGCGCAGACCGCCATTCCGGTGAAGCCGAAGACCGGCGCCAGCAAAAATGCCTGCCGGCACGCTGTCTTGGGGATCATGGTTTCCTTGGTCAGCAGTTTTGCCGCGTCAATCCACGGTTGTAACAACGGAGGTCCTACGCGCCGCTGCAAGCGCGCTTCCACGCGGCGGTCAATGCCCTTGAAGAGGAAGCCTATCGCGAGCGCAAAGAGGCCGCCGGGAAAGATACACATGTGCATAATGCCGAGCAGGGTATCGGTCATGACTGGGTCTCCTCAGGAGTGGAGGCTGTGTCGGTGAAAAACGGTACACCGCCGAATATGCTGGTTGGCCCCATACGGCTTGACGCGACTTGCGGCGGCAAGCCGCAGGTATGCACGTCAATTTCGTGCAGACGGGTGAATCTGCGCACAAAATAGCGACCGGTGTAGAACGCGAGAGCCGCCATGATGGAGATGGCAGTGGCGTTCCATGTGCCCGGGCCGGAGATGACGCCGGCGAAGTTTACGTTCAGCGGCGTGAGCCAGTATTCCGTAAGGATGGTGTTGATGGGCTTGAGAGCAAGACCCGGGAAAATGCCCGTGACAAGACAGCCGAAGGCCAGAATGCCCATGGGAATGCGCATGACGACAGGAGCTTCGCGCACATGGTCGAGGTTTGCCGAGAGCTGTCCGAGGAATGCCGCATGCAGGAATTTGGTGACATAGGCCAGCGTCAGTACGCTGCCCACCAGGGAGAGCAGGGCGAGCAATGGCTGCCCGCTCTGCATAAGCGCGTGATAAATAAGCCATTTTGATGAAAATCCGCTGGTAGGCGGTACGCCGACAAGCGACAGGCCGCCGATGGCGAAGACCGCAAGGGTGAAGGGCATTTTGCGTCCGATTCCGCCAAGTTCTTCTAGGCTTTCCTTGTGCGTTGTGAACATGACAGAGCCGCAGATCAAAAAGAGCAGATCCTTGAAAAAGATATGGTTGAAAACATGCAGCAGACCGCCTGCCCATCCCAGATTGCCGCCGGCACCGACAGCCAGCACCATGTAGCCGAGCTGGCTGACCGTTGAGTAAATGAAGATGAGTTTCAGCCCGTTGACCTGAAGGGCGCGCACTGCGGAATAAATAATGGTGAAGCCACCGATCCACATGACAAAAATATTGATGACGTGTTGGTCCACAGCCGTCACAATGCCGTTGATGGCAAAGGCGCCGCCGATCATGGCAAACAGCTTGACAAGGCCGACTATCGCACTTTTCAGCAGCACTGAAGAAATGTATCCGGAAACAGGCGTCGGCGCGAGAGCCGGGTGCATCTGCCAGTCAATGCGCAGGGGCAGTTGGGCAGCTTTCATGACAAAACCGACAGCCAGCAGGGCCATGCCGAGCCACGCCGTGTAGCCGGAAAGCTCAGGCTGCACCGCGTCAAGTACGGCTGTTGTGAAGGGCGTCAGCGGGCCGAGTACGCAGATTCCGACAAAGAGGAATCCTGCGCCGAGCAGATTGAAGAAAAAGTACTTGAACGCTTCGCGCAGCGAGGGGGTTGTCCCCTCGTGGGCGATGGCCATGTACAGCGTCCAGGAACTCATGATTTCCCAGAAAAGGAAGAAGCTCAAAAGATAGCGGCTTGCGGCCATGCCCACCAGCGCGCCGCACATACAGGTAAAGGCGCCGTAAAAGCGCCACTGCGTGTGGCTGTGTTCCATATAGCCGACAGCGTAGGCCATGTTCAGCGCGCCTATCAGCGGCACAATCAGGGCAAAACAGTAAGAGAGCATGTCCATCCCGCGCCCGAACAGGAGCACCAGAAGGGCCGTGAACAACAGTACCGCCACGGAACTCCAACCGGCTTTTTTGCGGTCTTTTGTGAACAGGGCGGGAAGCAGGGCGCCGAATATGGGCACGATAACATAGATCGGCCAAGGCACGGAGAGCGCGTCCATGATGCCGACATCGTTGAGTATCGGCTCAAAGCAGAGCGAGGAGGCCGCCACAATGATATTCATGGGTAGTTGCGGGACAAGGCAGAAAAGGAGTGAGAGCGCGGCCAGTACGCCCAAACTCAGGCGCATGGAAAGGGGCGCTTCCGCAACGACCGGCAGATGCGCTGGACGTTCTTCAAAAACCAGTGTTTTGAGGATACGTGAATAGTAGATCGCCCCAGCCAGAGAGCCTGCCAGAATGAGCGCGGAAAGCCATATCTGACCGGCGTTTGCCGCGGCCTGTATCATCAGGTACTTGCTGTAAAACGCGCCGAAGGGCGGCAGGCCCATGATGCTGACAAGTCCGACGCACATACAGGCGACCGTCCAGGGCATGTGACGCCCGAGACCTTTCATGTCCGCCAGATTGCGGGAACCCGTCCGAACGATCAGCGCGCCGGCACCGAGGAAGAGCAGGTCTTTCATAACAGCGTGATTGAGCACATGCCACAGGGCACCCGTTGTGGCAAGCCATGTGCCAAGACCGAGCACAAGCGTTATTTCGCCAATCTGCCCCAGTGTGGAATAGGCCAGCATTCGTTTGATGTCGCTCTGGAGCAGAGCCATGATTTCACCGTAAATCAGCGTGGCCGTGCCCATGGACACAAGGGCTGTGCCGAACCAGGTGAGACCGAACAGGCCGGGCATTTCGCCTGTCTGTTCGCCCGCCATCACAAAGACAACGCTGACAATGCCGAAAAGCCCCATCTTGGTGATAACGCCGGACAGCGGGCCGGACACGGAAGACGGTGCCGCGGGGTGCGCGTCGGGCAGCCAGGAATGCAGGGGCACAAGACCTGCCTTGGCCGCGAAACCGGCAAGGCAGAAGGTGAGCGCGATTTTGATCCACACGGGGCTGATTCCGGCGGGCAGCCCTCCCCTTAGGCCTTCCAGCAAGAAAAGGCCCGGTAACATAAACAGCGCGCCGCCCGCGCATATGACATAGTATTTCAGCGCGGCGTCAAACGACGTGCGGTTGCTTTCATGGGCAACCAGAAAGTAGGAGGCAAAGGTCATCAGTTCCCAGTAGCCGTACAGCGCGTCATTCCCCGGAGCGGAAACAATGCCCGCCAGCGAGGCGAAGGTCAGCGGCAGAAAAAAATAGTACCAGCCACGGCGTTCGCCGTGAATGTAGCCAAGGGAATAGACGCTGACGATAAGCCCGATGAGTGTGATAATTATCAAAAAAAGACGCGTTAACGGCGTGCTTTGCACGGTGTATGACAGAATGAGCGCCAGCGCGAACGCGACAGCCCCCATGCGCGCTGCGCCTTTTTTGCGCAACAGGGAAAGCGCGCCTGCGGCCAGCGCGCAGAGATACAGACACCAGTATGCGGGATGCGCCGGAGCGTGTTCAAAGGAAAGCGAGAAACCCCGTCCGATAAAATCTGTCAGCGGATTGCGCAGAAATCCGAGCAGTGCCAGTGCAACGGCCAGAACGGTGAGGAGTATCGGAATTGACGAGCGCGGGTGATCCCCGACCGGTTTTTCAAGGACAATATGGCGTGTCATGTCCACAGAGAGCCAGATGAAGACAGTGCCCACGACAGCCATAAAGACGATGAGCACAAACGAAGCCATGCCGCCGTCTGACGCGTGGAGCAGCGCCTTGACTATCAGAGCGCGGCCTTCGGGAACCAGAAAGGGGGATCCGCCAACCGCGGCCAGCAGTCCAAGAGCAAAGAGAGCGCCTGTTGCTGTGCCGTTACCGGAGCCGCGCAGCCTTTCAAAGGCGCTCTGGTCAGGGTATGTCGCGGACGGCGTGATTCCGGCCAGCGCCCTGAGCGCCAGAGAACGCGCAATAAGCTGAAAGATGACGTAAAGCCAGATGCCCGTGTAGGCTGTAGCGCTGTGGGCGCTGATGGCCAGACACACAATGCCCGCGTCATGGAGCGCGCCCCAGAGAATCAGGCGGCGGGGGTCTTTACGTTGCAAAACAGCGTATGCGGTTGAGACCGCAAGCAGGGCAATGCCTGCCAGGAGCGGGAGGAAATTGCCGTCAGACTGGAACAGCGGTGATGACATAAGGCGCCCCGTGCAGTATAAATTCAATTAATTTACGTGCCAAAGAACAAAAAACTTGAACAGGTTTTTGCATCTTAGACTAGTTTATTTTATTCTGCAAGCGTATAAAAAAAATTTCAAATTTTTATTCTATTGTTATTCTTCATATAATACTCTTTTTATCAGGTTTTACCACAGCGCGGGGGCATGCCCTTCATGAGGTCGCCTAGGCCGGAAAGCCCCATGAATGATGCCAAGCTTTATAACGTTCTTTGTCATATTCACTTTGCATGCTCAATAATTGCATCAGAGGCATAGCCACGATCCGCCAAAAGGCTATGGTGCGGCGAACCCGCCAATCAGAGCAATTGACTGTTACAATCTGCCGTTGTATCTATTGTGTAATAAACGCCCTGAGCGGCATATTTTTTTGTAAAAAACCAGCAAAATTTTCTCAGAATGGTTGTCATAAAATAGAAATAATGAGATATAAATGCTAAAGAGGATGACATGCGTCTAAAATTTGTCCCATGTTTCCGGCAAGCGTGTTCCGATGCCCGTGCCGGATAGCCTGACAGAAAGACTCGTCACGCGGATCGCGTGACATAACAAATCCAGTGGAGGTATGGCAATGACAAAACATGCGACTCCCTTGTTGGACCAGCTTGAATCCGGCCCTTGGCCAAGCTTTGTGTCTGACATCAAACAGGAAGCAGAGGCCCGGGCAAAAAATCCCAAGGGGCTTGATTATCAAATTCCAGCGGATTGTCCGGACGATTTGCTCGGCGTGCTGGAGCTTTCCTATGCGGAAAAAGAAACCCACTGGAAGCACGGCGGCATTGTGGGTGTTTTCGGATACGGCGGCGGCGTTATCGGCCGTTACTGCGACCAGCCGGAAAAATTCCCCGGTGTGGCGCACTTTCACACCATGCGCGTAGCTCAGCCGGCCGGCAAATATTACAATACAAAATTTTTGCGTGATCTGTGCGATATCTGGGACCTGCGCGGTTCCGGAATCACAAACATGCACGGCTCTACCGGCGATATCGTGCTTCTGGGCACCCAGACGCCACAGCTTGAAGAAATTTTTTATGAACTGACCCACAATATGAATGTTGACCTTGGCGGTTCCGGTTCCAACCTGCGCACGCCGGAGGCATGTCTTGGGCAGTCCAGGTGCGAATATGCCTGTTACAACGCCCAAGATTTGTGCTATCAGCTGACTCAGGACTATCAGGACGAACTGCACCGTCCGGCCTTTCCCTACAAATTTAAATTCAAGTTTGACGCCTGTCCCAACGGCTGTGTGTGCGCCATGGCGCGCTCGGATTTTGCCGTGGTGGGCACATGGAAAGACGATATCAAGATTGATCAGGAAAAAGTCAAAGCCTATGCCGGCGGCGTTCTCAAGCCCAATGCCGGCGCGCATTCCGGTCGTGACTGGGGCAAGTTTGATCTGCAGAAAGAAGTGGTCGAACGCTGCCCCTCGCGCTGCATGAAGTGGGACGGATCAAAGCTTTCCATTGTGACCGCCGGGTGCGTGCGTTGTATGCACTGCATCAACACCATGCCGCAGGCATTGCGTATTGGTGACGAACGTGGGGCAAGTATCCTCGTGGGTGCCAAGGCTCCTGTGGTGGACGGCTCCCAGATGGGTTCGTTGCTTGTGCCTTTTGTCAAAGTTGAGCCGCCCTATGACGAGGTCAAGGAAGTTATCGAAAAAATTTGGGACTGGTGGATGGAAGAAGGCAAAAATCGCGAGCGTGTGGGCGAGACAATGAAGCGTCTGTCCTTCCAGAAATTGCTGGAAGTGACCGATATTCCCGCCTCTGCCTGTCATGTGAAGGAGCCGCGCTCCAATCCGTACATTTTCTTCAAGGAAGATGAAGTGCCCGGCGGTTGGTCGCATGATCTCGCCGCTTACCGCAACCGCCATCAACGCTAAAGGGGAGAAGAACATGGCTTTTATTTCTTCAGGGTACAATCCCTCAAAACCGATGGAAAACCGTATCACTGACATCGGCCCCCATAAGTATGATTCGTACTTTCCGCCGGTTATCAAAAAGAATTTCGGCAAGTGGCTGTACCACGAAATTCTGGAGCCGGGCGTACTTGTGCATGTGGCCAAAAGTGGCGATAGAGTTTACTCTATTCGCGTGGGCGGCACGCGCACCATGTCCGTCACACACATCCGCGAGCTTTGCGAGATCGCCGACAAGCACTGCGGCGGGCATCTGCGCTTTACAACACGCAACAACATTGAATTTATGGTGACCGATAAATCTGCCATGAAGGCTCTGCGTGACGACCTGAACTCCCGTAAATTCCCGGGCGGCTCTTTCAAATTTCCTGTGGGCGGCACGGGCGCGGGCATCAGCAATATGGTGCATACCCAAGGCTGGGTGCACTGCCATACGCCGGCCACGGATGCCTCAGGCCCTGTGAAATGCGTGATGGACGCCGTGTTTGAGGATTTCAAAAACATGCGTATGCCGGCGCCTGTGCGTATTGCGCTTGCCTGCTGTATAAACATGTGCGGCGCGGTGCACTGTTCGGACATCGGCCTTGTGGGCATACACCGCAAACCGCCCATGATCGACCACGAATGGGCTGACCAGCTCTGTGAAATTCCCCTGGCTGTCTCAGCCTGTCCCACAGCGGCCGTGCGTCCCACAACGGTGGAATACAAGGGCGAAAAAGTGAAATCCATAGCCATCAAGGAAGACAGGTGCATGTACTGCGGCAACTGCTACACCATGTGCCCGGCCCTGCCCATTTCAGACGGCGAGGGAGACGGCATTGCCATTATGGTGGGCGGTAAGGTGTCCAACCGTATCTCCATGCCCAAGTTCTCCAAGGTGGTTGTCGGCTACATCCCCAATGAGCCGCCGCGTTGGCCCACACTGACCAAGATGGTGAAGCACATTGTCGAAGTATACGCGGCCAATGCCGAAAAATATGAACGCCTTGGCGACTGGGCGGAACGTATCGGCTGGGAAAGTTTCTTCAAGCTCACAGGACTTGAGTTTACCCATCATCTTATTGACGACTTCCGTGACCCAGCCTATTATACATGGCGGCAGAGCACACAGTTCAAATTCTAGGCATTTGATTGCCCCGTGCGGCGGCAGGAGAGTGTCTGCGCCGCGCGGAAAACCATCTGGAGAATGTTATGGTTGACAAAGATGTTGTTGTGGATTTCCTGAACAGCAAGTCCGGCTCCAAAACAAAATTTTATTTTAATGATTTTACAGCCCTGTTTCCGAACAAAGGACCGCGCGAGGTGAAAAAAATTCTCACCGCTCTGGTCAATGAGGAAGTGCTGGAGTTCTGGTCTTCAGGTTCCACGACCATGTACGGCCTGAAAGGCGCCGGCAAGCAGTCGCACGCTGAAGGCGAATCATAAGCCTTCTCTCTGACCAGCGGTATGCCGCTTTTTTCCCTTGACATGCCCTACCGCAGGATGATTGCGGAGTTCGAATGGGCTGCAGCCGCAAGCCATGCGGCGAAGGCCTTTCTTGCCCGCGCCGCATACAGGAATCTTCTGTCTTTTTTACGCGCTTTTTCGTCCAGTTCAGGCATCAGTCCAAAATGCGCGTTGGAAGGCTGAAACTGTTTTGCCGGTCGTTGTAGATGGGTCAACAGTGCGCCCAGCGCGCTTTCCGGCGGCGGCAACGTAAGCCCGCGACGTGCCGCCAGCAAAAGGCCAAGCCACAGCCCGCAGGCGGCTGATTCCACATAGCCTTCCACGCCTGCGATCTGCCCGGCCAGAAAGACGCGCGGTCGCGCTCTGAGGCTGAGGTCGGCTTGCAGCACAACCGGCGCGTTTACATATGTATTTCGGTGCATACTGCCGTACCGAACAAATTCCGCCTTACTCATGCCTGGCACGAGACGAAACACTCTGGCCTGTTCTGACTGGACAAGCCGCGTTTGACAGCCTACCAGATTGCAGGTTGCGCTGTCGGCGGTTTCTGCGCGCAGTTGCAGCACTGCCCAAGGTCTGAGGCCTGTGCGCGGATCAATAAAACCCACCGGTTTGAGCGGGCCGAAGGTCAAGGTGCGCGGGCCGCGCTCCGCCAGCGCCTCCACAGGCATACAGCCCTCAAAATGCTTAATCGTTTCAAAACTGTGAGATTTCGTCTTGCGGGCAGCGATCAGGGCATGATAAAAAATTTCGTATTCCTCGCGGGTCATGGGGCAGTTGAGATAATCGCCCTGGCCCGACGTTTCCCCATTTTCCACGCCGTAGCGCGATGCCCGAAACACAACGCCCATATCCAGTGAATGGGTCCACACAATGGGGGCAACAGCGTCATAAAAATAGCAGTGCTCAGATCCTGTTATTTCTGCGAGAGAAGCGGCAATGCCCTCGGAGGCCAAGGGGCCCGCCGCTACAACAACCGCCCGCGCCTCCGTAAGCACAGGGTCGTCAAGGGAGGCGACACAGCGTTCAATACGGGCTATGCGGGGATGCGCCGCTATTTTCGCAGTTATGGTCACGGAAAAAAGCTCACGGTCAACGGCCAGGGCCTTGCCGGCAGGCACAGCGCACGCATCGGCCACCGCCATGCACTGACTGCCAAGCTCGCGCATCTCCGCTTTCAAAAGTCCCACGCCCGAGGTGAGTTCATTGGAACGTAAGGAATTTGAGCAGACAAGCTCCGCCAGACAATCACTTGTGTGCGCGGGAGATCGCGCGCCCGGTTTTTGCTCGAAAAGCATAACATGACAGCCCGCGCACGCCAGCGTGAGCGCACATTCGCACCCGGCAAGGCCGCCGCCGACAACAGCGACAAAGGGTTGCTTGCCCTCTGGATCTTCCCGCACTACACCGCAACACATACTACTACCCTGTTCCTTGGCCTTCTCAATTTTTTGATCAGCCTGAAAGGAGCGATTTTTCCGTTCTACCCTCTAATGACGTCAGATTGCAGCCTTTTTCGGGACTCGTCAAGAATCCGCTCAAAATCTTCAGTTGTTTCTGGATAATTCTGAAAATTTCGTAAATCATGCCTACACGCTCTTGACAAGACACGGCGAAAAAGTTATAAAAGTCGGAACATGTATTTTAAGATGAAGCGGTAGCGCGCGTAGCCGTTGAAGAGGCGTATCGCAAATTTGAAACGTCGCGTCTGCCGATTCTTAAACCACTTGAAATCCCATAGGAAACATAATGTCGCGTAAAAATATTATTTTTCTGGCTGCTCTACTCTGCGCCGGCTACTCCGCGCGGGAGCGTAAAACTGGTGCGCACGGCGATGCCCTGCCTTCGTCAGCGCCGTCCGTGGGGGAGGCTTCGCCAACCTTGTCTTTCTTCATGAACCTTTCATAGCCATTGTGAGTGCGCGATGAACACACTTTTTTTGCACTTTTTGCGTTTTCGGCATTTTTGGCCGGTAGTTTTGATCCTGCTGGTCCCCGTCCACGTTGCGTCTTCCGCCGTGCGCGTGTCCGGCAATCCACTGGTAGTGGTGGATATGGAGCGAGTGCAGCGTGAAACCAAAGCCGGCAAGGCGGCAACTGCGCATCTGGAAGCGGTGAGGCAGCGTTTGCAGCAGGGCATGGACGAGTTTCAGAAAAGCGTCAAAAATGAATCCGAACCACGGCGCGCGGAAATGGTGACCAATGCTAAACTGCAACTGGAACAGCATCTGAAGCTGTACAAGACTGCGGCCTGGGGGTTGGTGAACACAGATATCTTGCGGGAGACCGGAACCTGGCAGAAAGCCCGCCCGGGGACACTGGTGATCGCCCGCCAGATTCTGCTGGCCGCTGACGAAATGCTGGATATAACCCCTGACATCATCACGGCTATGGACGCTGCCGATGTGCCCACTTTTGCGGAACTGCCCGTGGTGAATATTGCGCCCGCCGTGTGTGCACCGGGCAAAAAGCCGGCGGCAAAACAGCCGCCGCCGAAGAAAGGGCAGGCAATGCCTGACGTGCGATAAGCTTTTTAATCCTTGTAGGGCGATATGTCGCGCAATGTTTTGATGATTTTTGGGAATTTTTCAATCACATAGTCCACATCCTCTTCCGTGGTGTAGCAGGAGAGCGAAAGGCGTATTGAGCCGTGGGCATAGGTGAAAGGCACGCCCATGGCGCGCAGGACGTGCGAAGGCTCTAGGCTGCCTGAGGTGCACGCCGAACCGGAACTCGCGCATATGCCAAGGCGGTCAAGCATCAGGAGGATTGCCTCCCCTTCCACATTTTTGAACGAAATATTGCTGGTATTGGACAGGCGATTTTCCGTATCCCCGTTGACGATGCAGTGCGGGATTTGCCCAAGAATACCGTTTTCCAGTTTATTGCGCAGGCTGGAGACCTGAATGCGCTCTTTCTGAATGTGGTCTGCGGCAAGCTGTGCGGCACCGCCCAGCCCTATGATGTAGGGCACATTTTCCGTGCCGGCTCTTCGGCCGCTTTCCTGATGGCCGCCCCGCAAAAACGGACGAAAACGCACGCCCCTGCGCACATAGAACACGCCAATGCCCTTGGGCGCGTGTATTTTGTGCCCGGAAAGGGAGAGCATGTCGGCATGCAGGTGTTTGAGGTCAATAGGTGTTTTTCCCACAGCCTGTACTGCGTCCGTATGAAAAAGCACGCCTTTTTCTTTGGCTGCCTCTGCCATGCGTGCGATGGGATAGATATTGCCGACCTCATTATTGGCAAACATGATGGAAACCAGCGCGGTATCTTCAGACAGGGCGGCGGCGTATTCGTCCATATCCAGGCGGCCTTTATTGTCCACGCCAAGGTAGGTGACGCGGTATCCCTGGCGTTCCCAGTACTGCGCCACGTTGAGCACGGCCGGATGTTCCACGCGGGTTGTGATCAACCGGCGTTTTTCAGGCTGGGTCTGCACGGCGGACCAGAATGCCGCATTGTCGCTTTCAGAACCGCAGGAAGTGAAGATAATTTCGTCCGGCTCCGCCCCAAGCAGCGCGGCTACGCTTTCGCGGGCATCTTCTATAGCTGCGGCCACCTGACCGCCGAAGTTGTGCAGGCTTGAGGGGTTGCCGTAAAGGGAACCGAGATAAGGCAGCATGGCCGCAAGTACGCCTGAATCCACAGCGGAAGTGGCGTTATTGTCAAGATAGATGGTTTTCATGGCTACGCTTCCTCTACGATAATATCCGTGTCCACATGTTCACGCAACAGGCGTTCCACAAGATTGTGTATAGTGACAGAGCTTGAGCGGCAGTGAGAGCAGCGCCCGCGCAACGACACTATGACGCGGTTGCCGTCCACGTCTACCAGTTCTATGTCTCCGCCATCGGTCGCAAGACGGGGGCGGATCTCCTCATCAAGTATTTTGAGCACCCGTTGCATGCGCGCGACATTTGTCATACGCGCCTTTGGTTTGATCTCCGCAAGCGGGGTGATGGTTTCCGCAAGAATTTTTGCTATCGTGTCCGTGCACTCGCCGCACGCGCCGCCGGCCTTTGTGTAGTTGGTGATCTCCTCAATGGTTTTCAGGCCGTTTTCACATATGGCGCGTATGATCTGCGCGTCCATGACGCCAAAACATTTACAGACAAGAGCGCCGTCTTCAAGGGCATGCGGTACGGGCGGCTCCCCTTTCCATTGACGGATAGCGGCCTCAAGAGCTTCCTGTCCCATAACCGAGCAGTGCATTTTTTGTTTCGGCAAGCCGCCGAGGGCTGCCGCGATGTCCCTGTTTGTTATCTTGAGCGCTTCGTCAGCCTGCATCCCCTTTATCATGTCTGTCAGCACGGAACTGGAGGCAATGGCGCTAGCGCAGCCGAAGGTTTCAAAGGATGCCGCTTCAATGACGCCTGCATCGGTGATTTTCAGATAGAGTTTGAGGGCGTCGCCGCAGGCAAGACTGCCCACTTCCCCGATGGCGTTGGCGTCGGACAGAGGACCGGCATTGCGCGGGTGTAAAAAATGGTCGTGTACGGCTTCGGTATAGTTCCACATGATTGGTCTCCTCGAATGCGCCGGAAGGCCGCGTATTCAGTCGCATGCCGGCCTTCCGCATGTTTTTGTGGAGTTAAGGTTGAAGGGGGTTTCCTGATACACATAATAATTAAGCCAGTTGCTGTAAAACAGATGCGCATGCGCCCGCCAGCTCATCAGCGGGACATTGTTCGTGTTGTCGTTGGGGTAATAGTGTTTCGGCACGGAAGGTTGCAGACCTTTTTGCAGATCGCGGCGGTATTCCGCATTTAGCGTGTCCCGGTCGTATTCCAGATGTCCGGTCATAAAAACCTGGGCATGATTCGCGCTTTCCACAACGGCAATGCCGGCTTCATTGGACTGGGCAATAACGCGTAGCTCGGGAATGTCGCGGATGTCTTCGGCGCGCACTTCGGTATGCCGTGAATGTGGGGCCAGAAATTCGTCGTCAAATCCCCGAAAAAGGGCGCAGCCCGGACAAAGGACAGAGTGCCGGAAAATGCCGGAAATTTTGGCCGGCAGATCGTGCTTGGGCACCCCGTAAAGATGGTACAGGGCAGCCTGGGCAGCCCAGCACAGATACAGCGTGGAGTAGGCGTGTTCGTCCGCGTAGGTGATGATTTCCAGTAATTCCTGCCAGTAAACCACTGTTTCAAAGGGCAGATGCTCTACCGGTGCGCCGGTGACAATCAGTCCGTCAAAGTTCATGTGGCGAATTTCGGCAAATGTTTTGTAAAAACGTTCCAGATGTTGCAGCGGGGTGTGCTTTGACAGATGTGCCGCCGTGCGCAGAAGCGTGATGTTGACTTGCAGCGGCGTGTTGCCGAGCAGACGGAGCAGCTGCGTCTCCGTGGCGATTTTCATGGGCATGAGGTTGACGATGGCTATCTCCAGAGGACGAATGTCCTGCCGGACTGCGCATTCCTCGGTGATGACAAAGATGTTTTCGTTTTCCAGCGCCGCTCTGGCGGGCAGATCGGTGGCAATTTTAATGGGCATGGCCTGTCCTGAAGTTTTGAACGATTGCGGTTTGGGTGTCAGTGCTGTTCCAGTCAAAGGGAATGGTCGGCGTATCGACAGGGAGTTTCTCGCTTTCCGCAGGGTCGTGGGGAATGTCCGCGCAGTTGCAGATCAATGCCGGGCATGTCCCCATTGCTGCAAAACCGTACCAGATTTCTGGAGGAATACGGAGCAGTCCGTAATTGTCGGGTCGCCCTAGAATCAGTTCCGCTAATGCCCCATACGTTGGAGAGGCCGGACGACCGTCAAAAAGTACTAGTCTGATCTGTCCGCAAGGCACGGCGAAATGCTGTGTTTGTCGGTGATGCCTCTTCCATGCCTTGACTGCGTGAGGGCGTATCTCAGAAAAATACAGTTCGCCGAAATTTGCTGAAAATTCAGGCAGCAGCGGAGAGCCTTTACTCAGCATGCGCAGCACATCGCCCTTCGCAACGGGAATAATCCGTAGCGGTAGAAAAAGCGCTCCGTCAATGCCGACGCTTTGTGGCGCTGGTTGCGGGCTATTATAGGTCATCGTCGTGTCCAAGATTGCTCGCGCAGTTCCGCAGCGGTACAGTAGGCCGCAATTTGTCCCAAGGTGAAATCCAGCATGTCGCGCGGTGTTTTGCCGCCTTCACCTTTATAAAAACAGCGATACCATTCAGCAGTATAGCGAAGCGTTTCTTCAAAGTCGAGAGTGGCCTTCCACTGCAGGTGGGCAAGCGCCTTGTCGCAGCAGAGTTTGAGCAGCGTGCACTCTTTTCCGCCGTTGTGAGCATCGGCGTTTGTATGCGCGGTAAAGCCGGGCCAGTGGCGCGCCAGCGCGTCCGTTATTTCGGCCACAGTGTTGTTGACATCGGCTGCGGGTCCGAAATTGTACGCCTGCCCGTGAGGACTAAAGGCAGTTTTTTCTCCGTTGAGCAGACGCGTCCCAAGGTGAAGGTAGCCGGAGAGCGGCTCCAGAACGTATTGCCAAGGGCGGGTTGCCCAAGGGCTACGTACGGATACGGGCGTGTTTGCAGCCCATGCCCGCGCGCAGTCCGGCACAATACGGTCCGTTGCCCAGTCCCCGCCGCCTATCACATTGCCGGCGCGTGTTGTGGCGCATGCGGGGCCGTCCTTAAAAAAGCTCTTAATATAGGAATGGGCAATAATTTCAGCGCATCCTTTGGAGGCAGAGTAGGGGTCGTCGCCGCCAAGGTGGTCTGTTTCGCGGTAGCCCCAGACCCATTCGTCGTTGCGGTAGCATTTGTCGGACGTGATCACGACAAGCGCCCGGACGGAATCGCAGCGGCGCGCGGCCTCCAGCGCGTTGAGTGTGCCCAGCATGTTTGTTTCAAAAGTTTCGGCGGGCGCGTCGTAGGATTTGCGCACCAGCGCCTGGGCCGCCAGATGGAAGACGATGTCGGGTTTGAATTGCTGTACGGCGCGCGTAAGTCCATTTCTGTCGCGCACGTCGCCGCGCGTGTCGTCGATGTGGTCGGCAAGATTTGTGGCCGCGAAATGGGACGGGCTTGTGGGAACGGCGTCAGAATAGCCGCGCACCACCGCGCCAAGGCGCACAAGCCAGGCCGAAAGCCAGGACCCCTTAAAGCCCGTATGTCCGGTGATAAAAATGCGACGGCCTGTATAGCTGTCTGCAAACATGCGCTGTCCTTGAAATTTGTGGTTATACCCAGAATGCCCTGCCGGAATCCCAGAGTTCGTTCAGGTGGATGGAGTCGCGTAGCGTGTCCATGCACTGCCACTGGCCCGGGTGCGGATACATGGAGAGCTGTCCGTCCGCCGCAAGCTGCCGCAGGGGTTCTTTTTCCAGATCGCAGGATTCGTCTTCACTCAGATAGTCCAGAAATTCGCGTTTGAAGACAAAAAAACCGCAGTTGATGTATTCGTTGAGCACTGGTTTTTCTTCCCAAGAAAGGACAGCGCCGTCAGAATCCGTACGCACCGTGCCGAATCGTGAGGGCATTCGCACGCCGGTGAACGTGCCGATTGTTCCGGATTGCTCATGAAACCGCACCAGTTTGTCCAAGTTAATGTCGGCCAGCCCGTCTCCATAGGTAAGCATAAATCTGTCCGTTTCAATGTGGCGCGCCACTCTTTTGATTCGCCCCCCTTTGAGGGTGTCCTGCCCTGTGTCGCAGAGGGTGACGCGCCAGTCTTCAAGCGCGCAGGAACCGGCATGATGAGTCGTCAGGGTTCCGGAGTTGAGTTCCACGGTAAAGTCGGTATTGCGTATGTTGTAGCCGTGAAAATACTGTTTGATGACTTCGCCCCTGTAGCCGAGCGGCAGAATAAAGTCCTTGTAGCCAAAGCGGGCGTACACGGACATGATGTGCCACAGCACGGGGCGCGCGCCTATTTCCACCATGGGTTTCGGCTTGAAGGCGGTTTCTTCGCGCAGACGGGTACCTTTGCCTCCGCACATAATGAGTACTTTCATGTCTGACTCCGGTTTGTGAGGTCGTGCGCGCTGGGCGCTTGTTGTACTGTAGCAGAAGTAGAAAAAAAGCCTATTTTGCCGCGATACTGCGTCACGGCAGCCGTAGGCGAACTTGTGAGCCGTATGGATGGCGACAGCAGCGTTAGTCTACGTTTTTTGCTCCGGTCGAATACCATTATTGTGCTTTTACGTCCGTGCCTGTTGCGCGGCAAGCCAAAGCTGCAATACCAGCAGTGTCCAGAGCTGTTTGCGCATGTCGGCCTTGCCGCTTATATGGTTGTCCATAAGCACGCGCACGGCGTTTGCGTTAAAAATGCCCTGCGCGCGCAAGCGGTCTTCACTGAGCATGTCTTCCATGAGTGGGCGCATTTTTCCGCGCAGCCAGTCCGCAACCGGAATTTGGAATCCGCGTTTGTTGCGGCGTAGGATTTTTGGTGGCAACAGTTCGGCAAAGGCTTTTTTGAGCAAATATTTCCGCTGGAAGCCGCGAAGTTTGTGGCGTAGTGGTAGTCGCGCCGCAAATTCGGCAACGTCCTTGTCCAAAAAGGGAGCGCGCACTTCCAGCGAGTGAAGCATGGAGCATCGGTCTACTTTGACCAAGATATCGTCTAGCATAAACTGCCGCGCATACACATAAAAAGCGCGGGCTGTCGGCTCAGCGGCCTCCGGTGGTCGCCAGTGGTCAAAGTGTTCGCGTGTCGGGGCGAAAAGCTGTTCACGCAGAAAATGCGTGTCGCACCAGTCGGGATTCAGAATTTCGCGTTGCAGGTCAGGGGTAAAGGCCGTGAGCATGGCCTGCACCCGAAAATGCGCTGGGGCGCGCGCTCCGCACAGAAATGTCGCGGCCGCCAGACACGGGTTTATATAGTCTGCCGAAGCCGGTAGGCAACGCGCCAGCGGTTCGATGACGCGGCGCCGCGCGAATGAGGGCAAGGCATTATACCATTCCGCGGCTTTGAAGCCGATATAGTGTTCATAGCCTGCCCAAAGCTCGTCCGCTCCGTCCCCGCCCAGCGCCACGGTGACGTGTTCACGGGTGATTTTTGAAAGCAGGGCGGTTGGCGCAACCGAGGCGTCCGCCATCGGCAGGTCCATGCGGCTGACCGTGCCGGGCAGAATATCGGCGCATTCGTCCGCAGAGAGGACTCGTTCAAAGTGTTCAGTGCCGAAAGCCTCGGCAGCGGTGCGGGCGTATTGGGATTCGTCGTAGCTCGCTTCGCGGAATCCGATGGAAAATGTTTTGACGGGCGCTACGGACTGCTCCGCCATAAGACCGGCCACTATCGAAGAATCAATGCCGCCGGAAAGAAAAACGCCCAGCGGAACGTCGCTTATCATGCGCCGGCGCACGGCGCGGGACAGGAGGCGATACAGTTCCGCACACAGTTCGCGTTCGTCTCTGGAATCGCGCTCGTCAGGCGCGGGCATGTCCCAGTAGGGGGCGTTGTGCACGCGTCCGTTTTCCAGCAGCAGATGGTGGGCGGGTGGCAGGCCTGTTATTTCGCGGTAGACTGTTTGGGGCGTGGGCACGTATTCGTAGGCCAGGTAGCGCATGACGGCCTTGGTGTCCAGGGTGAACTCAAGTCCGCGCAGCACAGCAGTGAGCGCGGTAAGCTCGGAAGCGAAATACAGACAATTTTGTTGTACGGTATAAAAAAACGGTTTTTTGCCGAAACGGTCACGCGCGCAGAACAGGCGTTGGTTGTCGGAATCCCAGAGGGCAAAGGCAAACATGCCGTCAAAGCGCGCAAGACAGTCCGCCCCCCAGAATTTATAGGCTTCCAGAATGATTTCGGTATCTGAATTTGTCTGAAAACGCGCTCCTCTCTGCGCCAGTTCTTCTTTCAGCTCCTTAAAATTGTAAATTTCTCCGTTGAATGTTATTGTCAGACGGGCGGTTGTGTCGCTCATGGGTTGCGCGCCGCCCGCAAGGTCTATGATGGAAAGTCGCCTGTGGCCGAGGCAGACAGGGCCGGATTGCCACATGCCGCTTCCGTCCGGACCTCTGTGCACCATGCGGTCGCACATGCCCGTCACCAGAGTGCCCGCTTCCGGGGAAAGAGGTTCAGTTGTGTTCAGACGACAGATACCCGCTATTCCGCACATGTTTTTTCCCAGAGGGCATACCGGGTGACGAAAAGGTTTGTCAGACGCTTGGTGTTGCGCTCAGAGTTGAACAGTTTCGTGGCCAGCGCGTTGGCGTTGTCCCCCATGCGGCGCGCATCAAGGGGATTTCGGATAAGATAGTCAATGGCTTGCGCCAGCGCTTCCGGGTCGTTCGGAGGGACTGTCAGCCCTGTTCTGCCGTTACGCACCACTTCAGGCAGCGCGTTGACAGTCGTGCTGACAATGGGCATGCTGTAAGACATGGCTTCAATAACAGTATTGGGAATGCCGTCGCGCCGTCCGGATGCGTGGATGATGCAGGGAGCGACAAAAATATCGTGCGCGCGTAACGTGTCGGGTAATTCGTCGTGCGAAAGCATTCCGGGCATGTGGATGTGGTTTGTGAGACGCAGTTCGGCGCGCAGGTTTTTGAGGGTGTCGGTCATATTGCCGATGCCCATGCGCACACTGCCGCCGCCCGCGAGCGTCAGGGTGAAGTCGATTCCGCGATCACGTAGCAGGGCGCATGCCCGTATCAGCACGTCAAAGCCCTTGGTAACGTCAAAGCGCCCGATGCTTAATAGGCGAACAGATCCTTCCGGATTCTGGGCCGGATTTCGGGCAGGAGCGAGCGCGGGGACGTCGGTTTCGGAAATCTGGGCCGGCAGCGTCAAACTGTTATAGACAAGCGCGGTTTTGCCCTTGGCCTGTCCTTTGTCAAAACATTCAATGCGTTTTTTGTCCGCGGCATTGTTGGCGCGGACAAAAAGGGCTGCGGTCAGTTTGTCGCTCAAGTCCGGGTCGGCAGGTTCCAGATTGTCGCCGCGCGCTGACGTGGTAAAAGGGATGCCGGCAAGCGTCGCGGCAGTCCATGCCGCTGTTGCCGTACCGCGCGGCCAGGGCGCATATACCATATCTATGCCGTCTTCCCGCAGCAGGCGTCCCAGGCGTATGCCCACTACAAACGCCCAGAGATTTTCCGCAAATACTTCAAGGCTGTTCCATCGCCTGCCAAGCGTGCGCCGGTAAAGTCGGCACAGACGCAAGGGGTGCGTAAGGAAAAAGCGCAGCGTTTCCAGCAGGAGAGTTGGCAGAGCTTTGATTCCAAACGTGCGTGTCGTGTCGGTCGCCGCGTGCATTTCTTTTGAGCAGTGGCGCAGATTTTTGTCATACAGGGCATAGACTGTCAGCGGCAGGCAGTGTTTCAGATTTTCTATTTCCCGAAAAATAAAAGGCTGTGTGAACAGCGGATACCATAATAAAATGCAGGCTATATGCGGCAGCCCGGCAGGGAGGGGTGGAGAGAGTGTGTCTTTTATCATAAAAAAGCCTTAAGCGTATGTCCAGTCATTTTGCGGGGTGTCCTCGGCGACAGGGCGCGGCGTGGGCGCGGAATCGCCCAGTTCCTGTCGCAGTTCGTCCATGCTCAGACATTGCAGGGCAACATGAGCGCGCAGCCAGTCAATATAGGTGGAAATTTTATCCATCAGACGCGCGACTGACGCTTCACTCGGCAGGTGCGGCGCGCCGTTCGGCATCATTTCCGAGGAATGCCAGGTGAGGGAGAGAACATTCCCCCCGCGGGACAGAAAAATGCGTGTTACAGCCTGCATAAGTTGTAAGGAGTGGTATACGGGCAATAGGGTCAGCGCCCCCCATGCATACAGACCTGTTTGGGCGATTTTTGCGATACGGCGCGGCAGTAAAGTGAGAAGACGCGGCAGATTGTGTATGAGCGGCGTGACCGTGAGCGGCGTTTCAAAAATGCGCGCGGCGTTTACAGGCACCCAGTAGGGAGTTGCCGGCGCGTTGAAATGATTGGGGCCGTTACTCGTGGCGTGCAGAGGGCGGATTGAGGCATCGCAAAGCACACCGGCCTGCGCGAGCGCGGGCCAGTGTTTTCGGTGCATATCCCAGCGCCCCATGCGGAATGAGGTCGGGGGCGCGCCCTGTGTGTCCGTGCATATCTGGAAAAGGCGCTGTATCTTGGCCGCAAAGAGTTCCAGAGGCACATCCGCCGCAGATACATACTGTGTATGTCCGGCTTTTTTATCCCGCGGAGCGGCGTCCAGAGGCGGTGTGTTCCAATGGTGCAGGTGTGCCCCAATTTCCACACGATCTTGCAAAGTCTTCAGGACGGCGCGCGAAGGTTTGTCGACAAGCACACTGTATGCGCAGAACAGCGTGGGGCGTATGCCTTTTTTCAGAAGCGGCGTCATGCGTGTGAGATGGACGATATTTGTAACGGACGGATTGCGTGTGGCATAGCTGCCGCTGAAGAGTCCTTCTTCTTCCACATCAAGGCTCACAACAAGATAGACAGTGTCCGAATGCGGCATCAAGGGCATCATCGGGGGAAGTATTGCGTGTAGAGGGCGTAAAGCGCGCGGATGTTTGCTGTATTGTCAAACATGCGTTCCACAAGGGCTTTCCCTGTCTTTGCCATGCGCAGGGCTTCGTCCCTGTTTTCCAGCATGCAACGCACAGCACGCGCCAATGCTGCCGGATCACGCTGCGGCACAAGCAGGCCTGAGTATCCGTTATGTATCACTTCCGCTATGCCGCAGACATCGGTTGCCACAACAGGCATACCGCAGGACAGGCCTTCCATGATGACGTTGGGAATGCCGTCGCGGTCGCCGTTCGTATGCACAACACTCGGCACAACAAGTACATCGTGGCTTTGCATGATTGCCTGCGCCTGGTCGTGCGGTATGAAACCCGGCAAATCCACGCAGTCGTCAAGGCGTAGCCGTTGTATCAGACGCAGCAGTCTTCCCCTCCACTGACCGTCCCCGGCAAGAGTAAGGCGCGCCGGGACGCCTTCTCTTTTAAGGCGCGCTAGGGCTGTGAGCAATTCGGGAAAGCCCTTGGTGCGGACAAAACGGCCGATGGAGAGCAGGCGGAAGGGGACATTTTGAGGTTTTGGGCGATCCTGTAGCGTGGGAAAGGTCAGGCCGTTGTAAACAAGACGAACTTTGTCCCGCTGTTCCGCCGGGCAGAATTCTTGCAGATAGCGTACATTGGCGAGATTGTTGGCGCGGATAAAGAGAGCGTCACGGGATTTTTCGCGCAAAAATCCATCCTGTGGATAAATATCACCGGCACGGCCGGTAAAAGCAAACGGGATTCCCGTCAGATGGAAGGCTACCCACGCGGCCGTTGCCGGGCCGTTGCCCCATGCGGAATGCATCAGAGAAATGTTGTCTTTTTTGCAGTATTCCGCCAAAAGAAAGCCGGCAAAGAAGCACCAGAGATTTTCTCCAAATGTTTCAAGATCACGCATTTTTCGTGCAACACATTTACGCAGCAACCACAGAACCTTGGAGGGCGTTTTGCGGACAGCTCTGACAAAAGCCGTCAGAATGCGCCATGTGGCCTGTATGCCCATGCGGAGTGTCGGTACTGCGAAATTGCGCATTTCTCCGCTGCAATTTTTCAGTTTTTTCCCGTACATGGTGTAGACGCGGATAGAAGCGTCGAGAGTCTGAAGACCCAGTATCTCACGAAATATAAAGGTTTCGGAGGCAAGCGGAAACCAGAGCGTTATGTAGGCTATGGAGGGCAATCCCACTTTCGCGGTAACGGTCACTCCGTCGCGCGTTTTATTGTGCATCTTGGTGTTCACGCCGGTATTGTTCGACAATAGCCTGCGCCTTGGGCAGTTCGTCAACTATGGCGTCCAGCACCTGGCGGACATGTTCTTCCCTGTGCGCGGCGGAAAGGAAGAAGCGCAGACGCGCCGTGCCCTCCTTGACAGCCGGAAACGCGACCGGCATGACGTATATGCCCCGTTTGAGCAGAGCAATGGACAAAATGCCGGTGGTGATGGATTCGCCCACAATGATAGGCACAATGGCGTAGCCCTGCGCTTGGCCGGTGTCCAGCCCTCTGCTTTTTGCGTACTCAAGAAAATATTTTGTAATATTTTGTAATTGTTGTACACGTTCCGGCTCGCGCAGCATAATTTCAAGGGCTTTGCGGCAGGCTTCCGCAATGACGGGCGGCATACCGACGCTGAAGACAAATCCCGGCGAACCGTATTTGAGATATTCTATCAATTCATGGCTGCCGGCGATAAAGCCGCCGCAACCGCACATGCACTTGGAAAGCGTGCTCATCCACATATCCACGTCAGTTGGGGCGATGTCAAAATATTCGCACACGCCGCGTCCTGTTTTGCCGAGCACCCCCAGCGAGTGGGCTTCATCCACCAGAAGCATGCAATTGTATTTTTGTTTGAGGCCGATGATTTTGGGAATGTCCGGGATGTTGCCGTCCATGCTGAACAGACCTTCCGTGACGATGAGCGCGCGCTTGTGTTTGGCGCGGTGTTTTTTGAGCAGCGCTTCCAGCGCGGCGCAGTCATTGTGCGCGTAAGAATATTTTACCGCGCCGGAAAGCCGTGTTCCCTGGACAAGGGAGTTGTGAGCAAGGCCGTCATAAAAAATGGCGTCACGCGCACCGAACAGAAAGCCCAGTGTGGATACATTGGCAGCATGGCCGCTGACATAGACGATGCAGTCCTCAACGCCGTACAGGTCCGCAATGGCGCGTTCCAGCGCCAGATGTTGCGGGCGTTCGCCGCCGACCAGCCTGCTGGCGCCTGCGGAAGTGCCGAACGTCCGCGCCGTTTGTGTGACGGCTTCCGTGATTTCAGGATGCGTGTTGATATCCAGATAGTCGTATGTGGAAAAATTGAGATATTCCTTGCCGTTGATCAGTGTTGTGGCTTTTGCCGCCCGTTCATGGCAGACGAAAAGGGGATTTTCCATGCCCATTTTCGCGCCCACTTCCACAAGGCGGTCAAAGGAAAGCTTTGAGCGTGCGCGGTTAAAGCCGGCAGCGCCGTTGTCGAGTGCGCTTTTTCTGGGCGTCTGGGCAACCTGCCTAGGGTGTTTTTTCTTCATTCCAGTCTCCATCATGGCAACATAAAAGAGTATATGCCAAGCGCGTTTCTATAGCAAGCCATGAATTTTTAACAGCTATGATTTTTTAGATAGTGTCATCACGAGATATTAGCCCAGAGGGCGACACTCTGAATATATACTGCCGCCAGAAAGGAGCGCCTGTTCGTAAAATCCAAAAAATAGCAATGATGAAATGATTGCATGGAGACTCCTTGATTACAAGAAGTCTATAAAAAATCTAGAAAATTATCAACCTCGTGACGACACTATCTAACTGGTCGTGGCGGAATATATTCTCTGACTTTGCGGAACGGCGCTTCTGTCCGAACCGCAACATTGACAGACAGGCCGTTTTTCGGATACTGACAAGACAAGCCGGGCGGCGGCGACACTGCCAACCCCGTCAGGTCCGAAAGGAAGCAGCGGCAACAGACGTTGTCGGGTGTCCGGCCCATAAAAGCCGCAACATTGTCTGTTGCGGCTTTTTTAGGTAAGAAATCAGATCATATTGTAATTTCTGGCGCGCCCGGCCGGATTCGAACCTGCAGCCTTTGGCTTCAGAGTCCAAGTGCCTATAGTGATACCTATTTTTATTAAGCTCTGTCTATTTATTTTTTTCAGTATGTTATCGTGCTAATCCTAATCTTGACCGTGTCCTGATTTTCATCTATTTTCAATCAAAAGGTTGGAAATGGCATCCATGAGGCGTGAGAAAACCACCTACCCTAGCGTTTTCTATCGGAGTGCAACTCGCAAGGGCAAGTTCGGGGAAGAACGAATTTACTATATCGTCTTCAAGCAGGGCTGTAAGGTCATTGAGGAGAAAGTAGGCAGGCAGTTTGCTGACAAGATGACCCCTGCAAAAGCCTCTGGTATCAGAGCCGAGCGCATTGAGGGCAAGCGAGATTCCCGTAAACAACAACGCGAAGCTGCTCTTATAGCCAAAGAAGAAGAGACATCCCGTATACTATCGGTAAACTTTGGGATCAGTACCAACTGGTTGCCTTTGAAAGAAAAAGCAAAGCCACGGATGAAAACCGTTACAACCTGCATTTGAAAGGCACATTTTCTTCAAAAACACCAAGTGAAATCATCTCTATGGATATTGACGAACTGCGCACAAACTCATTAAAGCTGGCAAATCACCGCAAACTACCAAGCATGTTCTAGCGTTACTTCGGCGCATCATCTGATTTGGTGTTAAAAAAGGGCTATGCCCCGCTCCTGATCCTTCAAAGCAACACTTTGAACTGCCCAAGATTGATAATGAAAAACTGAAAACTTAAGCGATAAGCAACTTCAAAAATACCTTGAAGCCATTGATAAGGAGGGCAGACCAAAATGCTGCTGCCCTTCTGCGCTTGGCACTCGCAACAGGTATGCGCAAAGGTGCGTTGCTGGCACTAATTTTGAATTAGGCTTTATTACCCTTTGAGGAGTGGATGCCAAAAAAGGAAAGACAGAACGTATTCCCCTTTCAAAAGCGGCAATAACAATTTTAACACGCATTGCCAAAACTAGAAGCCCTTATGTTTTCCCTGGAAGAGGTGGCGGACAACGCAAGAACTTCCAGCGCATCGCAAGGCGTGTTAAAGGGAACGCAGGGTTGCCTGCTGATTTTCGTCCTTTGCACGGTTTACGCCATTCCTTAACCTGCCTTGAATGTGGCAAAGTGTTCAAGATCATTTCCGCTCGACACTTGGCTTCTCATGGGCTGAACGCCATTGAATACAAGGCAAAGTGGGGCTTGAAAGACAAACCGTCCCTGCTTGCCAAATCCGTATTGCGTGAACGTCGCAAGAGGGTGAAGGCTTTAAAGCCTTGGGAGAAACAAAAAAAAGCGTAACTTCAACATTACATGATGCGTTTATTTGTAGCCGTCAGTTTACCTGATGCCGGTCAAAATTATCTCAGGTCATTGAAACAGGACATCTCCGGCCTGAAATGGACGCCTGCGGAAAACATGCACCTGACCCTGCGCTTTTCGGGGATGTCCATGAGAAAAAGATTGCTGGTACCAAAGACGCGCTTTATGCGATACGGGCATCCCCTTTTCCAGTACAGATAGCAAGCTTGGGCTTATTTGAAAGAAGCCACCAGAGCATTTTGTGGGTCGGGCTAGAAGACTCCTCTACACTGCTTGACCTCAAGCTTCAGGTGGATTCAGCTGTGTACTGTCGGACTTGCCCCGGCTCAAGGGGTATACACGCCGCACATTACTCTTGGCAGGATGAAAGCATCCGACCTGTCTGTACTTGCGCACGTTTGCCAAAATGGACATAGACAAGACAAAGAGCAAATTTTCAGTGACACAATTTACGCTGTTCAGCAGTTTGCTGACACCTGACGGAGCTATCCATACCCCACAGGAAGTGTACTCGCTCGCTCCCCAATAATTTTGATCTACACCTGTTTGTTGCGCATCCCGCGCAGAATTCAGGTTACAACGGGATGCTTCGTTGGTTGCTATCCCAACTGACAGAAACCAAGGCAACATAACCCAAGATTTTTTTTGCCACTTTATATTTACAGTATAACTGTTAATATATACTGTACGCAAAACAGCAAGATTTTGCCAACCCAACAGTGTGGACTGTCATTATGAACAATAAAATTTTCACGTTAGACGAACTGTGTACTCTTACCGATTACAGCAAAAGAACGGCGCGGTACTATATACAGATGGGCCTGCTTTCCCGTCCCATCGGTGACGGCAGGGCCGCCCACTATAGCGACATTCATCTAGGGCAGCTTCTCCAAATCAAAAGGCTGACCGAAGTGGGTGTGTCGCTGGAACGCATACGTGAGGTATTGGAGGGAGATGAGTCTCCTGTCTCTCCTCGTAAGCGCCATCCGGGATCGGTTGAAGTGCGTAGCCATCTTTTTGTCGCGCCCGGTATAGAGATACAAATTTCACCGGAAGAAGCGGGCATGACGCCCGAACAGGTGAGGGCTTTTGTTCGGGAAGTTATGGAGACAGCAGATAGGGTACTGTCTGGAGCAGCATACATAAAAAAGGGTGGGAAGTGAGTATGAGACATACAACAAGTCGTGCAAACAGAAGGACTATTGCTTTGAAATCGGTTCACATGGAATGCCGGCTTGACGGACTTATGCTGAGCATGATCGTACAGCAGCGCTATTGCAATGAAACAGGCACAAATCTGGAGATGGTCTACACCTTTCCGCTGGCTTGGGGAGTAACGCGCATGGGCATGGATGTGGATATTGCCGGAAAGCGTTTACAGGCTACGGTGATTGAAAAACAGGAGGCTCAACAACAGTATGAAAAAGCCATTCAAGTCTGGATTCCGGGCAACGTATTTTTGCCGTTGGTGTTGGAAGTGCTCCGGCGGAAAGTCTTTTGCGCTATTTGGCTGAAAAAACGGGTGGAGCCTGTGAACTGGTTTCGCCCAATGAAAATATTGCGGAAGTCATCATTCGTATGTTCTACAGGATGCGCGGAGCAATGAGTATTGATTTGCAGGTGGATTGGGGTCAAAAACCCCTCTGGCAGTCTGCTTTGCCTCTACAGGTATACGGCAGTGAAACGCTGCATCTTTTCGCAAAATTTGCCAAAAGATCTGAATATGTTCCCGTACTCACGTGGGAAAGTGCTAAGCATAAGGGTATTGCCAAACCGGAAATTCTCAGTTAGACAACAAATGGTGATATAGTCAGGAATTGGCGGCGCAAAGCAGATGCTGGTTGTTGACACTACTGTAACCAGTCAGGTTAACTAGGAAATGCTTTGTGAACTTCTCAGGTGCTTGAATAATTCAGTGTTGTCGGGCGCGGATTTCACGCAGGCCATCGGACAGATTGAAGTGAGTGCCACCAACACGGATATAACTGAGTTTGTCGTGCGCATCAGCGTACAGGATGGCATAGCCTCTGAGCAGGTCTGGGCGCTTGTTCTTGATTGGCTGATAGAGCAATTGAAGGATGCTTTCATGCCGAGCCGTCAGATGCAACGTCTGTTGCGCTCGCAACTGCGTGGCATTGATGCTACAGTAAAAACTGTTGTACGCAAGGAAATAGCACCGTATTTAGGCCTATTAGGAATGACCAAATGCGAACTTAGTTGAGGGTCTGTCCTCCTATTGCTGGGAAGGTGCTGATTTTGGTGTATCTAAAAAACCTTCCTCTTCATTCGGAAGATTCAGCCGCCACAGCATAGTGAATGGAAGGTATTGATTCCACAGTACAAGTCTGGGAATCAGTATGCAAGAGACCGTCTGTTTGAAATGTACATGCGCTCCGTCGTGAACATTGCGTATTCCTTCAGAATCCGCTTCTCTATTTTCCAGCACATATAAAAGACAAACTGTATAAGCTGTATGACAATATTGTATCCGCCGGAGGTATTGGCATTGCCGATTTGTCGTCGCCCGCTTTGCTGAATAGCACAATGGACGCACTGGAATGCACGGCAGATAAGGCAAACCGGTTTCTTCGTTTCTTCGAACCATCACTCAATATCGAAGAACTGCTTGAAGCAGAACCGGAGATGTTCACCGACCATGGCATGGCAGAAGAAGAGATGTTTGGATGTCATGACAAAATACAAATCCGAAATACTGTCAAAAAACTGTTGGCCGGACTGAAACCGAAAGAAGCGGAGGTTTTGATACTTCGATTTGGGTTGAATGACGACAAAGAAAGAACGCTTGAAGAAATTGGCGAAATCTACAACGTTACAAGAGAACGCATTCGCCAAATAGAAGCAAATGCGTTGTGCAAATTACGTCATCCCATACGCAGTCAGTCCTTGCGCCCTTATTACGATAATTAGTCGGCCCTGAAACTAGGAGGTTTACGCGAAGAATTTACTGAAAAAAGGTGGCTCATTAACCCGCCGATCGACTGGACGCATTAGCATGCTGAATGACAGGCCTGCATAGGAGGCGTTCGCCCATTAACCCGGAAAAAGGGTCAATGGACGCAGAAAGGGAGTTGGAAATGCTTTTTTTTCGGGCTATCAGACAAAAAATCCGACAAATTTATGCTTTTCTGCTCTCATGTGAGAAAACGAGGGGTTTTGCGATAGTCTTTACTTGACAATTTTCGTCTATAAGCTACTATCCATTTCATGGAAATAGTACACTATTGTACAGATGATGGCACAGACATTTATCAAAAATGGTTTGATTCTTTGCGTGACAGGTGCGCCAGATCGGCCATTTTGCGTCGGGTCGATCGGGCAGCTGGTGGAAATTTTGGTGATCATAGGTCGTGCCGCGATGGAGTTTTTGAAATGAAAATTGATGTCGGCCAAGGTTACAGAGTGTACTATTTCCAGTGTGGCCGAATGTTGGTAGTGCTTTTATCCGGTGGAGATAAGCGTACACAGAATGCGGATATTGACAACGCGATCGTATACCGGAAAAATTTCCTGAGCAAGATGTAAAGAGGAAGATTATGAATAAGCCGTATGTTTCTCATGAAGAGGCTACTATTGAAAGTTTTAAGCGCGACCCTGAATTTGCTGCTGAGTATCTCAATTCCGTATTGGAAGACGGTACTCAGGAGGAGCTGATGCTGGCCTTGCGCCGCATTGCAGATGCGTTTGGAATGAAGGACGTGGCTGAAACCGCAAAGCTCAACACCAAAACGCTCTATCGCACGCTATCTCCTGTTGATAATCCAGAGTTGCGAAGCTTTCAAGCCATTCTCGGAGCAATGGGGATGCGCTTGGCGGTGACTCCAGTTATGCAATCGACCCATCCGTGATGTGTCTGCCCGTCACAGATGATATTCCTCTATAACACGCTCGTACAAATCCGCGAAGTAAGCCTTCTGCGGTGAAAAACGTCATCTGGGTAACGTCAGTAATGGCACCCTGTCGCCCGTATGCTGGAGCAAATTCAGTAATGCCCGTCGAGCAGAAATGTTGCAGGATTTCCGATCTGCTCAAGAATTCGACAGATTATGTCAAAAGCTATCTCTTATTGTAGAAAAATCTAGACAATTATTGCTCGTACTAACGTCATCTTTGCTTTTCTGGGCAACATGACCTTCCAGATTACGGAATATCAGAAAAATAATCAGAATCAAAAAATTTCAGAGATAAATGATTACATAAAGAGATTTTGCAGAGCTACGAAAACCGACCCGTCTGTGCTTTTGCACAGGCGGGATTTTTCATTTCAAGGAGGATTTATGGAACACAGCACCTATTGTTCAGTGGAATCCGGGCACATGGGGCTTGTCACGAAACTGACCCATGCTGACAGCGGACAATGGCAATCGTCTCTGCTGGTCATGCCGTTACAGTGAATTTTTCCGCAAGCTGGTCAGACGTAAACTCAACATCACCCTGTCGGAACAGAAACTCACTGTTATACTGGCACTACCCTCTATTTGTCTATGAACGAGGCCAAAGTCTTTGGCCCATATGCTCCCAATCGCATCATGGATGACATCTGCCTTGATCTGGCAACAAAAATCTGGTCAGGCATGAAAGAAGTCCGCCAAGGAAGTCTGTCACTCAATGACATTCCCGCTGTCAACGGCTGGCATCATCTCTGTGACTATTGCGAGTGGAACGCCGATTGTCCGCATTTCTCAGGTTTGACAGCGCCTGAGCTTAAAGAGGATTTGCTCGACCTCAAAGACCTCAAACTGGAAAAGGAGATACTGAGCCAGCGCATTCAGGCAACAGAGGAACGTCTCAAAAAGACCTTCCACGGGTCAGTCCCAACGGAGATTGGGTAAACGCCGTCACACAGCGATTCCGCGTAACAACCTGTGAAGACGAAAGACCCTGGATAAAGATCGGCTGCTATCGGTGCTTGCAGCGCACAAACAGAGTGACAATGCCGAAAATATCCTCACCGCAGGATTCAAGACAGGCCAAGCCTATGAACGGCTCACGGTCAACACCATTAATACAGGCGCATAGCCTTTAAGGAGTATTAAACATGAGAACTGCTGTATATGCTGGAGATGATTTCTTTGGCCACCCAACATTCAAAGCTAGGCAGAACTACTGTATATGCTGGAGATGATTTCTTTGGCCACCCAACATTCAAAGCTAGGCAGAACTACTATTGCTTTGTTGAGCTTTTGCCCTATGCGTTCCCTCCTAGCGAACGTCAGGATATGGCTTCCATGCTTAAGAGGGTCATAACTAATATAATCTTGGAATATATGACCTTGGTGAACTGTATTATAAGGGACAAGACATGGATGGTGAGACTGACAGTCCAGTTTCAGGCGTCAAATTAGCTTGGGTTTCGGAGAATTAAGGAGTAAGCCATGCACAGGATTATCATTATTAAACGCTGTTCTGAGTGTCCTGTTTGCACATTCAGTACAGAGTTCAGAAATATCCAGCCAACTTGTCGCAGACTTTACAGACGAATACCCAATATAGATGAGATTCCATATTGGTGTCAGTTACAATATGCTCAACATGCCGGAAGGTGTGAAAGATCACAGACAGGAACTAACCTATAAAGAAGCAATATCTGGGATACAGATCAGAAGTCTGTTTGTGCCTTTTCAAAGCTGGCAAGCAGAAACTGGACAAAGCCTTACTTGCAGCCGAACAGACAAAGAAACCCGCCATCGAAGAAATCAAAGATTTGTTGAAGTGCGCCAAATTTATGCAGCATAATAAAACTGGCACAGTCGCCTACTGCTGGAACTGGATGAAGTGGTATTCTGAGTTCCCTGAAGTTGCTTTTGTTGAAGCATTTATGGGGCATTTGAATACAGCGCCTGATGGCGCGGAGTATTTTTTCATCCGCGTTGGAATCAGACGACGATATTGAACAGCGTGGCGTTTTTTTGGGAAAACCCGCTCGGCATAAGTCTGACAAGGGAAATCACTTTTGCTACATGAACGGCTTTGTCTTATTGTTGCGCGTGTACATATTGCCGTAATGCAGTATTGATAGCAGTTTGATACTGAGGATTGTGATTCTTGAACCAATCCAGAATATCAGCGTCAATGCGTAACGACACCTGCCTTTTGATAGGACGATAGAATTTTCCGCGTACCATATCACTCCAATCAGTGATTTCAGGAATGTCAGAAAAATCTATGTCCTTGTCTGCCTTTTGTTTCAGGGTAACCATCTGCTCTTCAGCAGTAGGAAGTCTATTCTTGTTCATAACGTCTCCTTTCCTGTGATGAGGCTTGTCGCGCAGAGATTATTCTGATGGTTTCCCTGCCCTCACTGTCCCGATATGTGTGAATAACCACCATTATTGGCAAGTCCTGTACTCTGCCGATAATGTGCCATCGCTCTTCATCGTCAACTACCCTGTCGAAAACATAAGTGGCAAGCGGATCATCAAAACCTTGCAGGCAAGCTCAAAAATTATCTCATGCTTGGCGTAATTTTGCCCTGTTTTTTCGCTCATCCCATTCAAATTTCATGACAGAAGTGTATCTACGAACACGCCTGCTGTCAACATCTCTAACAGCAGCAAGGGCATCTGTCACAGGACGGATGCCCTTTTAAGGAGCATCCCTAATGACTGACACTATCACAAGCCTTGAAGCCCTTACACCAAGCGACCTAGATGCGGGAACCGTGTTCAGCGGAACCCCGTCAGGCAAAATCGTCAGAGGATTTGCAACGGCAATGGCGTTCACACCGGTTGTTGATACAAAATACATCTTCCATGAACACAGCCGCGACCTGGTTGTCTGGTTCATCGGCGCGTTCGATCCTCTCTATGTCTTTGGCCCCTGCGGTTGTGGCAAGACAAGTTGCATCAAGCAACTGGCAGCCAAACTCAATTATCCGGTCTTTGAAGTGACCGGACATTCCCGGCTGGAGTTCCCGGAACTCATAGGACACCATGTTGTCCGTAACGGCAATATGGAATTCGAGTATGGCCCGCTGACGCTGGCAATAAGTTTGGGGGACTTTTTCTCTGCAATGAAATTGACCTGCTGGAGCCTTCCACCGCTGCTGGTCTGAACGGTATTTTGGATGGGCAGCCATTGTGTATCCCGGAAAACGGCGGCGAACTTGTCACGCCGCATGAAATGTTCCGGTTTTGCGCTACTGCCAACACTAACGGTGGAAGTGACGAGACTGGCCTGTATCAATGTACGCTCAGACAAAATCTGGCTTTCATGGACAGATTTTGTCTCTGTGAAGTGAGCTATCCGACACCTGAAGCGGAAGAACAGCAATCCTATCAGGGAACTCAGACATTGTGCTTTGAAAAAGCTGCAAGAGGGATACTCCGTCATGCAGCATGCAACTCATCTGCCATAAGGAGAAAACACCATGACAGACATCACCTTACTTGACCATCTGGTTGTTGTTAATCTGGACATCCATATCTGGTTCAGCCAGAAGGAAACTTGTGCCTCTGGATTTGGGAGGAGCCGAACTTCCGCCTGAAGACCTTGCTTCACTCGGCAGCAAGCGCATTTGCAATCCTGAAGACCTGCGTGCTTTTTGTACACTGAATGCCCGCGCTGTGAGCATCCTGGAGCGCAACGGCATACGTTTCCTCAACGGATTTGCAGTGCCGCAAACGCGACTGGACGACATCTCCGTTGAACTCGCTGCCATACGCAAGGAATTTGACGGAGAAAAAGAGATGTTCCTGCAACGCTATGACCAGTCTGTTCAGGACTGGATCGCCAGAGTGGGCGAATATTATCGCCAAACTCTACAGTAAGTGAGGAGCATGTGCGCTTGCGCTTTGATTTCAAATGGCAGATGTTCAAGATTACTGCCCCTGTGGAGACAAATGCCGACACCATGCCGGACAATCTTCAGGCAGACGTTTGCAATCTTGGCATGACGCTTTTTGGTGAAATAGCCAGGACGGCTTCTGAAGCGTGGCGACAATGCTACATGGGCAAAACCGAAATTACCAGAAAAGCGTTGTCCCACTGAAGGGCATTTACGACAAATTGATAGGTCTGACACTGGTAGAGCCTCGCGTTGATCCGATTGTCGATCTTTTACGCACTGCCTTTGACAGTATTCCCAAACGCGGCCCCATTACCGGCGTGATTCTGGTCATGCTGCAAGGGCTGGTAACGCTTCTGCAAAATCCCAAGGCTCTTGTTGAACACGGCCAGATGATTCTGGACGGCAGAGTACAGAGCTAGGACATTCTGGCAAGTCTGGTGCAGTCTCCGGGTACGGATGTCAACGTGTCCGAATCGGATGACGCCGACAGTACCGAACCTGTGTTTGTTGACACGCCCCTTACGCCGATAATTGAAAGCCACGGTTTGTGGTAGCATCTGTATCTGACATTGTCCGCTGATATTCTGATTCAGCGGACTTTTTATTTTTGGGAGAACACATGAAACACAAGCACATTATCAAATCGCTTCCGCTGCTTGCGTCCATTTTGGGGCGCAAGTACGGCGTCAAGGTAGAAATCAGCGGTGACAGGGCTTAAACAGATGGCAACACCATACATCTGCAAAGCCTGCCTCTGGACGGAGATGACATTCTGTTGGGCATGATACGGGGATACTGCGACCATGAATCCGCGCATATCAGGGATACGGATTTACTCGCTGTGAGAGCTGCCGGTCTTACTCCGCTGGAACAGCATGTCTGGAATTCGCTGGAGGACTGGAGGGTAGAGAGCAAGCTGGCGTCAATTTATCCGGGTTGTCGTCAGAATTTCCACTGGCTCATAAAACACATTTTTCTTCCAAAGCCGAAATCGAAAAAATCCCAACAGACTGACCCTGCCATGCAGTTGCTTGACTGGCTGCTTGTCACTTTCAGATCATGGGATGTGCCGGAGCTTGATGATGAGCGCGAACTGCTCAGAGCAAACGCTGAATTATCCTTTCCCGGTTTGGCGTACGAGATGGAACCCATTTTGCGGACAATACCAACGCAGTGTTCCAGCACGCAGGAAGCTATTATTAAAGCCCGTGAAATTACTGATATTCTCAAAAAATACGCTCAAAATCTTCAACAGAAACTCCAACAGGATGCCGATTCCGCCACAGACGCAGATGGTCAAGTCGGTCAAAATAGCAATGGCAATCAGAAGCTCAAAAATGCCCTGCAAAGTCTTCAGCGCATACTCAGCGCGGGTGAATGAGCTTACAGGCGATATGGGCTCCACCTTACAGGATGCTCTCACCACACATCCTGCTGGACAGTTCCGGTTCCATGCACGGCTCATCTATATTTATGGCAAGCGAAGCCTGTTTTGCCATAGCCTCAGCCCTGCATGACTTCAAAGGCATCAACCTTGGGGTCACGATGTTTCCCGGTCATACAGATCAAATGGTGGCTCCGATTCTGCGCCATAATGAGAAAATGCACTCCAGATTCGGGATGGATGCAAGCGGTTGCACACCAATGGATGCCGCACTCTGGTGGATTTTACAACAGATACACCCGCTGACAGAGCCACGCAAGATGGTAGCCGGTTTTCTCGCGGGAAGCGGCACAGGCAATGTCATAGGAGAGCAGATTGATGCCAAAATCCGCATGAAATACCGCTGCAATAACTGTGGCGAAGGAATCTAGGGATAGTAAATTGTAAATCTTCAACCGAAAAGAGGTGTGATATGGGCAAATTATTCTGGTTTGTGCTTGGGGCTGTAGCCACTGTTGGTGCAGGCATTGCCGCTGTGCTATGGGAAGAAAACAAACTGACAGGAAGACCGTACTGGTATAACCCGCGACACGATAGCACAGGTAAAGAAGGCGACGAAGCAAAAAATGACGCTGAAACTTCCAACCAGACTTCCAACCCGCCCGGTGATGCAAAACAGGATGAAGCGCAAGCTGGCAGGAAAGAAGATGGCGCGGAACAAGTGAATTCTTAGCCTGCCGGGTAATTTTGGTGTAAATACAGGAGCGGTCTTTGTGGCTGCTCCGGTCATCAATCAAGCTGTAAGCTCAAAATGTTATCCACGCTCGTACATTGTCGTATATGGATTTTTTCAGAAAAAGGTTGGAAATAGGGTTGGAAGTTTTTTGCACTAAGAAATGAACTTGTAATTTTACTCACAATACACTGATATATTTGGCGCGCCCGGCGAGATTCGAACTCACGACTTCTGGCTTCGGAGGCCAACACTCTATCCAACTGAGCTACGGGCGCGCAACGGTTATGGTGATATGGAGCGCAGTGTAGCAAAGTTAAAATTGTGGTCAAGAAGTTGATGCGTATCCCGCAGAGCAGGCGCATCTTAAACGTCTCCCGCCAATCAGGATGTTGCTTTACGGCAAGACATCTGCTACAATCCCCAGACACGCTTATGAACATGACGGATAAATGTTATGGCAGCACAGATACAAGCGTTCATTCAAAAAATTGCCGCTGTCCTGCAACACGCCGCCGGGCAGTGTTGCAAGTTTTTTCAGGGATTTTTTTCGGCAAACCGGAAACGCGCGCGGCAAGAGGCTTCCCATCTCCCGGGCGGAACGTATGCAGATTTTAGGCATTGCCAATAAAAACCGATGGGAGGATATGCTAAATGTCTGACAGCGTGCAGTACCCTGCGGAAGGCTGCATTGTGGAATACATGGAGGGCAACGCCCCCCAGATCGCCCTGATTACCGAAGAATCCGGCGGAAAACTGCGCCTTCTGCTGCCGAACAGACGCGAAGCACGCCTTGCCGTGCAGCGCCTTCTGCCTTGGCTTGGCCCACTGTACCGCGCGGGCATGGGCAAGGAAGAATCTGTCCGCCTGCTGGATTCCCACAAAAAAATACGCGAAGACACAACCGTGCGCATATCAGCTCTGGATGTCTGGCATACGGCGCAGGGCGAAGTTGCCGCAGCTCCGGCCAAATGGTTTGCCGAACTTTTTACTACAGCTCCAAACACGGATACCGTAGCCGCCTACGGACACGCCCTGCTTGCCTGTAAAAGCCATTTTCGTTTTCAACAGCCCGATTTTCAAGTATTTTCATCAGAGACAGTCGAAAAACGCCTTGCGGAAATTCGCTGCAGGCAGGAGCGTGAAAGCCTAATTGCCGGCGGCGGGGCATTTTTTCGCCTGCTGTGGGACGTTGCCTGCAAAAAATGCGAACTTCCCCCAAGAGAGCCTGTTCTTTTGGACAACAGCCCTTGGCCTTCCCCGGATGTTCTGCAACGCCTCAAGGAACTGCTGCGCGCCAAAATGATTGACCCGGAAAATCAGGAGCACGACGCCCTGTGGCGCATACTTGTCAAGGGGCTGCCCGATATGCCCCATTTGCCGCTGCAACTGCTCACGGCGCTTGGCGAACTCCCGCCGCACCACAATTTTTGGCTTGACCGCGCGGACTACGCGGCGGGCGACGACTGGTGGCAGCCTTACGCGGAGGAAGTGCGCGACTTGCGCGCAAAGGCGCTACGCTCCGACCTGTCTGTCTGCGACCTGCCCTTTGTCAGCATTGACAGCGCAAGCACGCGCGACGTGGACGACGCCTTTTTTGTGGAATCCGACCCCCAAGGCTTTATACTCACCCTTGCGCTCGCCTGCCCCGCCTTGTACTGGCCGTTTGGGGGAGCGCTGGACAACAGCGTGCTGCGCCGGGGCACCAGCGTTTATCTGCCGGAAGGTACGTGCCACATGTTGCCGGAAACGCTCGGCACGGACTGTTTTTCGCTGACGGCGCAAAGCCCGCGTCCCGCCCTGTGCGTGCGTGTGCCCGTTGACGCGAATGGAAACGTCGGCCGGTGCGGGATATTTACCGCAACTGTCCAACTTGCGGCCAATCTGACCTTTCAGGACTGTCAGTCTGTGCTGGACGCCCGGCTGGATGACCGTCTGGATAATCCGGCTGCCGCGCACGCCAACACACTGCGCTTGGGGCATACGCTGGCAAGCCTGCTCCAGAAAAACCGCATCGCAAAAGGCGCGGTTGTCATGGACAGGCCTGAACCGCTGATCACCCTGCACGGCGCGGGCGCGGACATTACAGTCGCTATCGCGCAAGAGCCGCCGGCGCCGGAGGCCCAGACGCTGGTGGCCGAACTGATGATCCTTGCGGGCGGCGCTGTGGCCGACTGGACGCGCCTTCACGATCTGCCCATGCTGCATCGCACCCAAGACGTTGTCCTGCCCAGAGAATACGCCGGCATATGGACGGCGCCGCAGGACATGGCGCACATCATGCGCTCGCTGGCGGCTTCCTGCCTTGAAGTTTCGCCCCACCGCCACGCAGCCCTTGGCGTGGAACGCTACACCCCTGTCACTTCGCCCCTGCGGCGCTACGCCGACCTTGTCAACGAATCTCAGGTTCTGCATTTTCTGCGGACAGGCACAGCGCTACGCAACGCAGCGCAGCTTGAGCGTCTGCTGAATGTGCTCGCCCCTGTGCTGGAGGCAGTCGGCCAGGCGCAACGATCCCGCCCGCGCTACTGGAAGCTGATCTATTTTCGCCAAAAAGGCGACAAACTGTGGTGGCACGGCGTCATCACGGAAGAAAACGACGCCTTTGTCAGCGTTTCTCTTCAGGATCAAGGGTTTTTTGTGCGCGGCAAGCGCCATCTTTTTGACGAGCGGGCATGCCCGGGCATGGCAGTGGACGTGCGCCTGGGTAAAGTGCACCCGCTCTACAACGAAATACAGATTCTTGAGGCAACAACACAATAGCCAGTGAAAGCGCTGTATGACAGAAACACTCTACGTTACGCCGCTTATGGCACTCTGGCTCGCCACAGCCTATGCGCTGGGTTCTGCTCCCTGGGGTCTGGTTATCGCAAAAACCTGCAGCGGCATTGACCCGCGCGGCCACGGCAGCGGCAATACCGGCGCCACAAACGTGGCGCGGCTGTGCGGTTTCGGCTACGGTGCGGCAACGCTTGTGTGCGACGTGCTCAAAGGCGCAGTCGCCATCTATGTGGCCCTGCGCCTCAATCCCGCGCCGCTTTTTGTGTCGCTTGCCGGCCTCTGCGCCGTGTGCGGCCATGTTTTTTCCTGCTTTATGCGTTTTAAGGGCGGCAAGGCTGTAGCCACCAGCATCGGCGTTTTTTTGCCGCTCGCTTTCTGTCAGTTGCTTACAGCCGCGCTGTTGTGCCTTGCGGTTATCTGGCGCTTCGGCTATGTGTCGCTGGGTTCGCTGACGCTGGTCACCGCCCTGCCGATTCTGCTGGCCACGGGCGGTTATTGGCAGTGGCTGCCCTTGAGTCTGGGAATTTTTGCCCTTGTGGCTTTCAAACACCGTGAAAACATAACGCGCCTGCGCGCCGGCACAGAAAAAAGCTGGCGCAAGGCAAAGGGCTGAATCCATGACAGACGTCTTTCCCACACTTCGCGGCCGTATGGAATACGTGTGTCTTGGCTGCGACGCGCGTTACCCTGCCGATTCTCTGCTGTACACCTGCCCTGGGTGCGGCAATGTTTTTTTGCTGGAAACTATCGACTTTCACAAACTCAAGGAACGCAGCGCCGCTGATTGGCGCGCGCTTTTTGACGCGCGCGCGGCAAGCCGCATCACGGCGCTACGGGGCGTTTTCCGCTATTACGAGTTCATTGCGCCGGTACTGGATGCGCAAGATATTGTATATCTGGGCGAAGGCATAACGCCCATTGTGGAGGCCGCGCCCGCCCTGCGCGATCAAATCGGCCTGTCCTTTGCCTACAAAAACGACGGACAGAACCCCAGCGCCTCGTTCAAAGATCGCGGCATGGCCTGCGCCTTCAGCTATCTCAAATGGCTCTGTCGGCGCAACAACTGGGAAGAAGTGCTGACGGTGTGCGCCTCCACCGGCGACACCTCCGCTTCCGCAGCGCTGTATGCGGCCTATGTCGGCGCGCCGCTCAAATCCGTTGTGCTGCTGCCGGCGGGCAAGGTGACGCCCCAGCAGTTGTCACAGCCCTTGGGTAGCGGCGCGACAGTTCTGGAACTCCCCGGCGTGTTTGACGACTGTATGAAGGTTGTGGAACATCTTGCGGAAAATTACCGCGTGGCGCTGCTCAATTCCAAAAACAGCTGGCGCATTCTGGGGCAGGAATCCTACGCCTATGAAACAGCGCAGTGGCACGACTGGGATGTCGTGGACCTCTGCCTGTTTGTGCCTGTGGGCAACGCGGGAAACATTACGGCCATCATGTCCGGCTTTCTGAAACTCCATGAGCTTGGCCTTGTCACGAACCTGCCGCGTATTTTTGGGGTGCAGTCAGAACATGCCGACCCTGTGTACCGTTACTACGCCGCCCCTGCCTTAGCACGGACATGGCAGCCGGTGCGGGTGCGTCCGAGCGTTGCCCAGGCCGCCATGATCGGCAACCCGGTGTCTTTTCCCCGCGTGCGAAAACTGGCGGAACGCTATATTGCCGCAGGCGGGGAAAAAGCCTTCCAGATCATACAGGTCAGAGAGCAGGAGATAATGGACGCCATGCTCAAGGCCAACCGCCACGGGCATATTGCCTGCACACAGGGCGGGGAGTGCCTGGCCGGCCTTGTGAACGCGCTTGCACTTGGTCTTGTCAGCCGCAGTGAACGAGCACTGCTGGACGCAACAGCCCACAGTCTGAAATTTGCCGGTTTTCAGGAACTGTATTTTACGGACGCTTTTTCGCCGGAATACGGCATCACGCCGAACATTGATCTGGCAAACCGCCCGGAGGCGCTTTTGCCGCGGAGCGCGCGCAACGAACTGGAAGACGCTGCCTATACGCGCAAGGCGGCGGAAGCTATGGCGAAGCTGCTGAGGCTTTCGCCAAAATAGGCACTTGTTCAGAGAGCCAACCCTGCCCAGATAATTATTGAGAGTAATAACAATAGAATGATTTTATGATATGCTTTCTCCAAGTTAAGGAGGGGGTATGACTGAATGTCCAAAATGCGGGTTGGTCAAGACGGTCAAGAACGGTTGCCATCTCGGGAGGCAAAGACATCGTTGCAAAGATTGTGGTTTTCAATTCACGCGCGCCACATCAAAAGGGCGTCCGGCGAGTGAAAAAGCTACTGCGGTTCTGTTGTACACACTGGGGCTTTCACTGCATTCTTTTGTTAATACTCTCAAAAAGATATCAATGAAAAATTAGTGCTTGAGCGACGCTAAATTGTATCACCCGGACACCGTCAACCTTACAATCCAATCGAGCCAAGCTCGTACCGTTGAAGACCTCCTTTCTTTGGTGTTTTGACTGAGGGAAAGATTAGATTCGTCCATGATTTGGCAGATTGTATTTTTATCAGGAATTACAGAACTTTTTACCATAAGCCCAAAAACTTTGCAGAATATTGGGCGTTCTAAAATTTTTTTTATTAGTGATAGATGCTTTGGTTTATACCGTTGCCCCATTATAAATCTGGCATCTGAGGTAAGCCTATACTTACCTTCCCCATTTGCATTATTCAAGCGTTCGACTAATCCAAGATATTCACAGGCTGAGATATAGTAGTTAGTTTGTCTGGGGTCAAATTCATATTTTAATGTAACCTCGTTTCGTGTGAGGCTTTCTTCGAATAAGACGGACAAAAGATCGACAATCCTTTCAAAAGAGTCAGCTTGCGGGAAAACACCATCCTGTTCTGTAATAACACAAATATTTTTCCAAAGCTCAATGACTTCCTGGAAAGAAATATCTTCATCAGCAAATGTATATGCCTTATGTTGTAACAGGTTGATCGAATTGTAATTCTCTAATTTTTCAAACTTATAAACAAAAATATGGAAAACATCATTAGAAAATACTAAAAAAATTGGGATAACAGGCTTTAAAATTTTTTTACTCCATAATCGATAAGGATAATAGAGCTGCCTAATCAGCATTTCTTCCGTCGCCATATTTTTAGCTTCACAAAGACAAAAAACATCCCTGCCTTCATATCCGGCATCAATTTCAATTTGCGCGTTTTGAACAGAAATTTTTGTTGTTATATTAGGACATTGTTTATTTTCAATAAAATAATCAAAATTACCTGACGTCATACGTCCGTTTACAGTAAAGGCCAGATTGGACTCCCCCAATATATCTCCAATAATTCCACTATTATAGGCAAAGAGCAATGCAGAGGCCTCACTATATAAATTTGTATGGTCAAGCGTTTGTAAATCGGGAATCTCCACAAGAGAAGGTCTTACAGCTGGATATTCCACCTTTGTATGAGTGGAATACGGGCCAATTATGTATTCTCCACGAGCGACAGGAAGAATAGACAGATTATTTTGCTGAAAAATCTCTGGCAGCAGAGATGACTGGTCAAATTTTGCCATCAACCGAGCTTCTTTGTAAATATTGATCTCTGCCGCTGAAATACGAAATGAACCCGATTGTGAAACCTTAGATACAATATCATGGGCAGCAAACAGGATTTTCCAAGCATGCTCAACGCTAATCTTTTTAGAAGCCATTGATATTATCTCCAGTTTTTTATCAATAACTCTTTTACATTGCCACGCCCTGCGGCATCAGAATTGATTGCGCGTTTTGCCAGAACTGGAATTATTTCATATCGATCGGATTGATAAATCCGCCTTATAAATTTCGTATCAGAGTTGCTTAGTAGGCATCTAACACCACGCTCTGTGAGTTTTGCAAAAACATCTCCCAATCGAGCCTGTTCATCTTCATCAAATCGACCTGCTTGGTAACCAGTAAAATTCGTATTATCAGGGCTATGATAGGGCGGATCAAAGTACACAAAGGAATGCTCGTCTGCGCTTTTTACAGCATCTTCAAAATCAACATGAGTAATTTTTAAATCGCTATCAGAAAAGTATTTATGGATCGCCCGTAACACAGGCTCATCACATATAGCTGGTTTCTGATAACGACCATAGGGGGCATTGAACAATCCCTGCGCATTGACACGATAAAGCCCATTATAGCATGTTTTATTGAGGTAAATCAGGCGGGCGGATTTTTCTACTGCTGACAGTTTCCCAAAAGCATCTTCATCTCTGTCTTGTTCCCTAACTTTATAGAAATAATCCTCACTATTATTTTTTTTATGAATTTTTAGCACATCAATCAAGTCATCGATGTGCAAACGAATGCTGTCATACGTGAGCATTAATTGTAAGTTTAAATCATTGATAGTGGCCTTCTTTGGCTGCATATCGAAAAATACAGCACCTGCTCCTATGAATGGCTCATAGTATCGACATTTATTTAACGGAGGAATAAATTTCTGGATTTCTGGCAAAAGCTGTCGTTTACCTCCTGCCCATTTCAGATATGGCTTCACTAGCGCATTAGTTTTTGGCATGAATTAACACCGTACTTTGCAAGGTTCCTCCGTTTCACCACCCAGCACCGCGACACAAGTTGGCATTGTATCTCTAATCCAAGGATTTTTCAAGCGGTTTCAGAAGGCCTTACATCAGCACAGGCAGACAAAGCCTGCGGCGGTCAGCATGTCCACGCTTACCGCCCCCTCCCGCAGGACGCGCAAGGCTTTTCCGGAAACAGCCGGCAACGGCTCCACAATGGTTGACGGCGCGCCGCCTATCGGCTGTCCCCCCCCCCGCACAACACAACCCCCCAGATTTTTCAGCGCGGTCAGCAGTTCTCCGTCCGCGTCCTCAAGCGCGCGCGCGGGCATCCCTCCGCTCCTGTTCGCGCTGCTGGCCGTTAACGCGCCCCCTGTCCTGAGCGCCAGCGCAGCCGCCAGCGCGTGCGAAGTCACCCGCACGGCGGCCTTGCCGTCGGCATTGACCAGAGATTCCGGCAAAGAGCCTCGCGCCGGCAAAAGGACAGTCAACGGCCCCGGCCAGAATCGCGCCAGCAACTCCTGTGGAGCGGCGTCCAGCGCGACAAGATCATACAGTTGCCCGCTGTGCGCGGCCAGCAGGAGCAAAGGCCGCTCAAGGGAACGCCGCTTGAGCCTGTACACGTCAGCAACGGCGCGCGCGTTGGTGGCCAGGCAACCTAGGGCATACAGCGTCTCTGTGGGAAACAGTGCCACTCCGCCGCCGGCAAGACAGGCGGCGGCGGAGTCAAGCGACACTCCGCCCGTTCCCTCCACAGGGCTACAGCACCTCATATATTCTTGCAAACACATTGTCATACACAAGTTTGAAATAGGGAGAAAACCGCAGGTCCTGCGGATCGCCCAGCAGCAGTTGTACCATCAGCGAATTGTACAGACCTTCGTCCATTGCCAGTTTTTCACCCGTAATACGGTTGAAAAAAAAATTGACATTTCTACGTTCCGCAAGAAAGCGCCTCTGCTGCTCGGCGGAGGCCTCCGGACTTGCCTCAAACCATTCCTGGATATAGTTGCGGCGTGTCACACCCGTCTCGTCAAACACGCTGATGGAGGAGGCATACACAGCGCTCTCGCTGCCCTCAAGGCGCACGGCGCCGGATTCCAGATGATAAGCTAGGGACTGCGGCACGATGGAAAGCGCGCGCCCCTGCCCCTGTCCGCTGACAAAATTCCAGTTGCCGAACATGCTGATCCAGAATCCAAGGCGCAGCATCTCAAAGCTGACCAGTACAAATACCCGTCCACTGGCCTCAATCAGCGGAGTTTGCGGCGAGTGCAGCCTGTCCATCAGGGCTTGGGCCTGTACCGCGTCCATCCCCTCAAAAACTTTTCCCGGCACATTACCGGTCTGCGCGGTATACTGAATCACCTGCCTTGCAAAACGCGCATTGTCGGTCGCAAATACCGCTGCGGGAAGATACAGGGAAGGCCCCGCATGCTGCGCGCCGTCCGCAACGGTCGCGCGTCCGGCAAAATGGTGCGCCGCATAGCCCCAATCCCACCATATCCACAAAAACGCGTCTTCTGGCGTCATGTTCCGCACACGGGCCAGCGCCTCGGCGTGACGGCGGTTGATCATGGGACCCTGCGACATGGACTGAACCATCCCCGCAAACGGCGCCACAAGAACAGCGGTCAGCGCAAGGGATGCCAACGCGCCGACCGCGGCAGGAGCAATCCGCATGCCCAGCAGATGCTGTAACAATAAATACAGCGACAATGACAGGCCTATGGCCACTATCGGCGCGCCGAACATGACCATCCGCCCGCCAAATTTTGTGCTCAACAAACTCAGCACGGCAAGCGGCAGCAGAAACAAGGCTCCGGGACGCCGCGCCAGCACCAGCAAAAATCCCGCCAAACCGGCGACCGCAGCCTCTGTCCATGGATGGAAGTACGCAAAAAGCGCGGTAAAACTCAAATCCTGAACTTCAATAATGGACTGCGCGACAGAGGGATAGACCAGCATGCTCCCGCCGGCATTCCGTATGTCTCCGACAGGTTTCAGATAGGCGTTGACGTGGCGCATCAGGGCGGCCATTGTCTCGCCGCGCAGCATCAACCAAGCCACGCATATCCAAAAAACCGCCACTGTCTGTGGACGACAGAGAAACAGGCGAAATTTTTTGCCCTTCTTCATACCGGCAAACAGCACGCAAGCCGTGGCCGACAGGCCGAACGGGCCGACAAGCGTGGGAAAGGCATAGGCCAAAGTGCCCAGCAATAATAACTGCCTGCGTCCCCTCGGGGCCATAACCACACTCATGAAAGCCAGCAGTCCCACATTATAGCGGATCAGATACGGAAAAACAGAATGCCATTCCTGTGCCCACCAAGAAAGAATGCCCGAAGCGCCAAGCAGCAAAACCCAAGGCCACAACAGGGGGTTGCCGGAATGATCGGCATACGCGCTGGTCGGCAACAGGCGTTCGGCAGTCTTGAAACCGGAACTCAACACCAGACGGCGCAAAATCATTTTTGGAAGCAGCATGTGCCGCATAGCCCAGCAGGCCGGTGCCAAGGTCATGAGCAAAGGGAAAAAAAGCGTTACAAAATCAGTGTCATAATACCCCAACAGGGTTCTGCCCAAAAAACCGGGAGACAATGCCGTCAACAGCCCGGCGGCTATTCCCGCCTCCATGCTGCCCAGCGCCCACACCCAGGCAAACACGATGCCTGCCACCAGACTCGCCAATACCGGTGGAAACCAGTAGGCCACATTCGCCGGAGCGGTGTGCAGCAGCGCGGCCATGCCCTTGAGCATCACCGACATGGGGTGCCCCGCGGCTAGCCCGAAATCCTCCGCGCCGGCAACCCAGTGATAGGAATCATGCGTGGCCAGCAGCCATTCCGCCCCCAGGCGGTATTCCGGATTCTGCCAGGACGCCAACTCCAGCATACGCAACGCAAACGCCAGAAGCAGGGTCAGCAGACAACAGGCGCTGCCGCGCCGCCACAAGGATAAAACAGGTTTTTGCCGATCGGACACAGTGATTGTTTCTGGCATGCCGTCACCTGGATACAGCCCAAAACCAGCGCGTACCGCCGTCCGTCCTGTACGAATGCGTTGCCGCGAGACGCCACGGGTCAGGCATCTCGGGCGCCGGAGCGCCGGCCAGAACAATCAGCATGCCGCCGCCGCGCAGTCCGGCGCAGGCCACATCCAGAAGTTTGTTCCACGGCATAAACGCCCTGCTCACAATACAGTCCGCTTTTGCCGCCTGCTGTTGAAAAAAATTCTCAACAGAGCCGTGAAATACATGCGTGCCTGCCAGGCGCAGACAGGACACCGCGTTTGCAAGAAAGAGAGCGCGTTTTGCCCGAATTTCCACAAGATAATATCTGCCCCTGTTCCACACCAGACGCAGGGGAATTCCAGGCAGGCCGGCCCCCGCGCCCAAGTCCCAGAACAAGCCGGAATCCGGGGTGGGACCGGAGTCGGGGAAAAGACCGGAACCGAAAAGTTTTTCCAAAAAATCCGCCAGATAAAAACTGTCGCACACAAGGCGGTCAAAAATATCCTGCCATCTGCGAAACCCCACCAGATTTATCACGGCATTCCACATGCAGAGCATTTCCAGATACCGCGCCAGAGGATCCAGAACGGTATGGGGCAGAACAATGCGGCAATTCGCCGCGCGCCGCGCCAGTTCTATCCTGTCCACAGTTTGCCGAATGCCCGGTTTCATACCGCGCGCCGCCGGATTTTTACTGCGCCCGGACACCTGAGGCTTTTTCAATACTTACTGTCCGGTGTTTTCGTCATACAAAATAGTGCACTCGTGCGTATAGCCCGGTAGTGAACACATAGAACTCACCGCCGTCCCGCATACAAAATAGTGCGCTCGTGCGTATAGCCCGAGCAGCAAACACACAAAAGCCGTGTTTTTATGTGCGCCATAATCAGACTCATGCCCAGACCAGGAAGCGCGTCAGGATGCAACAGCTCGCGGATCAGGCTCTGATCTTTTGTGATATATGCAAGTTCTGTGTTCATGGAGCAGAAGCATACACTAAAAAAATTTTTACCGAAACACCTGCTTGACAAAAATTCTATTTTTCTTTAACATACTAGGATTATGAGAAAATTATATGTAGCGATGGTAGGCCTGCCGGCGCGCGGCAAATCTACACTGGCGCGGCGCATCCGCGAGGGACTGATCGCCGAGGGAATCAATGCGGCCATTTTCAATAACGGCGATATGCGTCGCTCGCTGGTGGGCGCGGAATCCACAGAACCTGATTTTTACAATCCGACCAACCATCAGGGGCGCGACATTCGTGAAATGATCTGCCGCCACAATATGAACGATGCCAAAGACTGGCTTGCCAAGAACGGGGACATTGCCATCCTGGACGCCACAAACGCCAGCCGCGCGCGGCGCGCGCTTATTGAATCCACCCTCAACGATCACCCGGTGCTTTTTGTCGAATGTTTGAACGAAGATCCTGTCCTGCTTGAAGCCTGCATCAAACAAAAAACCACGCTGCCGGAATACGCCGGATACGCTTATGAAGATGCCCTTGCGAGCTTCATGAAACGCATTTCCTACTATGAAACGCTCTACGAGCCACTCAACGATGAAAGATTCTGCCTCAGAGTGGACGCCCCGGCCAACCGCATTCTAAACGAATGCCCATGCGAAGAATCCCCCTACTATCCCGCGATACGCGAAATCGCGGTCAGCGTCTGGGTACACAGTCTCTGCCTTGTGCGCCACGGACAAACAGAATTCAATGTTCAGGGGCGCATAGGCGGCGACCCCACGCTGACAGACAGGGGATACGCCCAGGCCGAAGCCCTTGCAAATCACATGCAGGGGCGCGAAATCAACTGGGTGTTTACCTCCACTCGTGTGCGTTCGCACCAGACAGCGGCGCCCCTGCTGGCAAATCGCCCGGACACCACAGTGATGGCCCTGAAAGAATTCGACGAACTGTGGGCAGGGGACTGCGAGGGAATGCTGTACAGCGATATCCGCAAACACATGCCGGACGTGACGGCCGGGCGCAACGCCAACAAATTCGGCTATGCCTATCCCAATGGGGAAAGTTACGCCGTTTTGTGCGAACGGGTGCAGCGCGGCCTTCGACGCGCCTTGTTCCTTGCCGGCAACACCCCGCTACTGATTGTGGGACATCAGGCCGTCAACCGCGTGCTGATCACGCTTTTTCTGCGGCAGCGCGAAGAAGACGTGCCCTATATCTACATTCCGCAAAACCAGTATTTTCAGATATCATTGACGCCGCGCAGAAAAATTTTTGAGCGCATACCCTATCAGGAGTAATTACGCGCATCGCGGACAACTTTTACGTAACAGTCATAATGAGGGAGAGCAGGGCATGAGCAGGACAATCGGCTGTGTGGGATGTGGGAATATGGGCGGCGCGATTCTTGCCGGGCTTGCGGACGCGCTGAAGACATACGCGTTCTGCGGTTGTGACAGCGCGCCCGATCGCATGCGTTTTTTTGGAGAGAAGGGCATTGCCGTCCTTCCCGACCCGCTTGCCGTGGCGCGGAATTCTGACGTGATCCTGCTGGCCGTCAAACCGTATCAGGCAATCGCCGTGGCAGAAACACTACGACCCGCATTGACGCCGGAAAAAACGCTGGTGTCTGTGGCTGCCGGCATAAGCCTGAAGAGTTTGCGCAAAGCTGCGGGCGACGCATGCCCTGTGGCGCGTTGCATGCCCAACACGCCGGCGCTGATGGGGGCGGGCGTGTTCGCGCTGTGTTTTGACGACGCCTCCCCGTCTTTAGAAAGCAGGGCGGAACTGTTGGCTGTATTCGGGGCACTGGGACTTTGCCTCACACTGCCCGAAGCCCAGTTTACCGCATTCAGCGCGCTGATTGGCGCAGGCCCAGCCTATGTGTTCCAGATGATGCAGGGGCTTGTGCAGGCAGGCGTGACTCTTGGGTTTTCGCACCAGCAGAGCAGGGAAACGGTTGTCGCGCTTTTTGCGGGTTCCGCCCGCATGGCGGCGCAAACAGCCACGCCGTTGATGCAACTGCGCGACAATGTTTGTTCCCCCGGAGGGCTGACCATTGCCGGGGTCAATTATCTAGACCGCGCGGGGCTTATCGGCATTCTTGTGGATTCCGTGCTGGCTGCCAACGCGCGAGGCAGGGCAATGGAATCATGACCGCGCAACCCTGACAAATTCTTACTGGTCAACGCGTATATCCAACATATTGCTTTTTTTTGAGGGAATGAAACGCGTACTCTTTGGTTTTGCCTGCAAGTCAATGACAATACGGGTTTTGTCCGATAATTTGCCGATGCGGATATTTGTCACCAGAGGGTTTGTCGGCACGCCCGGCGCTTTGACATCCCACTGCCCCTGCAAATCCACCACCAGCCGTTCAGGATTTGACAAATTCATGGATGTGTAGGCAACAGGCGTGGAACCTGTCAACCGTATGGTGGCGCCGGTGTTCCGCGTAAAAACAACAAAACGGGTGATTCTGTTCTGCGCGGGCGCTGGTTTGTCAGTGGGCTTGTCCGGCGTTTTTTTGGCTTGGGCGGCTTTTCGCCCGGCAACCAGCTCGGGTTTCTGAGGAGCGGGCAAAGCCGGTTTCAAGGGCGCGATTGACGCGGCAGGCTCCGGAGTGAACGTGGCCAGCGTGGATGGAGATGGTGTTTCAGGCGCGATCGGCGTTGTCTGAACAGGCTTTATTTGGGCTGGAGTTGCCGGGGCAGAGGACGCTGCCTTGGGGATTGGGGCTGGCGCGGAAAGCGTTGTCCCGGCAAGCTCGTCCTGTTTTGTTGTCGGCAGGGGTTTATGGTCAAGGCGTTCGTTGAGCATGATCAATGCCATGCCCAGCACACAGACTGCCAGAAGGAGAGAGAGGATTGCTTTGTTCATACAGTGACATCCACGGGCTGAAAGGCGGAATCCAGTTGTTGGACAACAAAATCTCGAACACCGGCTTTCCAGATGAAGAAGTGCTGCTTTTGGCGCGCGCCTGGTCCCGCCGCGTCGAGAGAGTATACGCCAAGGTATTTATGCATGGCAAAAGCATACACAATATACGCCGGATAGGCAAGGTTTGTAATTGCTCTTTACGCGACCCGCGCATTGCGGTAACTTATGTATTACACGAAATATCACTTACAAGGAGATTTTGTTGTGCAAATTTCTGTTGTGCGCAAAGTGCTGGAAGCCAACGAAAGAATAGCGGAGAACGTGCGCCAGATTTTGAGCGCGCGTAATATTTTGACGCTGAACCTGATCAGTTCTCCCGGAGCCGGCAAGACCTCTCTTTTGGAGAGGACGTTGCAGGACCTGTCCGGTGAATTTCGCATGGCCGTCATTGAAGGCGACCTGCAAACCGACAACGACGCCAGGCGTGTAGCGGCCACCGGCGCGCAGGCTGTGCAGATCAACACCGAGGGAGGATGTCATCTGGACGGCAATATGGTGCTGACGGCGCTGGATAGTTTGCGACTGGCCGGACTGGACATTCTGTTCGTGGAAAATGTGGGTAATCTTGTCTGCCCTGTGGAGTTTGACTGTGGCGAGGATGCCAAGGTGGCGCTCTTGAGCGTGGCCGAAGGCGACGACAAGCCGGAAAAGTATCCGCTACTGTTCAGTCTGGCAAAAGTGATGGTGCTGAACAAGATTGATCTGTTGCCGTATGTGGACTTTGATACGGCGCGCGCGCGCGCTTTCGCGGTAAAACTGAATAGAGATCTGAAAATTTTTGAACTTTCCTGCCGTAGCGGGGAGGGGTTCGCGCAGTGGTACGACTGGTTGCGTGAACAGTGCGCGGCAAAAAAACAGCCATGAAATTCTCTCTTTTTCCCAACGGCCTGCAACTCCGTCTGCCTTCGCTTGCGGCCATGTGTTTTCTGGTAGTCGCAACGGTTGTTTTGGCATATGTCGCGGGCATTATGCGAGGCAGGACGTATTTCGGTAGCGACCGCGCAATGTCCGCCACGGCGCGACACACGCCTGCCGGCACTGCCGCGCTCGGCGCCGGGGATGACAACAACGCGGACGCCAGACGTATCCTAGCGCCGGAAGAACTCAAGTTTGCAAGCGTTTTGCGTAATGATTCAGTAGCGTTTGCGCGTCAGCGGCAGATAAAAAACCAGCCCGCCAAACTGGCTACGCCTCCTCAGCCAGCGGCTGTTTCGCCGGAAGCCTCAACGGCGGCAAGCCCGACTCCCCTAGCCTCAGGAGAGCCGGACGCCTCAAAACCGTCCGCTCTGTTTGACTACGTTTTTCAGGTGGCGGCATTCAGGGATGAAGCTGATGTGGACAACCTGCGCCGGCGTCTTGAAGGGCAGGGGCTACGTACACGTATGCAAAAAGAGGGCAAGATGCTTGTTGTGCTTGTGGCGTTGCGTGCCGACGAACAGAGAGCCGCTGCAGTTTTGCGTCTTATGGAAGAACTGCGCCTTGGCGCCCCTGTTACGCGCTCTCGTAATCCTGTGCCCAATGAAAGGAAGATGCAGTGAACATCTGTCCCGTGATCCTGTGCGGCCACATATATCCCGCTGGGCATCAGGCATAGACTGAAAAATCCCGGACGCGTGCCGCTGGAAATTATTGAAGTGCAGAGCGGCGCTTATCTTGGCGAAGATGATATTGTGCGTTTTGACGACCATTACGGGGGAACCTGATTTTTGAGAGTATGTTGGCCGGAGTGACAAATGTTGATCAAACTAGCTCTGTTGACAGCCTTTTTTGCTGTTATGGTGAGTGTCGGACTGTATTTTCGCAGGCACAACACTGACGTTGATTTGTTTGTGTTGGGGGGGGCGAAGCGTAGGGCCATGGCTGACGGCCTTTGCCTACGGCACGTCGTATTTTTCCGCAGTGGTCTTTGTCGGCTATGCCGGACAGTTCGGCTGGAAATTCGGCATTTCCGCGCTGTGGATCGGCCTGGGCAACGCCCTTATAGGCTCGCTCCTGGCCTGGGTTGTGCTGGGCAGGCGCACGCGCATCATGACACAGCATTTGCGCAGCGCCACCATGCCGGAATTTTTCGGTGCGCGTTTTCAGTCGCGTGGCCTCAAAATCGGCGCGTCCATCATCACCTTCGTTTTTCTGGCGCCCTACACCGCCTCCCTGTACAACGGTCTTTCACGGCTTTTCGCCATGGCTTTTGGCGTTGATTTTACCGTGTGCATTGTGGCAATGGCGCTGCTGACGGGCATATATGTGATAGTTGGCGGCTATTTTGCAACTGTTGTCAACGATTTTATTCAGGGTATCATCATGCTCGGCGGAATCATCACCGTAGTTGCGGTTGTGTTGCGTGTGAACGGGGGTTTTGCCGGTTCGCTGGATATGCTTGCCAGAGTGAACGACGCTGCCGTATCCGCCTCGCCGGGAGTGTTCGCGTCGTTTTTCGGGCCGGATCCGGGCGCCTTGCTGGGTGTTGTGATTCTCACGTCCGTGGGAACGTGGGGTTTGCCCCAGATGGTACAAAAATTTTACGCCATCAAATCAGAACACAGCATCAACAAAGGCACGGTCATTTCCACTCTCTTTGCGCTTGTTGTCGCTGGCGGATGTTATTTTCTCGGCGGATTCGGGCGGCTGTTCGCGGACAGGGTAAACGTCGTGACGGACGGCTTTGACGCCATTATCCCGGCAATGCTTGCCACCTTTCCCCCTCTGCTCATCGCGGTTGTGGTGATGCTGGTGCTCTCCGCGTCCATGTCCACGCTGGCCGCCCTGGTTATGACCTCGGCCACCACCTTTACGCTGGATTTTCTTAACGACACGTTCATCCATAAGATGGATGACAAACAGCAGCTTGTCATCATCCGCCTGCTGATTGCGGGCTTTATCCTGATCTCTTCAATCATTGCCATTATTCAGTATAAGGGCGGCGTTTCCTTTATCGCGCAGCTCATGGGCATTTCCTGGGGAGCGCTGGCAGGGGCGTTTCTAGCGCCGTTTCTTTATGGACTTTACTGGAAAAAAACAACTCCGGCCTCGGTATGGGTCTGTTTTCTGTTCAGCACCTGTCTTATGACAGCCAATATTTTTTTCCGCGGCTCTTTTCCCGCTGTCGTGCAGTCGCCCATCAACGCTGGGGCTTTTGCCATGCTGGCCGGCCTTGTCATTGTGCCCGCCGTCAGCTTTGTGACGTCAGGCTTGGCGACGCGGGAAACAGAACGGTTGTTCGCCTGTTACGATAGGTCGGTGACAGTCAGCGTAAAAGAGTCGCTCGGCGCGTCAAACGGGACGGTGTGAGGGGCGGACGGGGAGATGCTTCAACCATTGACGCGCTGTAGTATAAAATGTTACAGTCCATAAGAACATACCCCGGACAAATTTGGGGCGCGCGTAGCCGGTCGCGCCGCATACTCAAAAAACAAAGGTATTATACATATCATGAACTGGGATTGGGACAAACTTCAGGACAAACGGCAGCGCAGGAACGACAAAACGCCTGCCCCCAGGCCGCCGCAGGACGGCGGTGACGACGCGCGACAACCGGAAGCACCAAAGGCAAAGCACAGGTCTTTTTCTCAGGGCAACGGCCCGGCGGACAATTTCAAACGCATCGCCAACATGAAAATCCCGGGCGGGCGCGTGTTGTTCCTGATCGTCTTCGGTTTTGTGACACTTTGGCTTTTATCCGGAATTTATATAGTAAACCCGGACGAACAGGGTATTGTGCTGCGTTTTGGCCGATACGACAGAACGGAAGACCCAGGCCCGCACTACGCATGGCCCGTGCCCTTTGAATCTGTTTACAAGCCGCAGGTCACACAGGTGTTGCGTAGCGAAGTCGGCTTCCGCTCAGTGGGACAAAGTGCCTCTTTCCAGCAGGGGCAGTTGCGCACTGTTCCTGAAGAGGCCTCCATGCTCACCGGCGATGAAAATATCGTCAATGTGCAGTTCAGCGTACAATACAAAATTAGCGACCCTGTGGCCTATCTTTTTAATGTGACCGCCCCGGCGGCGCTTGTGCGCAATGCGGCGGAAGCCGCCATGCGCGAAGTTATCGGCAACAGCCAGATAGACGCCGCCATCGCTGACGGAAAACTCAAGATACAAAGCGACGCCACACAGCTTCTGCAAAAAATTCTTGACCGTTATGGCGTTGGAATGCAGGTTCTTGCCGTGCAGCTGCAAGATGTGCACCCGCCGCAGGATGTTATTGATGCGTTCAAGGATGTGGCCAGCGCGCGCGAGGACAAAAGCCGCATCGTCAATGAGGCTGAGGCCTACCGCAATGAACTGCTGCCGCGCGCGCGCGGTCAGGCAGCGGCCATAGGCAATCAGGCGGACGCCTACAGCGCCACGCGCGTCCAGAGCGCAGTAGGCGAATCCACGCGTTTTGACGCTCTGCGCGTAGAGTACAAAAAAGCCCCTAAGGTCACGCGGCAGCGTCTGTATTACGAATCTATTGAAGAAATTCTTTCAGGCGCAAACGAAAAAGTGCTCATGGACAGTGCAACCGCGGGGCGCACCCTGCCCTACCTGCCCCTGCCGGGTTTGAGTGGCTTTTCCCCTGCTAGGACGGAGGCAAAATAATGTCCAGAAATCCCCTGCTTTCATTTTCCGTGCTCTTGGCTGTCCTGATTGTGGGCTTTCAGTGCATCTTTACCGTACACCAGACTCAATCCGCCCTGATATTGCAGCTCGGCGAACCGCTCTCGCGCGTTTATGACCCGGGGCTGCACCTCAAACTCCCCTTTATCCAGAATGTCATCTATTTTGACGCCCGCGTGCTGGATTATGAAGCCCGCTCCCGCGAGGCCTTCACCGTGGACAAAAAGGCCATTGTGCTGGACAACTACGCCCGCTGGCGCATCATCAACCCCTTGCAGTTTTACCAGACCATGCGCACCATCCCCGGCGCGCAGGCCCGCCTTGACGATGTTGTTTACTCCCAGTTGCGCGCGCTCGTCGGCGCATACACGCTTACGGAAGTCGTGTCTTCCCATCGTGCGGACATCATGAAGGAGGTCACCAACAAGGTTTCGGATTTAATGAAAAATTTTGGCGTGGAAGTGCTTGACGTGCGCATAAAACGTACCGATCTTCCACCTGAGAACCAGCGCGCCATCTTTGGCCGCATGCGAGCGGAGCGTGAACGTCAGGCCAAGCAGTACCGCTCCGAAGGAGAGGAAGAGTCCACGCGCATTCGTTCTGACGCGGATCTCCAGCGCGCCGTAATTCTTGCGGAGGCATCACGCAACGCCGAGGTGCAACGGGGCAAGGGCGACGCCGAGGCGGCGGCTACCTATGCCAAAGCCTACAACAGATCGCCGGAATTTTATGCCTATGTGCGCTGGCTTGAAACGCTGCGAACTTCCTTTAAAAACAACAGCAAAATGGTGCTTTCCGCTCCGACACCCTTCCTGACGCCGCAGGAGTGAACCGTCCAAATTTGCCGGAATTAAAAATAATCTAAAAAAACTCTTGAAAAAATACCCTATCCGTTGCATTCTCTGGTGCAAAGCTTTCAACTTCTGACGCTTTTTTTGCCACGGAGAACCATATGGAATTCAGTGTTATCTCAATGATCGCCCAAGCGGGGCTGGTCGCCAAAACTGTGCTTGCCCTTTTGGCGCTCATGTCTGTTGCAAGCTGGGGCCTGATGATTCAAAAATTCATCATGCTCAACGCGGCCAACCGTAAGTCCCAAGACGGCACAGAGCGCTTCATTAAAGCCGCAACCCTACGTGAAGCCGTACAGATTTTGGGCAGCGACCCCACATCGCCCCTATACTACATTGCGCACCAGGGCGTGCAGGAATTCAACAAATCAAAAGAACTCGGCAACTCCAGCGAAGTTGTGGTGGACAACGTCCGCCGCGCCCTGCGTCAGGGAGTCGGCAGCGAAATGGCGCGCATGCAGCATTCCCTTTCCCTGCTTGCTACAACTGCCAATACCGCCCCGTTTATCGGGCTGTTCGGTACTGTCTGGGGAATCATGCGCTCCTTTCACTCTATCGGCATGCTCAAATCTGTTTCGTTGGCCACTGTTGCGCCCGGCATTTCCGAAGCGCTGGTTGCGACAGCCATCGGCCTTGGCGTTGCGGTTCCGGCTACCGTGGGCTTTAACGTCTTTATGGGCAAACTTTCCGAGATGGACACGCTGCTCGTCAATTTCGCAAGCGTTTTTCTCAACCGCGTCCAGCGTGAACTCAATGCCCACAGGCCAGTGCAGCGCACCGGCGCCACGGAGCTTTAGCCATGGCTTCCAGCGTAGGCAACGGCGGCAGATTTGTTTCGGAAATCAACGTAACGCCCTTTGTTGACGTAATGCTGGTGCTCCTGATTATCTTTATGGTGGCCACCCCTATGATGAGCCAGGGGTTGGATGTGGACCTGCCGCAGACACAGCACGTGCAAGCCCTGCCCACGGAAGCTGACCACATGGTGCTGACCGTGCGCCGGGACGGCAAAATTTTTCTGGACGAATACGGTGTCGACACAATGGAAGATCTGGAAGGCTATCTCCAGCGTCTTGTCAAAGAAAAAAATAACAGTCTGTTTTTGCAGGCGGACAAGGAAGTACCTTACGGCATTGTTGTGGAAGTTATGGGGCATATAAAAGCTGTCGGCATTGAAAAGCTTGGTGTTGTCGCCGAGCAGCCGGACACTCGCGGCGGCAAATCCGCCGCCCCTACAAAAAAGTAGGTCTGCATGCGGCTGGCCTCGTATGTCCTTTCCCTGTGCCTGCATCTGGCAGTCCTTTTACTTGTCCTGTTCTGGCCGCAGCGTCCTTTGCTACGTCTGGACGCGCCGTCGGTTATGATAAGCCTTGTGGAGGGACCGCCCGGCGGCAACAGAACGCTGTCTCCTATCCTAGGGCATATGGGCGCACAGAGCGACGACGCCCTAAAAGCGCCCGAAGCGCCGGCGCCGAAGGCTGAAATAGTAGCGCCCGAGCGGGCCCTTGCGCAGGACCTGATAAAAATTCCGGAGCCGCCGAAGGACAGGGCAGCACCTATAAAAAAACCCGATGTGAAACCGGAACCGAAGACTGTGACCACTCATCCAAAGCCGACGTCAAAGATTGAAGAAAAACCCAAAAAAGAAGAAAAAAAAACCGATCTGCCAAAGCCGCCCAATGTTGACCCGATAACTGTGGCGCTGGAACAGGCGCAGCGCAAGGCATCTTCCCGCGCTGATTCGGGCGACCGCGGCAACGCCATAGAGCGGGCACTTGCCCAAGCGCAAAGACGGGCAGGGGGCAACCGCGGAGGCGGCGGCGGGGAAGGCGATGGCCCCGGCGGCGGTGGACTCGGGGATGTGTATATAGGGCAAGTCATGCTGGCTGTACGCCCAAATTGGGGTTTCGCGTCAGCAGGGCGCGCTAATTTGATCTGCGTTGTCCGCGTCAAGATCGACATGCAGGGCAAGGTGTTGCAGGCAGTTTTCTCTCAAGGCTCCGGCAACAGCCAGTTTGATGCATCCGCAGTCAATGCCGTACTGCGCACAGGTCAGGCCGGGCAATTTCCGCCGCCGCCTTCACAACAATACACAGACCTTGATCTTGTGTTCACGCTGGACGAACTGATAGGACGCTGATGCACACACAATAGCGCAATCGAAGACGGGCGCGGGAACGCGCCCAGTCTGTCGCCAAAGACTCGGGCAAGGACCTGCCGGAGCAAAACCTACAAAAAACAACCGGCTCAAAAATCCGCCTCTGATTTGACAGAGGAAGAGATGCGTCTTATCCTGACGCCGGTAGATTAGGCCACAAAATCCGCCACTATGAAATCACACAAAGCAGCGGCGACTTGCGGCTTGACGCCTATGTAATGCGAAGTATCGGCAAACTCGGGCACGTGAAGCCGCCGCCCGCAATCATCGGCAAATACACTGGATCTCACCCTCAACCTAGTGCGCCGACAACTGAAAACAGATACTGCGAGGTAGACAGACCATGAAAAAAATTCTTCTTTTTATGACGCTTGCCCTCTGGCCTGCCTGCGAAAGCGCGGCGTATGCCGCTCTGCGCGTTGATATCTACGGGCCGGGGCAAAACATCGTCAATCTGGCACTGGCCACTCCCATCAAAGGCCCCCAGGCCGAAGCCTCCGGCATGGGGCAGACCTTACAGCACCTTGTTGAACAAAATCTGAATATTCTGCCCTTTATGCGTCTCACCTCCCCCAATGCCGTGCTGGGCGGCACACTGATGGCAGGCTATGAACCGCCAAATTTTGACTTCAAACGCTTTCAGCTTGCCGGTTCTGACATTGTGGTCACAACATTTTGGCCCGGCGGCGACAGCGGTACAAAGGCCGTGCAGATGCGGGTGTTTGAAACAAATACCGGAGGCCGCCTCTTCGGCAAGGAATACCCAAACGTCACAACAAGAGATCTGCCGGAAGTAGCCGACCGATTCTGCGCCGATCTGCTGGAAGCCCTGACCGGCAACGGCGCCTTTTTCCGTTCCACCATTGCCTTTGTAAAAAAAACCGGCACAATGAGCGCCAATGTCTGGCTGATCAAACCCATGGGACGCGATCTGCGCCAGATAACCAATATGCCGGGCGAAGCTCTCTCGCCGGCGTGGTCACCTGACGGACGTTTTGTGGTGTTCAGCCATATCGACCAGAAATCGCATGCACTGGGCGTCTGGGACCATTCAAACAACAAGGTGCAGCGTATACGCTTCCCCGGCAATGTGGTCATCGGCCCTGCTTTCATGCCGGACAACAAAGTTGCCGTAGCGCTTTCCAACGGCAAATATCCGGTAATCTTTCTTCTCAACCACGTTTTTCAAAAAGAACGCGTGCTGGAGCAGAGCGAAGCAATCAATGTTTCCCCTACGTTTGACCGCACGGGCACCAAAATGGCCTTTACCTCCTCACGCATGGGCGGACCGCAGATTTTTCTTAAAGACCTGAACAACGGCAGCGTTACCCGCGTAAGCAGAAACGGCGCCTACAACTCCGAAGCAAACCTCTCCCACGACGGGACACTGGTTGTGTACAGCCGTATGACAGATTTCGGACACCGTATTTTTGTGCAGGATATGGTAACCGGCATGGAACGCCAAATCAGCTTCGGCCCGGGCAGTGACGAACAGCCCTCTTTTTGCGCGGACAGTTATTTTATCGCATTTGCTTCCTCACGCGGCGGCGGGCGCGGCATTTATCTGACCACACGCCACGGCGGCGATGCAAAACAGATACCCACCGGCGGCGGGCCAGCCTCTTTTCCGCGCTGGAATACGCCGGCAGCGCAAAAATAAAAAACACTCGCAGGCTCTTCAAATTTTTTTTGACAAACAAGGAAAAAAATACTATCTACAGCTTGACAAATTCATCCATCCGGATACCATTTGTTAAGCGCGGTCATGGGACCCCGTGTGGTACGGAAAAATGGAAGGTATTTTATTTGATGTGTTGTTCAGGAGGACACAATGAAACGTATTGCTCTTATTCTTTCGCTGATGATGGCCTTGGCCGCTAGTTTTGGCTGCGCAAAAAAAACAGGTGCCGGCTATGACGATGGCCTGACTCCGGAAATGCGCGCAGCAATCGAGCAAATTACAGACGCTCGTGTGTATTTTGCGTTTAACAAATTCGACATAAAACCCGAATACAAGGATCTGCTGAAAAACAAGGCTGAACTGATCAAAAAGTACAACAGCATCCGTGTGGGTATTGAAGGCAATTGCGACGAACGCGGCACCCAGGAATACAACTTGGCGCTTGGCGAACGCCGTGCCCGCGCAGCCTATGAATATCTTGTCACGCTTGGCGTGAGCCCGGGGCAGCTTGAAATGATCAGCTACGGCAAGGAAAATCCTGTGGCTCAGGGTAGCGGCGAATCCGTCTGGTCCAAAAATCGCCGCGACGACTTCCGCGTAGTGGCTCACTAACAAACCCTATGCCTGACTCGGTTTGTAGCACAAGGCCATCCTTTTCCTGAAGGGTGGCCTTGTGCTACAACTGAAATCCTCCTGAACCTCATTCTGCTGGATATTGAACTGCTTGGAATGTCAGGTTTTGATGTTCTGAATACAATCGCCATGCATAAGCACAGGGTCACTTGCCGTCCGACAAAGCGCGTACCTGCTCGTAGCGGAAGCAGGTGACAAGATGATCGTTGACCATCCCCGTGGCCTGCATGTGAGCGTAGACGATGCTGCTGCCCATGAATTTGAAGCCAAGCTTCTTCATTTCCTTAGCGACGGCATCGGAGAGAGGAGTTGTAGGAGGCACCTCCCGCATGTCTTTCCAGGCGTTCTGGATAGGTTTTCCACCCACAAATCCCCAGAACCACCTGCAAAAACTGCCGTGCTTTGCGGCGATGTCCAGAAAAATCTTGGCGTTACCGATGGCGCTGTCTATTTTTTTGCGATTGCGCACAATGGAAGCGTTCGCCATCAGACGATCCACATCACGATCAGTGAAGCGTGCCACAGGCTCCGGATCAAATTCGGCGAAGCAGCGCCGATAGCCTTCGCGTTTTTTGAGAATGGTATTCCAGGAGAGGCCCGCCTGTGCGGATTCCAGAGTGAGAAACTCAAACTGGCCCAAGTCGTCATAGCGGGGGACACCCCATTCCTCGTCATGATAGCGGATCGCCAGATCAAGGCCGCCAGCCCATACGCAACGTGTTTTTTCCATGATTGCTCCAGTTTTTGTCGCGTTATGTCAGATGCGGTCCTGCCATTTTGTCGTCTCTAAAGATGAACATACGGGGCATTTCCGCCGTCGCCTGTTTTTGTCGATAATCGACCGCTTGTTCCAATCAATACGCGACATCCCGACCACCAGCAAGAGTCGCCGTGCCCGCGAATTAACAATGTCCGATTATCCCATTGACCGGCGTCTCAAAGTATGAAAAATTAAGCGCAGCCGCAGTAAGGGAACCGGCGCGCAGTGAAAGCAGATACGTTTGACGAAACTGATTTTTTATTGGGCGGCTACCGCTATGAGTTGCCTCCAGAGCGCATAGCCCAGTTTCCGCCCGAACAGCGCGGCGATTCGCGGCTTTTGGTGATGCCGCGCGCGGGCGACCTCGCGCTTGCCCACAGACGCTTTGAAGACCTGCCGGACTGTTTGCCGAAAAACGCCCTGCTTGTTGCCAACAACGTGCGCGTTTTGCCGGCGCGTCTGATCGGTTCGCGCACGACCGGCGGCAAGGTGGAGTTTTTGCTGCTCACGCCGCTGCCGTTGCTTACGCGTCAGGCCAAATCCGCAAGGAGAGCCGGCGACGACGTTTTCACCGCCGAAGCCCACGGTCTTTTGAGGGTGGGCGGCGCTGTGAACGATGGCGAGCAGATTGTTTTCGGCGCCGGCATCAATCTGACCGTGCTGGAAAAAACAGGCTCCTTCGGCGAGCGGCGTGTGCGTTTGACTTGGCAGGGCGATTTGGCAAGGGCATTTGCGGCGACTGGGCATATCCCCTTGCCGCCTTATATCAAACGCTCGGACGACGAGGAAGATGCCGCCCGCTATCAGACGGTTTACGCAAACGATGGCAAAATCGGCGCTGCCGCTGCCCCGACCGCCGGTCTGCATTTTACCAGAGCCATGCGCGAAAACCTTGTCCGGCAGGGTTTTGAGTGGGTGGAAATAACGCTCTATGTGGGCTACGGAACCTTCAGCCCGGTGCGCCACGACGACATACGTCACCATCGTATGCACAAAGAATATATTGAAATTTCCGAAGCGGCGGCCGGCGCCGTCAACAGGGCAAAGGCCGGCCGGCGTCCTGTTCTGGCTATCGGCACAACCAGCGCGCGCGCCTTGGAAGGGGTTGATGAGCTTTGTGGCAGGGTATTGCCTTACAGCGGCTGGATAGATATTTTTCTCTATTCGGGCCGTAAATTCCGCGTGACAGACGCCCTGTTGACAAATTTTCACCTGCCGGAATCCTCTCTGCTCATGCTTGTGGCCGCTTTTGCGGGGAGGGAGCGCGTGCTGCGCGCATATGCCGAAGCCGTGCGGAACGGGTACCGGTTTTTTTCCTACGGGGATGCCATGCTGATTGCATGATATGGCAATTGCTATCTTTATTTGTAAGTAACTGTCAGGAGGCGCGTGTTTGTCACGTATTACACCGCAGAACGAAACACCGGAAATGCTTTCAGCCCTACTGCCGGGAAAGGGCGGTCGGTTTGTGCAGGCCGAAATTGAGCGATATGAACCTCGACGTGTTGTAACTCACGGCGTGGGAGGTCGGGATGGGATGGAGTTGCGTCTTTCACGTTCCATTGTCGGCAAGCCTGAAGCCGATGCTGTCAGCCGTGTGCTTTTGGATGACGGCTATCTTGGCATGGGCAACGAGGTGCGCCTGTTTGAGGAAGAACTGGCGGCCTTTTTCGGCGTTGAACCTTGGCAGGTCATTGCAGTGAATACCGGCACCGCCGCGCTGCATCTGGCTGTGGAAGCAGTGGTCGCCCGGTGCGGGCGCATCGGCGGCAAGGCTGAGGTGCTTGTGCCTTCTCTTACATTTGTCGCCTCCTTTCAGGCTGTGAGCGCGGCGGGCTGTGTGCCTGTGGCCTGTGACGCGCTACCGGAAACCGGCACGCTTGACCTGCGCGATGCGGAAAAAAGGCTCACCGGAAACACCGTTGCCGTCATGCCGGTGGACTATGCGAGTAACCCCTGGCGGCTGGACGATGTGTATGATTTTGCGCGGCGCAAGGGCCTGCGCGTTGTGGAAGACGCGGCCCACGCCTTCGGGTGTTCGCACCGCGGGCGCAAAATCGGCAGTTTCGGCGATATGGTCTGTTTCAGTTTTGACGGCATAAAAAATATTACCTGTGGAGAAGGCGGCTGCATTGTGGCGTTTGACAGGCAGGCGGCTGCCGCAGCCTCCGACGCGCGCCTGCTTTCGGTGGAACAGGACGCCGTGCGGCGTTTCGCCGGAGAACGATCTTGGAACCCGGACGTGAAGCGCCAGGGCTACCGTTGCCACATGAGCAATATTATGGCCGCCATCGGCCGTGTGCAGCTTTCCCGTCTGAAAACGGAATTCGCCCCGGCGCGCCGACGGCTCGCGGCGCTCTATGCCCGATGCCTGGCGCATGTGCCCTGTGTGGCGCTGTTGCAATCCGATCCGGAAGATTTTATTGTGCCGCACATTTTGCCTGTGCGTATTTCGGACGGGCGCAAAGACAGGGTAAAGGCGGCGCTCGCCGCTGCGGGCATCCCCACGGGCACACACTACAAGCCAAACCATTTGTTGAGTTTTTTCAGGGCCGGCCCTTTGCCGGCGACAGAGCGGCTGTATGCTGAGCTTGTGACCCTGCCCCTGCACCCGGGCCTGAGCGACGGGGATGTGAAAACTGTCTGCGACGCTCTCGCACGTGCGGCAAGGGTCTGACAGGAGGGAGGGGCAGTGCGCCGGCCATGCGTTTCCGTTGTCATGAACTGCTACAACAGCGCCCGTTATCTGGAGGAGGCGCTGATCAGCCTTTTGCGGCAGTCATTTGAAGATTTTGAAATTATTTTCTGGGACAACGCCTCGACAGACGACAGCGCGGCCATAGCGCGCAAAATGCGCGCGCAAAGCAACGGGCGTTTGCGCTATTTCAGAGGACAAACCACAGTGCCGCTTGGCGTTGCGCGCAATCTGGCGCTGGCCCGGGCGCGCGGGGAGCATGTGGCCTTTCTGGACTGTGACGACCTGTGGCGTCCGCAAAAACTTGCAAAGCAGATGGCGCTCTTTGCGGCAAACCCCCGTCTTGGCCTTGTGTGCACAGACACGGAACTGCTGGAGGGCAAGCGCGCGCTCAAGCGGCAGTTTGCCGAGGCCAAGCCCGCGCGTGGCGTTGTGTTCGCCCAGCTTATGGAGCGGCAGTGGATTTCCATGTCGTCGGCCATGGCGCGGGCCGAGGCGCTCGTTGCCGTGTCCGCCCGGGAGGCGTCCGGCGGGGCGTTTGACGAAAGCCTCAACGTCTGCGAGGAGGCAGACCTTTTTTACCGCATCGCCCACGACTGGGAAGTGGATTTTGTGGACGAGCCGCTCACCGTGTGGCGCGTTCACTCCGGCAACACGACCTTCCGCAGGTTCGGACAGTTTGCGGACGAAACCCTGTATATTCTGGACAAGCACCGCCGGCTTTATCCGGGTTATGACACGGAGCACTCCTCCCTAGTCGCTTTGCTCACGCGCAGGGCGGCCTTTCAAAAGGCCGTATCGCTCTGGCGCGAGGGCGAGGGGCGTGAAGCGCGGGCCGTTATCGCGCCTTGGCGAAAATTTTTCCTCAAGCACCGTCTGTTCTGGTGGGCGTCTTTTTTGCCCGGTATATGCTTTGATTTTGCGGCGCGTTTGTATTTTGCGTTGCCGGCGCGCTTACGCAATTAAAGCGCGTACTTATTGGTGATTACCTCGCCATCCGCTTCCACGGCGTCACGCATCCGGGCGCGTTTTTTTTCAAGCTTATCGCGCAATTCCGGATCGGAGAGCGCCAGAATCTGCGCGGCGAGCCAAGCGGCGTTGCGCGCCCCGGTCTTGTTCAGGGCCACCGTTGCCACGGGGAAACCAGCCGGCATCTGCACTGTGGAGAGCAGGGCGTCCATTCCCCCAAGCGTTTCTCCAGCTATGGGAATGCCGATAACCGGGCGTGTGGTGTGGGCGGCGACGGCCCCTGCCAAATGCGCCGCCATGCCGGCCGCGCAGACAAAGACCCGCGCGCCGGCGGCCTCATGCTCCCTGATGAGTCGTCGGGTGCGCTCCGGCGTGCGGTGGGCGGAACTGACCGTGAACACACAGGCAATCCCCAAGTCGCGCAGAATTTCTACACACGGGGCGACAAGCGCCTCATCGGATTTGGAACCGATCAGAATGACAACGTCCGCAGGAGTCGTCATTTTTGCTCCAGACGGCGTATGCCCTTCATTCCGATATCCTTTCGGTAAAAACCGTCCGGCATGTTGATTTTTTCCAGAGCGGCGTAGGCGGCTTTGTGGGCTTGCCGCAGGCTGTCTCCAAGAGCGGTGACGCAGAGCACACGCCCCCCGTTGGAAAAAAGCGCCGCATCTCGCAGAATCGTGCCGCCGTGAAACACCTTGACTCCGGTCGCGGCTTCAGCCCTGTCAATGCCGGTGATTGTAAGACCCTTGGAGTAGGCGTTCGGGTAGCCCTTTGCCGCGAGCACGACGCCCAGGGCAGTTTGCGCGCTGTACACGACGCTTGCCGGATCAAGGCAGCCGTTGACGCAGTCCAACATAATCCGCGCGAGATCTCCCTGAATGCGCATGAGCAGGGGCTGGCATTCCGGATCACCGAAGCGGGCGTTGTATTCCAGCGTTTTCGGCCCCTCGGAAGTCAACATGATGCCCGCATACAGCACCCCCACAAAGGGATGCCCTGCTGTGGACAGTTCTTTGAGGATGGGGCGGATAAAGCAATCGGTCATTGATTCAAGGTCGGCGTCACTCAGGACGGGGGCCGGGCTGTACGCGCCCATGCCGCCGGTGTTCGGGCCTTCATCGTTGTCCCATGCGGTCTTGTGGTCCTGAGCCGAAGGTAAGGGCGCGGTCACGCGCCCGTCGCAAAAGCAGAGCAGTGAAACTTCCTCGCCTTCCAGGCATTCCTCAATGAGCACGCGATTCCCGACCGCGCCCATAAGCGCGTTCACAGCCTCAATGGCCTGCATCGTGGTGCGGGCCACAACAACGCCTTTTCCTGCGGCTAGGCCGTCGGCCTTGACGACCAGCGGCGCGTTGTTCGCGCGTATGTGGTCAACCGCCGCGTTTGCGTCGCTGAATACCGCGTGCCGAGCTGTGGGCACGCCCGCGCGTGCCATAATCTCCTTGGCAAAAGCCTTGCTGCCCTCAATGCGCGCCCCGAAGGCATCCGGCCCGAAACAGGGTATCCCCTCCACGCGCAGACGGTCGGCGATGCCCAAGGTCAGGGTCAGTTCCTGCCCCGGAACCACGAGGTCCATTTTTTCCTTGCGGGCAAAGGCGACAAGGCCGTCAATGTCGTCAGCGGCGATGGGCGTGTTGATTGCCCCTTCGCGCTGTGTGCCGCCGTTGCCCGGCGCGGCGAACAGAGTGTGTGCGCTTTGGGCGAATTTCCACACAAGGGCGTGCTCCCGCCCGCCTGAGCCGATCACAAGAATACGCATGGCTACCGGGTCGGCGTCACTTCAAAATCCGTCAAATCCGTCGGCGTGTTGGGGTTTGTTTGGGAAACGTCCAGCGGATAGGCCGTGATTATGGCCTGGCGGCTGCCGATGCCCAGTTCCAGCGTGGTGTTCAGCCCGACAACAAGGTCAAGTATGCCGTCGTTGTTGGCGTCGGCAAGGTCGATCTGCGCGACTGAGCCGCGTATGCGCCGCGTTTTCCATTTCAGCCCGAGGCCCACGCCGTCCCAGTACAGGGCGTGCACCTCGCCTTGGGGGAAGTAGCGGTATCTGTCAAATATCTGGGCGGCTGTGGAAACAGGCTTGCTGACCAGCAGCACGTATTCGCCGGTATGGCCGAGGTCGACAGCGATCATGCGGGTGGGGGCGTAGTATTTGCTGGGCAGTTGCACGTTGCGGTCCACGCCGAGTCCGGGCACGGCCTTGTAGAATTCCATGCCTGTGGCCGAGCCGGAAAACTGCTCCATCGTGGTGTGTATCTGGGTGTGAGCGTTGCCCTGAAACAGCCGCAGCCGCTCATTGTCTGTGAGCATGACAAGCTGGTCTGTCTGCAAGTCCTTGCCGGCGGGAATCCAGGCGATGTTGAAGACGTTCGCGCCCGCGGGCAGATCAAGTTTTGAGCCGGCGGCGTATTTGTTGCCTGTTTTTATCATCAGCCGTACGGCCGGGGCAAAGAGCTTGACCGAATCCCATGCCTGCCCTACAAGCGTGGGTGTGTAGTTGGGCGGCATGTTGACAACGCCGGCGAACATGGGGATACGCTCAGCCGCCTGCGCCAGTTTGTTGTCCTTGAAGCTGAAAAAGTACGTGTAGGGCCGGTTGCTGTCGGATTCAAAGGTCGCGACAACCAACTCCTTTGCCCTGTCGCCGTCAAGGTCTATGGCGCGCATGGAAAAATTGAGATTGGACTGGGAGACGACAGTTTCCCCAAGCGGCTTGAGGCGTCCGTCGTCGCCCCAGACATAGACGACAAGTTTGTGTTCGTGGAGCACGGCGATTTCATTTTTCCCGTCGCCGTTAAGGTCGGCGACGGCCATATCAACCATGCCTTCTTTCAGACGCTGGCTGCGCAGGCGCGAGCCGTCGCCCGCCCCCTGATAGCGGAACTGCGGGTTCAGGTACACCTGCTGCTGTCCGGTTTCGTTCACCACAATGTCCGAATTCATGCGGTTGGCCATCTGTCTGCCGTTTGCGGAGACAGCCCCCATGCCGGACAGGCCGAAGGCCTCGCCGCCAAGGGCCGCGCCCAGTCTCTGGATTGTAGCGTTCAAGGCGCTTAGTAGTCCTTGGTCCACCTTGGTCCAGAGTTTTCCGGCTTTGTCCATGCTGTTGATCTCAACCGTGCACTCGTTGCCCGTGACGCTTACTGTGCCCCAGACCGCGAAATCCGCGCCGGATGAGGCCAGCGCCTTTTTGGCGTCCGCTTGGGAGGCGATTTTAGACTGGGAGGGGCGGGCTTCTAGGGAGCTTGGACGGGTGAGCTTTGTCTGTAGGGATGCCGGCAGGGCTTTTGAGAGATAGGCGTAGCTTTGCGGCGCGTTGACGGCAAAGGGCGATATGACGAAGGTTCTGGACGCGGCCATTGAAGCCCCGCAGGCCAGCGCGGCCAGAAGCACCGCAATGATCAGCAAAGAGAGACGTACGGTAAGTTTCATGCTGGATTCCTTATGTTTGATAGTGAGATACTGCGCGTCCTGAACGCCACAACACGTACAGTGTACGCGTATCGCGTCCGTTGCGCAAGATGTAGTTGGCGGTATAGTAGGGCATATCTAGACCCGTCCCCCGAGTCAAGGTTTTTTAACCTGGCGATATCAGATGCAATCCATGTCTCCGGCATCTTTCCGGGGAAATCCCCTGTGCCATGATGATATCCGCTCTATGAATTCCAATCATCCGTTTGATTTCGAAGACCTTTGCCCTGCACGGGGTTTGCCATAGACGGTCTGACCGTACTGTCTAGGTGAGAGTCTCCCTGACACCGGACAAACCCATGGTTTGACAAGCCGCTACAACACATTGTATATGGTTAATACTGTAAAAGGATTACTATGGAATTCTTCAGCCCGGCCACAATAACATTGCTTGTGCTTGCTGTGATGGCGATTTTTTTTGTCACAGAAGTCATTCCGCTGGCCGTGACGGCCATGTCCGGTGCCATGGCGTTGGGTCTTTGCGGGGTCATTACGCCGCAGCAGGTTTTCTCCGGCCTTTCCAATTCCACGGTCGTTCTGTTCGCGGGCATGTTCGTTATAGGCACGGCAATGTTTCATACCGGGCTTGCGCAAAAAATTGGCGCAAGCGTTGTGCGTGTTTTCGGCACGGGTGACAAGGGACTGATGTTTGGAGTTATGCTTGTCGCGGCCGTCCTTTCCTCGTTTTCGTCCAACACCGGCACCACTGCGGCCCTCATGCCCGTGGTGATTGCCATTTGCTCTGCGGCAAACCTGTCTTCGTCACGCCACCTGATGCCGCTTGCCTTTGCCGCCGGCCTTGGCGGCACCATGACGCTGGTGGGCACGCCTCCCAATATCCTGGCCAACGCCGTTCTTACGGCAAATTCCATCGCCCCTTTTCACTTTTTTGAATTCGCTCTGATAGGTATCCCCGTGACTGTTGTCGGCATGGCCTATATGATGCTTGTGGGCAACAGGCTTTTGCCGAATGACAATCTGCATGCGGACGATGCCCTGCGGCATGCTGAAGATCATGCCGCGGAACATGCGGAAGCCAAAAATGAAAATTCCGTGAAAATGCTCATCACCGGGCTGACGCTGCTGGCTGTTATCGCGGTCATGGCCTTGGATATCAAGCGTTTTCCGCTGGAAATGGTGGCGGTGGCAGGCTCAATCGTGCTGGTGTTGACCGGCTGTATTTCTGAAGAAAAGGCTTACCGGGGCATTGACTGGGTGACCATTTTTCTGTTTGCGGGTATGATGCCTGTGGCCATTGCCCTTGATAAAAGCGGCGCGGGAAAAATTATTGCCGATAATGTTATTGAGTTTATCGGCAACAAACCCTCGCCCTATCTCCTCTGCACCGTGCTCTTTATCCTTTCTGCGGGGTTTACGCAGTTCATGTCCAACACTGCCTCAGCGGCTCTGCTCTGCCCTCTGGGGCTGTCCATAGCCGTCGGAATCGACGTGTCGCCCCATGCGGTCATCATGTCCATCGCTATCGCGGCTTCGTGCGCATTCGCGACGCCTGTGGGCACTCCCCCGAACACCCTTGTGCTGGGCGCGGGCAATTACCGGTTTATGGACTACATGAAAGTGGGCGCGCCGCTGGTCATCCTGGAGATGATTGTCTGTTCGGTGCTGATACCAATAATCTGGCCATTCTAACTGGCGGTTATTTCATCGAAAAGTACCGCGTGAATATGACAAAGAATTTTATTTGGCCTGCGCGACTGTTTTGCCGAATTTTGCTTGTGCTGTTGCCCTGCTCGGGTATATAGGGAGAAGTATTATGGCAGTGTAATAGAAGATGCGTGTGATTGCGTACAGGCGGAGCGTCATGAGTACTGAAAATACAAATGTTGTGGTGGATGACGGGCGGGCGAAATTCTCGGATTTGTGGAAAAAAGAGGACTACTGGGCGATCTGGCTCGGTTTTCTGGTGCTGATAATCGGCTATACGCTCTTTGCCGCGCAGACGCCGCTGAAGTTCAGGGAAACAGTGACGACGGCCAATCAGATTATGGCGGCGGCCGCGGAAAAAGCGCCTTTCAAAACCATTGAGTGGTACGCCGCCCAGGAATCAAAAAAGAAACTTCGTGCGCGGGACAGCTCGGAGGGCAAGACCATCGCCTCCTACACTAGGACCCCGGGCGTCTGGAAGGACAATCCGCTGGAATCCTTTTATGTTGCAAAAGAAGACGTAGATGCGGCCAATGCCAGGGCAAAGCCGGTCACTGACAGCGCAAAAGCTGCCGAGGCAGCCACGCTGGAAAACGCAAAAGTGGCCCAGAAAGCCGCCGAGGATGCGGGCTATAAGGACTCTTGGCTCAACGCCGAGGCGGAAACAAAGATAAACGCTTGGCGCAAGGCCAAGGGGACGACGTCAAAGGCTTTGGCCAAGCCCATGAACCTGTTCCCCACCCTTGCGGTGTTCATGGTTGTGCTGATTGTGTTTTTCGGCATCGGCATGGCCTTTATGGGCAACAATATCGCACAGTTCGGTCTGGCCTTTATCGGCGTGTTTGTTGTGGCCAATCTGGCCTTCATGATGGGCTCTCAAACCACGATGAGAACATACGGCATCAATGCCGAGGCATGGGCGATCATTATAGGCATGCTTATCGCGAACACTGTGGGTACGCCGTCTGTGATAAAGCCGGCAATTCAGACAGAATACTACATCAAAACCGGTCTTGTGCTGCTGGGCGCGGAAGTGCTGTTTGACAAAATTGTCGCCATCGGCATTCCCGGAGTTTTTGTGGCTTGGGTGGTGACGCCCATCGTACTTGTCACCACGTACATCTTTGGCCAAAAAGTCTTAAAAATATCTTCAAAAACGCTGAACATCACCATCTCCGCCGACATGAGCGTGTGCGGTACCTCGGCGGCCATTGCCACAGCGGCGGCCTGCCGCGCCAAAAAGGAGGAATTGACCCTTTCTATCGGCATTTCCCTTGTCTTTACAGCCATCATGATGGTGGCCATGCCCGCCTTTATCAAGGCCGTGGGCATTCCGGAAGTGCTTGGCGGAGCATGGATCGGCGGCACTGTGGACTCCACGGGTGCAGTGGCCGCGGCGGGCGCGTTTCTCGGCGAAAAAGCCATGTATGTGGCAGCGACTATCAAGATGATTCAGAACGTGCTCATCGGCGTCACCGCGTTTTTTGTCGCCCTGTACTGGACAACCAAGGTTGAGCCGGCAGAGCAGGGCATGTCCGGGCGCAGCGTGGGGATCGGCGAGATATGGAACCGGTTTCCCAAATTTGTGATAGGCTTTCTCGTCGCTTCAATCCTTGCTTCCATGCTTAGCGGAAGTCTTGGTCCCGATCTTTCCGGCGCAATGGTGAACGAAGGTCTGGTACGTGGAATTGCCGGTCCTGTGCGCACATGGTGCTTTGTTCTGGCCTTTACCTCTATCGGTCTGGGCACCAATTTCCGCGAACTGGCGCACTATTTCAAGGGCGGCAAGCCGATTATCCTGTACGTGTGCGGACAGAGCTTCAACCTAGTGTTGACGCTGCTCATGGCCTATATCATGTTTTATCTGGTCTTCCCTGACATCACGGCAAAAATTTGACACAACAGCGGCGCAAAGGTTACCGGTTTTTGCGCCGCCCCTCATACCACCAAAAAATATGCGCCCATCGTTTTGCAGTCGCCTTACGCGCCTTGGCCTTGCCCTAGCTGTGCTGCTGGGTATTGTCTATGGGCTGGCGCCGCTGTTGCTGAACTCGTTTGCGCCCTTACGGGCTTACGATCAGATTGTGCGGGAAACCGACATCATCCCTGGGGTGCTGTTTTACAGCGAGGTTCCGCAGACAAGGGATGCGGAGATGAACAACAGGGACAGTATCCGCTACCGTTAAAGAACCGGCACGGGCAAAGGCTAAAGCTCCACAATCCGCACGTCGCCTCTTGTTTCGTTGATTTTTTTGCGGAAACTCTGCCGTCTGTCCTCTCCGTCAAAAAGTCCGGCCAGCCATTCCGCCACATGTAGCACAGAGCGTTTTTCGTCCTTCATGGCAATGAGGCAGCGTCCAATGCCGATTTTGCAGGAAGGGCAACCTGCCAGAATTTGGGCGTCCGGCGCTTTCGCAACCGCAATGCGGAGATTCTGTATCTTGCGCGCGCGAAGCTTGTTGTAAATCTGCGGCGAGGTAACTGCCCCCATGCCGGATTCGCCGCAACATTCGGCGCTCAAGGCGATAGGAACATCGGCGAACTCGCTTAATGCCCGCACGGTTTGTATACGGCTTTTGACCTTGTGCGCGTTTGCCCATTCGCAATGGCAGGCCGTGTGGTAAATAACGGGCACGCCAGCGGGCGAGATGATGTCTTTCTTGCGCAACAGCGGCAGGACAAGTTGCGCCACATCCCACTGTTCAAGATTGGGAAACTGCTCGCCGAGAGCAAGGCGGGACAGGCTGTCACGGCATGTGCCGCAGGCCGAGACAAGCCGGCAGCAGTCAAAGCCCTGTTTTTCAAGATTGTGGAGCATAGCGGACAGGTATTGGCGGTTTTGCGCCAGATTGTCTTCAAAGGGGATGTCCATTCCGGCGGCCAGCAGGGGATAGCCACAGCAAAGATGGCGGGGCGGCATGGCCACGGCGAAACCCGCCCTGAGCAGTAGCATGAGCGAGGAGATGCCGATGCGGTCATAAAAAAGCGCGCCCCCGCAGCCGGGGAAATAAAGGACGCAGGGCATCCCCGGCGCAGGCTCTGAAGGCGCAAACACAGCGCCCTTGTGGAGTTTGAGCGATTCGTACAGATTTGTGTAGCCCATCTTTGGCCCGCGTCCGGAAAACAGGGGGCTTACCATGCGCTTTTTCCATATGTCCGGGATAAGTCCAAGCGCCTTATTCTGAAATTTTTGTCCCAGTGAAGCCATTTTTGCCAGTTTGGGCGCGCGGTGAGTAATATCTCGCGCTATAAAGGAAAGGACGCGTGTTTTGACCGGGTGCCCGCCCGCGTTTTCGTGTTCCAGCAGCGTGCGTAGCGTGAGCGCCACTTCGCCGGAGGGTATGGCGATAGGGCAGTTGGCCGCGCAGCGTCCGCAGGTGGTGCAGTGCTCCACCTGAGTGCGGAGATGTTTGAGCAGCGTTTCGTCGATGCGTCCGGTATTTGCTTGGGAATAGTACACGGCTTCCAGTAGCATACCCAGCACCATGTTTTTGTTGCGCGGGTAGTAGTGCATGGAGCGTTCGGGATAGCTCATGGGGCACACATGCCTGCACTTGCCGCAACGTGTGCAGGTTTGCACGGCAGTGAGCAGATTGATGAGATTTTCCTTGTCCGGCAGACCGCTTTCACGAATGTCGTGAATGAGCCTGTTGAACGAAAAGGTGAAAGGGCGCACCGGCAGTTCCCTGAAAACAAGTTTCGCAGGATTCATAACGTCACGGGGATCAACGCGCTCTTTGAAGGCGCGCAGGGCGTCCATTTTTTCTTTGCTCAAAAAGGCAATCTTGGTGATTCCTATGCCGTGCTCCCCGGAAACTTCCCCGTCCATTTCCTGGCATTTTGTCATAACGCGAAAGGCGACAGACTCGGCTTTTTCCAGCATGAGGGGGTCGTTGGAGTTGACAGGAATATTTACGTGCCAGTTGCCGTCGCCGGCATGCATGTGGCTTGCCACGACGATGCGGGACGCCCCCATAGCAGTGCTGATTTTTGTGATTTTTTTGGCAAGATGCGGGTGCTTTTCTGCCATTTCGCGCAAAAACGTCTCCGCCCTAGCAAAAAGCTCGGTGTCGGAAAGATCGGAGGAAGCCACGTCGCCGGACGCTGCCCTGGAGGCCAGTGAAAATTCGTGGTTAAAGTCCTTGTTGTCTAGGGGTAGCCCAGGGAGCCTGCCCACTTCCTGAAGGGCGCGTCTGTATGCTTGCGCCGTATATTCAAGGTTGAGTTGTTCCAGAAAAAGCGCGAAGTCGGAGATTTTGTTTATGGGGATAACCACGTCTTCGTTGAGCTTAAATCCCGACGTGCGCTTTGCGATGGCCGAAAGCTTGTGGCGGTCTTCCCAGAAGCGCTCGGCCTCTTTTTCGTCAGCGGCCACAATGCTGTCCACATTTTCCTGACGTTCCACCACATCGACGATTTCCCGGACGGATTTGTCGAGCAGATAGGCGTCGTCGCCGTCCAATTGCAGGATGATGACAGAAATGGGCAGCCCTTCGTATTTTGTAGACTTGCGTTTGTAGTCGATAGCCTGAATATATTTCGCGCCGAATTCTTCAAGCGCCGAAAGGCGAGCATAGTCGCCGGCTTCGCGTATGCGGTCGCGCAGGGTGACAAGTTCGCTCACTACAACGGCTGCAGGGTGCATGGAGCGCCCGAAAAATTCCAGCGCCATAACCCGCGAACAGAGGGGCTTTTTGTGGAGAATGAATGCCGCTTCGGTGATGATGCCGTCCACGCCTTCCTTCTGCATTCCCGGCAGGCCGCCTAGGGACTTGTTGGTCACGTCTTTTCCCAGGCCGGGCAGTCGGATTTCATCGCCGCGCAACTGTACAATGGCGCGCACGCCGCCGCTGACGTCCTTGACCGCGAAACTTGCGGTTTCCCCCAGCAGAATTTTGTGGCGGGGATGGTTTTCGCGTTCAACAGTGATGATTTCACCTGTGGGCGTCACCATTCGCCACCAGAGCAGGTTGTCGAGCGTTGTGCCATATTCAAAGGCGCTGGGGCCGCCGGCGTTTTCAGAAATATTGCCGCCGACGGTCGAAGCAAGTTTTGAGGCCGGGTCAACGGAAAAAAGCGCACCTGCCCGATCCGCCGCTGTGATGACATCCTGGGTGACAGCGCCCGTCTGACAGGTGACGGTCATCTCCGTCAGGTCAACAGGGCCGATTCGGGTGAGGCGCGTTAGGCTGACAATGATGGTGCGCTTGCGCGCCGGCACCGCCCCCCCTGTCATGCCGGATCCGCCGCCGCGCGGGATCAGTGCGAATTTGAGGTCGTTGGCGAGTTTGACTATTTCGGCCACCTGTTCGGTAGTGTCCGGCTCCACAACTAGAAGCGGCAGTTCCATGCGCAGGTCCGTGGCGTCGGTCGCGGTTTCGATCAGTGTCGCGGGACGCGCTAGGACGCACTCGTCGGGCAGAATGGTCCGCAAGGCCTCAATGAGTCTGGCGCGGAAGTCCGTTTCCGCCTCATGGGCGGACCAGAACATGGTGATGCCTTCGCTGATGGCTGTGGCGTAGTAGTGGGCAAGGGAAAGAGATTCCTTTTCAAAGCGGCGCTGTACGCTTTCACGCACGATAGCGGCGTCAATAAAGGGGTTGTAGGCCACAAGGAAGAGTTCTTCGGCAATGGCAATGGCCATCAGCCGCACAGCTTCCGGCCATTCCGCGAAATCGTCTATATTGATGCGCAAAATGCGATTCACAACGTAATTGGGCGAGATGGAAATATGCGGGCATTTGTGGGGCATGGAGTTTCACCTCATGTCGCTGTAAAGTAAAAATGCGCTTGTCCACGCATGAAGAAGTTTTTCCTACAGCGATTAGGAAGGAATGGCAAGCGCGGCGTGGTTTTTTGCCGCGCATTTCATACTGTATTTGAGAATGTTGACATAAAGATAGATTGTGGGTTTGTCACTAACATTGTGGCAAAACATGACATTGCAGCTATTGTTTGAGAAATACCAAACATTGGCGCTATCTATGAGTGAAAACTCTCGAAAAATAAATGACGGTCGCTTTCCTATTGACTTCCCCATTGTTTTGCCTGATAATTTTTTTGATTGGGAACACACTTTATCTGTCAACAACCGCGAGGCAACTGCTATGATGTCCAGATTTGTAGACTTTTTTCTGGGTATCTTTTCCAATGATCTGGCCATTGACCTGGGCACGGCGAACACCTGCGTCTACGTCAAGGGGCAGGGTATTGTGCTGAACGAGCCTTCCGTTGTGGCCGTCAAAAAAGACACCCGCGGCCACAACGTGGTGCTGGCTGTGGGACATGACGCGAAACGCATGTTGGGCAGAACGCCCGGCAATATTATGGCCATACGCCCCATGAAGGACGGCGTTATCGCCGATTTTGAAATCACGGAAGTCATGTTGCGCCATTTTATTGCCAAGGTGCACAATTCGCGCCGTCTTGTGCGTCCGCGCATTATGATCTGCGTGCCTACAGGAATAACCCAGGTTGAGAAGCGCGCGGTTAAGGAATCCGCACAGTCAGCCGGTGCGCGTGAGGTGTATCTTATTGAGGAGCCTATGGCTGCGGCAATCGGTGCTGATTTGCCCATTCAGGAACCGACTTCCAACATGATTGTGGACATAGGCGGCGGTACTACCGAGGTTGCCGTCATTTCCCTTTCCGGAATCGTTTATGCCCGGTCTGAGCGCGTGGGCGGCGACAAGATGAACGAATCCATCATGGAATACGTTAAACGCAAGTACAATATGCTTATCGGCGAAAGCTCCGCTGAACAGATCAAGATAAAAATCGCTTCCGCATACCCCCAAGACCCCGAACAGCAGCTTACAGTCAAAGGACGCGATCTTGTGACGGGCATTCCGCAAAATATCATCATAACGTCAGCTGAAGTGCGCAAGGCCATCAATGACCAGGTTGTCAAAATTGTGCAGGCCGTGCGTATCGCTCTTGAAAAAACGCCGCCGGAACTGGCGGCTGATATTGTGGACAGAGGCATCGTGCTGACAGGAGGCGGGGCGCTGCTCAAGGGGCTTGACCAACTGCTGCGTGAAGAAACATCCCTGCCGATAACCGTGGCCGACGACCCGCTTACGACAGTTGTCAAAGGCACGGGCAAAACGCTCGACAATCTTCATGTTCTCAGAGAAATCTGTACCTCCTGACAGACAACAAAGCGGGCACAGCAGGCATCCGGGATACCGCGCATTCAGACAACTAAAAAAATGCGTCCCATGAGGGCACAATGATATCGCGGCGCATTCTGATTATTGCGGGCATTGTGCTCATTCTTTTTCTGGGCATGTACACTTGGAACCAGCGCACCCGTGCGCTGGACACCCTTGCCTCCACTGTCGGCCTTGAGGTTACGGGCGCTGTTCTGGCGTCCATGCGCGCCGTTCAGGATGGCGTTACAGCTTTTTGGAACAGGTATTTTGACCTTGTCAATGTGCGCGAAGAAAATGAACATCTCAAGGCGCGTCTGAAAGAGATGGACGCCAAGATTCTGGCTGTCAGGGAAGCACAGGAAGAACTTAAACGTCTTCGCGCGCTTGTCCAATTGCCGCTGGACGAAAGCTGGCGTTCTTTTGCCGCGCGTGTTCTGTCCGGGCGTATGGGGCCAAATGCGGCACTCGACAGCGTCACCATCAACCGCGGGTACGCCACAGGCGCCCGTCCGGGTACGCCGCTGGTGACCCAGCAAGGTCTTGTGGGGCGGGTGTTCAGGGCAAGCCCCCATACCGCCACAGCCCTGCTGGTGACGGACCCGGCCAGCCGTATAGCTGTTTTTACCCAGCAAGGCCGCGCATTGGGCATCTTGTTCGGACAGGGTGCAGGTAAAACGCTTGAGGTGAATTTTGTACGGCGTGACGCCAAAATCACCAGAGGAGAAATCCTCATCACCGCCGGCCTTGACGGCAAATTTCCCAAGGGCATCCCTGTCGGGCTGGTAGTGAATGTCTCCCCGTCAGACTATACGCAGTTTATATCCATTGAGGCCAAGCCCATTGTGGATCTGCAAAACCTTGAAGAAGTTCTGCTGCTTGAAGCGACAGGGCTGGCGCATTCCGTCACGGAGCCGGACGATCCGCCCCCCATCTTTGTCGGGCCGCCCGCGCCACATGCCGCAGCGCCATGAACTTTGTCCGTAACCTCGTCTGGTGGCTGTTCTTCATCGCAACAGCCGTTTGTATGCAAACGCTGGCGCCTAGTCTGGATGTGTTTGTTGTGGGCATTTTCATACTCCTTCAGGAACGCGACTACAAAAATATGTTCTGGCTGCTTCCTCTTTTTGTCCTGTTGCAGGAAGGCATGGGCACGCGCCTTTTCGGCGGCGTCATTGTCTGGTATGCTGCGGTCATTATTTTTTTCAAAATAGGGCAGTGGCTGTTTGAGGTGAAAAATTTTCTCTTTGTCTTTTTGCTTTCCAGTTGTCTGATTGCGCCTTATTATGCCATAAATTGGCTTATGGCGCTCTTGCAGAATCTGGCCTTCAGCCCGCGCGACACACTGGACAGGGCGCTCATACAGGCGCTGTTTCTGCCCTTTGCGTGGATTTCGTTTGCACTGACACGGCACTTAACCATGCAGGCTGATGGAAGCGGACAGCAATAATTTCATGTTGGGCGAGTCCCAGCGGCAAAAAGGCCTGCGTCCCTGGATCAAAACCTATGTGGAGACAGAGCGGCATCAACCGCCGCGTTTTGGCGTTTTTCTGTTGCAGGGTCTTGTCGGCCTGCTGTTTTTTGTGGTTGTGACGCGCCTGTGGTATCTGCAAATCCACCGCGGCGCGGAATTTTCACGCCAGGCGCAGGAAAACAGACTGCGCTACGAACGTATTTTCGCGCCGCGCGGGCGTATTCTGGATGAAACAGGCCGTGTTCTGGCCGATAACCGCATTGCCTACGGCCTGTCGCTGCTGCGCGAAGACTGCCACGACATCCCTGCCACATTGGCGCAAATCAGCGCGTTTTTCCGTTTGCCACTGCCTCAGATATGGGACAAATACCAGCAGGACCGCATCAAAATGAAGCCCTATGAACCCATTTTGATGCTCACCGACATTCCTTTTGACCAAGTAGCCCGCATCGCCTCGGATATTCCGGACTGGCCGGGACTTGAGCTTGTTGTGCGTTCAAAGCGCAGTTACCCGGAAAAAGATCTCTTTGCGCATATTCTGGGCTATGTGGCGGAAGTGAATGAAAAAGAAATGGCCGCAGATCTCAGTTTGGAAATGGGGGACCTGGCCGGCAAGCAGGGACTGGAGCTTGAACTGGAAAAACAGCTTCGTGGGCGCAAGGGACTGTATGTTGTTGAGGTGGACGCCCATGCGCGCGTGCTGAACAAAACGCTGAATCAGGAGCCGCAGAGCGGTCGCGAGGTGCGCCTTTCCCTGAACACGGCTCTTCAGCAGGCCGCTTGGGACGCCCTTGGCGGTGAAGCCGGCTGCATCGTGGTGATGGAGCCGGACACCGGCAAACTGCGCGCGCTTGTCACTTCGCCGGCCTACGACAACAATCTGTTTGCGGCGGGTATTTCCAAACGCGACTGGGAAGCCCTGCGCACCAGCAATCGTTTCCCTCTACAAAACCGCGTTATCCAGAGCGTTTACCCCCCAGGTTCAGTCTGGAAACTCATTATGGCTTCTCTTTTTCTGGAACGCGGAATCAACCCGAGAGAAACCGTGCACTGCGCGGGTGAAGTCAAACTGGGCAATCAGATTTTTCGTTGCTGGAAGCGTGAAGGACACGGTAGCATGGATATGGAAAACGCCGTTATTCACTCCTGCGATGTGTATTTTTATCTTATGTCAGAACGTGTGGGCATTGACAAAATAGAAGCGTTCGCCAAGGATTTCGGCTTCGGACGTCCGACCGGCATTGATCTTCCGCACGAAAAATCTGGGCTTGTGCCCTCACGCAGTTGGAAAAAACGCCAGTTCGGACGGGGGTGGGCCGGCGGTGAAACCTACAATGTTTCTATCGGGCAGGGTTACACGCTTGTCACGCCCCTGCAGATTGCCGTGTTTGTCTCGGCGTTGCTCAACGGCGGAGATTTGCTCAAACCACAGCTTCTGGACAACGTGCCGCGCGAAAGCGCAGGGCGCGTGCCGGCAAAGGCGGAAACGCTGAACTTTGTGGCCAACGCCATGCGCAAAGCCGTATCCGGCGGCACAGCGCACGTTGTTTCCCGCAAGGATGCCGATATGGGCGGAAAAACCGGCACGGCACAGGTTGTCAAATTGAAAATGGCCGCCGGCGACAGGCGTCTGCGCGCCTCGGAGATGGAGTATGCTCAGCGCGATCATGCTTGGATAGCCACCTTTGGAATCAAGAACGGCAAATCTTATGTGGTGGTCGTCATGGTGGAGCATGGCGGGGGCGGTTCCAGCGTGGCGGGACCGGTGGCCGCGAAGATTTATGACCACCTCTTCGACGGATCGGCCAAAACGAAATTTGCCCAACGTCCTCTGCAAAACGGACAGACGAACTGAAGATGGACATGCGGCTCATAAACTACATCAACTGGAGTTTGCTCACCTGCATGGTGCTTCTGTACCTGTTGGGAATCGGCAATCTGTACTCGGCCAGCACCACACGCCTTGAGACGGGATTTATGTTTTCAGATTTTTATCAGCGTCAGCTTGTCTGGGGCTTGTGCGGCATAGTGTGCATGCTTGCCGCCATGTCCTTTGACTACCGTCGGTTGCGTAATCTTGCCTGGCCCCTGTTTTTGGTTTCTATTGTCCTGCTGCTGCTTGTGTCTGTGATGGGTAAAACGGTATACGGCGCGCGGCGCTGGCTTTCCCTCGGCTTTATGAGCATTCAGCCTTCGGAAATGACGAAACTTGCGCTGCTCCTGCTGGCGGCGCGTCTGCTTGCCCGCGACCAGCGCCCGCTAGGTTGGAAGGATTTTCTCACAGTGCTCGGCATAGGGCTTGCGCCTTGCCTGCTGATTGTCATGCAGCCGGATCTGGGTACCGCAATCATGTTGCTGCTGCTGCTCGGCGGTATGATTTTATACCGCGGTCTGCACGGCCATGTGCTCAAATTCTGCCTTCTTGCCGCGCCCTGCGCGGCGGCTTTCATGTGGATAGCCGGACTGCGCGACTACCAGCGCCAACGCATACTTACCTTTTTGGACCCGGGCAACGACCCGCGCGGCGCAGGATACCACATCCTGCAATCGCGCATAGCCATCGGTTCAGGGGAACTCTGGGGTAAGGGATTTCAGGGGGGCACACAGAGCCAGTTGCGTTTTTTGCCGGAACGCCATTCGGACTTTGCCATGGCCGTCTTTGGAGAGGAATGGGGCTTTGTTGGGTGCGTTGCGCTGATAACCCTTTTCTGCTTTTTTTTATTTTCCATTTTTTCCACAGTGATACAGGCAAAAGACCGTTTCGGCAGCCTGCTGGCGGTGGGCGTTTTCTTTTATTTTTTTTGGCAAATTTTTATCAATATTGGCATGGTGATCGGACTGATGCCGGTGGTTGGCATCCCGCTGCCATTCATCAGCTATGGAGGCAGCGCCACATTGCTTAATTTTACACTTTTGGGCATTGTACTTAATGTTTCCATGCGACGATTTATGTTCAAAGGCTGATTTACACGTAAGGAGGTTATATGGGCAAAGACGAAATAGCCTATCTTGGTTCCGACACTGTTTACGAAGGCAAGCTTTCCTTCAAGGGCACGGTGCGTATTGAAGGCAAATTTACCGGTGAAATCGTCAGTGACGGTTCCCTGAATGTGGGCAAGGACGCACAGGTTGACGGCACTCTTCAGGTGGGTGAACTGCTGCTTTCCGGACGCTTTACAGGCGCTGTCGCCGCAAAGCGTCGTATTGTTGTCTATTCCTCCGGTATTCTGGAAGGGACTGTCCAAACGCCAAATCTGCTCACCGAGGAGGGGGGTATCATCGAAGGGCAGATCACTATGAAAAACACGGGAAAAAACAAGGCCACACAAAACGCTGTAACAGCATAACTATTTGAAATGAAAGAAAATATGAAAAAAGTCAATGTAGCCATCAACGGATTTGGGCGTATCGGGCGGCAGGTCTTTCGCGCGTTGCACGCGCACTACCGCGACAGGGTGCAGGTAACGGCCATCAACGATCTGCTTGACGCGCAGTCCAATTTTCACCTTGCCGAATACGATTCCGTATACGGACGCGGCAATTTGAACGCCAAGGTCAACGGGCAGGAAGTGAGTGTCGGCGACTGGAAAATCCATTGTTTTGCCGAACGCGACCCCTCCAAACTCGCTTGGGGCAACCACGGTGTGGATATTGTCGTGGAAAGCACGGGCATTTTTCGCACCGCGCCTGAGGCCGGCGTTCATTTGAAAGGCGGCGCCAAAAAAATTATCATCACCGCGCCTGCCAAGGAAGAGGACATCACCATTGTTATGGGTGTCAATCACGACAAATACGACCCCAGCAAGCACACCATTGTTTCCAATGCCTCCTGCACCACAAACTGCCTTGCCCCGGTAGCCCTTGTGCTGCAACGTGAATTCGGCATCCAGATCGGCAATATGGTGACAATCCATTCCTACACCAACGACCAGCGCATTCTGGACATGGCCCACAAGGACCTACGCCGCGCGCGTGCCGCAGCCTGCAATATCATCCCCACATCCACGGGTGCTGCGCAGGCTGTCGCAAAGGTTATTCCGGAACTCAAGGGCAAATTCAGCGGATATTCGTTGCGTGTGCCCACGCCCACAGTTTCCGTGGTAGATTTTTGCGGTATCCTGGAAAAACCGACAGACACCGAAACCCTGCTCGGCAAGCTCAAACAGGCCTCTGAAACCAGCCTGAAAGGCATTCTGGAGTACAACGACGAGGACCTTGTTTCCATGGACTTCAAGGGAAATCCGCATTCCTCCATCTTGGAAGCGCCCTACACCACAGTGCAGGGCGGCAGGCTTGTCAAGGCGGTTGCTTGGTACGACAACGAATGGGGCTATTCAAACAGAGTTTGCGATCTGATCTGCCTGATGCGTGAAAAAGGCCTGTAACAATATACGCCCAAATCCGCAGTATAAACGCTCCCCCGTCAGAAACAGTTTTCTGACTGAGGGCGGGTTGGCTATTTTACAGCGCCGGTCGCCCGACATCGGGCAGGTTTTGCTCCAGCGCATGGGCAAGCGCGATCAGCCGAGCCTCGTCAAAGGCGTTTCCGATCAGCTGCATCCCTACCGGCATGTTGCTCTCCTTGCCTAGGCCCACCGGCAGGGACAGGCCGGGCAGACCGGCCAAGTTGAGCGAAAGGGTGAAGGCGTCCATAAGATACATGCGCAAAGGGTCAGTTGTGTGACTGCCAAGCTGCCATGCCGTTATCGGTGAAACAGGCGCGCAGAGCGCGTCGCACGCGGCAAGGGCAGTCAGATATTCATCCCGCAGCAGACGACGCACCTGAGCGGCCTTGCGGTAGTAGGCATCGTAATACCCCGCTGAAAGCACATACGTGCCCAGCATAATTCTGCGTTTGACTTCTTGGCCGAAACCTTCGGAACGGGAGCATTCATAAAGTTCCGCAAGATCTTTCGTGCTGTTTGCGCGTTTTCCGTAGCGTATGCCGTCAAATCTGGCCAGATTTGAGCTGGCTTCAGCCATCGCGATAATATAATAAGTGGCGATGGCGGCCTCCGTATGCGGCAGGCGTACCTCCACCAGTTCCACGCCCAAATTGCGCGCTGTTTTCAGGGCGTCCTCACAAGCGAGACGCACTTCTGCCGACAGGCCTTCGTTGTTGAAGAATTCCTTTGGCATGCCGAGGCGTACACCCTTGAGCGCATTTTTGTCCAATCCGGCAGCATAGTCTTCAACAGACAGGAGGGCGCTTGTTGCGTCGCGCGGGTCGTGTCCGGCAATCACCCTCAGTACGCAGGCGCAGTCTTCCACGGTGCGCGCAAGCGGGCCTATCTGATCAAGCGACGAGCCGTAGGCAATGAGGCCGTAGCGGGACACGCGCCCGTACGTTGGTTTGATGCCCACACAGCCGCAGAGCGCGGCTGGCTGGCGGATGGAGCCGCCTGTGTCTGATCCGAGAGAGGCAAAGCATTGCCCTGCCGTTACCGAGGCGGCTGAACCGCCGCTGGAACCGCCTGGGGTTTTTGTTGTGTCTCGGGGATTGCGGGTTGTCTGATATGCGGAATTTTCCGTTGTGGATCCCATGGCAAATTCGTCAAGATTTGTTTTGCCCAAAAGGACAGCGCCGGCCTTGTGAAGTTTTTCCACTGCGAAAGCGTCAAAAAAAGGCGTGTAGCCCTCCAGTATGCGTGAAGCGGCTGTTGTGACGATGCCCTTTGTGGAGAGCGCGTCTTTGACGGTTACAGGCACGCCCCAGAGGGGCAGTGCCGGATCAGGCCCCGCAGCATCCAGAGAGCGCGCCCGTTGCAACGCGTTTTCGTTATTGACCAGGAGCATCGCTGCAATCTTCGGTTCTGTTGCCTCAATACGGTTAAGGCATGCCTGTGTTGTTTCCAGAGCGCTGATTTCTTTTTTTTGCAGCGCGTTGGCCACAGCAGTAAGGGAAAGCGAACAGATGTCCGTCATGTCAACCTGCCTGGACAATGCACGGCACAACAAAGTATGTGCCGTCCTGCTGTGGCGCGTTTGCCAGAGTTGCGTCACGGGTGCTCAGGCGCAGCGCGCAGTCTTCCCGCCCTGTCTGCGCGTGCTCGCTGGGGCTGTACAGCGGCTCAACGCCGTCTGTGTCACTGTGGGCAAGCACATCCATATAGCCCAGAATATCCTGAAATTGGCGGGCAAAGAGTGTCCTTTCCTCACTGCTGATGCTCAGGCGCGAAAGGGCGGCCATGCGGGACACGTCGTCTTCGGTTATTGTTTTGTCTGTTGTCATGGCAGTCCTTGCCGTCTTGCGGCTGGAAAACGCAGTTTGTAGGATGGCTGGGGCGTTGCGCCCAGGGGCAGTATGTGTCCTTCTGTCCGGTCGGCGGCTGTCGGCGCGGGCGGATTACCGTTTTCGTCCAGTGGCGGCAGGCCTTGCATACGCAGAGCTGCGCCTTGCAGCACGGCAATGCGGATTTGCGCAAAGTGCTCGGGGTTGAGCGGCGTCATGCCTGTTGGGGATACCTGAAAGAGAAATAGTTTTTGACGGGCAACGCCGGACAGATCCCAGGAGATGGGGGCAATGCTCCACGGCATTTGCGCACAACGCGCGGCGCGGGCTGAGATTTCCAGGGCTGTCAGGCGTGAGGTCAGGTCAAGATTCTTGGCAAAATACAGGAAATCATAGCCAAGCGCTGTCCAGAAATCATTGTGCACGCCCTGCTGCGCTCTGGCAGCACCGTTCCAAGCGCCGGGGAAGACAGCCAAGGCGTATTTTTCAGCGTTGGGGATAAGCTTTCCGGAAAGCCCCTGTTCCCAAAGTGTTGTGCCAAGCAGGATCAGACGATCTTCGCCGTTATAGATCAGGCTTGTTGTCAGCATATCCATGCTTTTCCATGAATCCGGCAAAAACAGCGCTTCAAAGGTTGTCTGCGGGATGGGCGTTTTGCCGCTTGGGAGTATGGGATTGACCAGCGGGGCGACAGCAGCAGCCCATGAGGTGACATCGCTTGGCGTATAGGATGCCTTTTGCGACAGCATATTGCGTGCGGCGAGGTTTTGTTCAAAAAGGTTCGCCATGCGAACGCCGTATGAATCCGAGGGGTAGAAGATTCCAAAAGCGCGGATATTCAGCGTATCTGCGGCAAAGCCTAGAAGGGCGTCAATCTGGTCCTGGGGGCCGGGGAAAAAGCGCCACGCTCTTGCGCCTTCATCGCCGTGTTCCAGAGAGGGCAAAAATGTGAAAAAAGTCCGTGTGTCAACAGTTCCGGTTTGTCGCGCCATAGCGTAATGATTGGCCTGCAACGGCCCCCCTACGACAGCGCATTCCACCGGCAATGCCGCCAGATCGGTAAGCCAGTTTGGGGATTCGGTACTGATGGTTCTCAAGGAGACCGCCACGCCGTCTTTTTTCATTTCCCGCTGCGCTGTCTGGGCGCCGCGAATGATTTTTGCGGTAATGAGCGCATAGGGGCCGGATACCGGCAGGAGCAGCGTGACGCAATTTTCGGTGGCAACAGGTTGGGGCGAAGGGTGTTTTTCAGTTCGTTGTGCACCGAAAGGCTGGCAGCCTGTCAGGGCAAACAGTAGGAGTGTGAGCGCCGGCAGCAGGATGGGCGGATTTTGTATGGTTTTTTTGCGTTTCATGCCCCTATTGTATATTGAAGTTGTAAAAATTTCAACAGGTGGCAGATTGTCCGCCAAGGCAGGTGCATCTTAATTGCGTCTGAAACAGGCGTCACCCCCCGAAGGGGTGCCAAAATAAAATGAAAGTTAAAATGCTCTAGTGCGGCGTGTTACTGCGCTTATTTTTTTACTTCGGTAAAGTCGGCGTCCACCACATCGTCGTCGTTTGTCGGGCTGCCGGATTTCTGAGCGTTTTCCGCGTCCTGCGCGGCGGCGCTGGCATTTTGCGCCTGCTGCTGGTAGAGCTGTTCGGCCAGTTTGTGGGAAGCTTTTGCCAGTTCTTCCGTAGCGGCCTTGACAGCGTCGGTGTCGTCATTTTCCATAACTTTGCGCAGGGCGGCTATTTTGCTTTCAATGTCGCTCTTGAGCGCGGCGTCCGCCTTGTCGCCCAAATCCGCAAGGGATTTTTCCGTACCGTATATCAAGCTGTCGGCATGGTTGCGCGCTTCAATCAGTTCCTGCTTTTTCTTATCATCGCTGGAGTGCGCCTCTGCCTCGCGCACAAGACGCTGGATGTCCTGTTCGGAAAGCCCGGAGGAGGCGGTGATTTTGATGGACTGTTCCTTGCCTGTGCCCATGTCTTTGGCCGAAACATTGACAATGCCGTTGGCGTCAATGTCAAAGGCAACTTCGATCTGTGGTACGCCGCGCGGGGCCGGCGGGATTCCGGTCAGATCAAAGCGCGCCAGAGTCATGTTGTCGTTCGCCATCGGGCGCTCGCCTTGCAGCACATGTATGGACACGGACGGCTGATTGTCTGCGGCAGTGGTAAATATGTTGCTTTTGCGGGTCGGGATGGTGGTATTGCGTTCAATAAGGCGCGTCATCACGCCGCCCATTGTTTCAATGCCCAGTGACAGCGGCGTAACGTCAAGCAGGAGTACGTCTTTGACATCTCCGGCCAGAATGCCTCCCTGAATGGCCGCGCCTCTAGCCACCACTTCATCGGGATTGACAGAGCGGTTCGGCTCCTTGTTAAAAAATTTGCCCACGCATTGCTGCACCAGCGGCATGCGCGTCATGCCGCCCACCAGAATCACTTCGTCAATCTGGTCCGCGGAAAGGTTGGCGTCTGTAAGGGCTTTGTTGCAGGGTTCAATAGTGCGTTTTACAAGGTCGCCTACCAGAGATTCCAGTTTTGCCCGCGAGAGTTTGATCAAAAAATGTTTGGGGCCGTTCTGATCCGCCGTGATAAAGGGCAGATTGACCTCTGTTTCCATGGAGGTGGAAAGGTCTTTTTTGGCCTTTTCCGCCGCTTCTTTCAGGCGCTGCAAGGCCATGCTGTCCTTGGACAGATCAATGCCGTTGTCTTTTTTGAATTCGTCCATCAGCCAGTTGATGACGCGCTGGTCAAAGTCTTCACCGCCAAGAAAGGTATCGCCGTTTGTGGCGCGCACTTCCACAATGTTGTCGCCCACTTCCAGAATGGAAATATCAAACGTGCCTCCGCCAAGGTCAAAAACGGCGATTTTTTCATTTTTCTTTTTGTCTGAACCATAGGCTAGCGAGGCTGCCGTCGGCTCATTGATGATGCGCTTGACCTCAAGGCCCGCAATGCGGCCCGCGTCCTTGGTGGCCTGACGCTGGGCGTCGTTAAAATACGCCGGAACGGTGATGACGGCCTCTGTAACGGGTTCGCCAAGGTATGTTTCCGCGTCCGCTTTGAGTTTGGCAAGGATAATGGCCGAAATCTCCGGAGCGCTGTACACGCGGCCATCCGCTTCCACGCCGGCATCATCGTTTGCAGCTTTTGTGATAGTGTATGGTGAATGCTCTTTCCATCGGACAATTTCCGCGCTGTCGTGCTTACGGCCCATAAGGCGTTTGATGGCAAAAATTGTGCGCTTGGGGTTGGTGACGGCCTGACGTTTCGCTATTTCGCCGACCAGCCGTTCCTTGTCTGTAAAGGCCACGACAGAGGGCGTAGTGCGTCCGCCCTCCGGATTTGTAATACATTTTGGATCCTTGCCCTCCATAACGTAGACGCAGGAGTTTGTAGTGCCAAGGTCAATTCCTATAATTTTAGACATATATTGTGTCCTCCAAGGAAAATTTTTTAACCGCGCTGAACGCGGGAAAGCTGCGCGTGTTGACAGTTACAGTGCTTCGCAAGGAATAATTAAGTCTTTCTTTTTCGGCGTCCAGTGTCTGAAAGGCAATTTTTTTTGAAATCCGGAATTTTTTTGAGCGGGAGCAGGTTTCATACTGCATTCCGTATTGACCACATTTAAGTAATCCAGCATGCTGCCGATAGCAGAGAAGATATGCGCAGTTTTTTAATTCAGAATCTGTCCAGCGGGAGAAATCTATTGAGTGATCTTTATCTGTTGCGTTGTTCGCAGTGCTTTTTGTATATGGGCATGGCCTCGCTTGCAGGGCTGTTTCAGAATGTCAGTCCACTGATCGTGTGCACGTAATCAAGGGCAATGGAGTGCGAGAGTGGCGGAACTGGCAGACGCACCGGACTTAGGATCCGGCGCCAATGCGGCATGGGGGTTCAACTCCCCCCTCTCGCACCAAATTTGTCCCCCACCACCACTGAACTTTTTCGCATAGCAGGTCAATATCTCCGGCAGCCGCCAGATTGAGCATCTGTCGGTACAAGCGCACGGCTTCATAGCTGTGCGGGTTGGCTTCAAAAAGTCCGGCAAAAAGGCGCGCGTCTTCAGTAAGCATTTTTTTTGCGGCCATCCCGCGTCTGTGAAAGGACGGGGTCAGAAAGGGCAAAAGCTCGTCATCGCCTGCCAGCAGGGCAAAATAGGCCAGCGTGGTGATGAAGTTCATGCCCTGGATACGCGACATGGCCACGTCATGTTTTTTTGCCGTTGTTCTGAAAACACGGCAGCCAATCCTTGTAAAGAAGGTTTCCACCAAAGTGAGACTTGCCGCATCCGCAGAGCGACCGGGTACAATCGCTACGGGCAGGTCCGCGTCAGGTTCCGGGGCAGGTCCAAACAGGGGATGTGTGCCGACAACCGGCCCCTGCCAGCGGCTCTGCATGTGTTGCAGCGGATATTCCTTCACCGAAGTTATGTCCGCAAGCACGACATGAGCGGGCAAATGCGGACATACAGCATCAAGCGCGCTTTCAAGGACGGCTGCCGGCACGCAAAACAGGACCATACCGGCATGGGCGCACGCCTGTGCCAAAATCTGCGGCGCAAGCGGCGTGTCCACGCCGGCAACGTCGATGTCCGATTTTTGCGCCCTTTCCAGAAACATCACGCCCATACGACCGCGCGCGCCGATAATGACAGTTTTTTTGTTCATGGTTCTTTCACGCAAGACGCTGCCAGATGTCCCAGAACGCTGGAAACGATTTTTTCACCACAGCCGGATCGTCAAGGCGCTTGCGCATGTTCCCGGCACCCATCCCCAGCAGGGCCAGCGACATGGCAATACGGTGGTCGTTGTAAGTATGGAGGGGACTTTCCGGCAGGCGCGGCCGGCCCGGGGCAAGCCCGTGTATGTGCATTCCGTCTTCATATTCCAGAACCTGAACGCCGCATTTGCGCAACTCGGCAGCCGGCGCGCTGATTCTGTCCGATTCCTTGACTTTGAGATGGGCAACATTGTGTATGCGCGTGATTCCGTTGGCAAAGGCGGCAAGCGCGGCAACAGTGGGGACGAGGTCGGGGCAGTTGCCCATGTTGAGATCAGCCCCCTTAAGTTGTGAGGGATATACGGTGACACTCTCCGGGGCAACTGTGAAGCGCGCGCCCATGACGCGTAAAATCTCCAGCAGTGCGCGGTCGCCCTGCAATGAGTCTCCGCGCAGACCCTGCACCCGCACAGGCTTGCGTCCCACAGCGCCTGCGGCCAGCAGATAGGAAGCTCCGGACCAGTCGCCCTCCACCGTGTGGTTGCCCGCCGTGTAGAGTTGCGGGGTTACGGTAATCCGCAGGCAGGCGGGCTGCGTCAGTGTTTGCCAAACTTTGTTTTGAAGGGTTTGCCAAGGTTCCTTGGGATGTCGGCGTGTCTGCACGGTAAAGCTGATGCCGAAATCCGACAGGCAGTGCAGGGTCAGCCCTACATAGGGCCAAGAGACCGTTTTACCGCCCGCAAGTTCCAGACAGAGCGGCATCGCGGAAAGAGGCGCGGCCAGCAGCAGGCCGGAAAAATACTGGCTGGAAATGTCCATCCTCAGACGTACCACGTCCAGCCCCGGATCAAGCCCGCGCGCATGCAGCACAAGCGGCGGGCACTCGGGTTTCTGCTCAAAACGTATGCGCGCGCCAAGCTGTGTGAGCGCGGCTGCAAGCTCGCCGATGGGACGTTCGTGCATACGGGGCGCGCCGTGAATGCGAAAAAAACCCTGCCCGGCGGCCAGCACGGCTGTAAGCAGACGGCAGGTGGTGCCGGATTCGTGTACATCACAGGAGAGGGGCTGTGTGGCCTCCGCGTTGCCGCGCGGCCCGAAGATCATACCCGTGACTTCCCACCCGCCAATGCTCCCGTGATCTGCCGGCAGAGGACGCATGGACGCCCCTGCGGCGCACAAAACAGTGCGCGTGCATTCCAGATCTCGGCTTTCCAGCGTGTTGCGTATCCGCGAAACGCCGTTTGCCAAGGCTGCAGCGATAAGATATCTGTGCGAAAGGGATTTTGAAGATGGAGCCTCCAGCGTGATGAACGTATTTTTCGATTCAGTCATCAGCTGTATCTTCATTTACCGTCTTGGAGACGGTCGAGTTGCGGGCATGTGGGATACGCGCCCAAGATACGGAAGCTGGTACACACTTCACGCATTTTGTCACACAGGGAAGTGTGGAGCGGATCATACAGGTTGCTTTCCACATCAGCAAAAAAAACATAGCGCCAGCACTCCCCCCGCAGGGGACGGGATTCCAGTTTGCGCATGTTGATGCCGTTTTTTGCCAGCAGGTCCAGCACGCTGGAAAGCGCGCCGGCCCTGTCCGGCAGGGTGAACAGCAGAGAGGTTTTTGCGGCGCCTGCCTGTGCGCCAGAAGGCGAGGTACGGGCTGTAGTTTCCGAATTTTTCCCTATGACGACAAAGCGCGTCCAGTTGTCCGGAGCGTCTTCAATACGCTTCGCAAGCATGGCAAGCCCTGTCATGTCCGCCAGTTTGCCGTGCCCTATGGCGGCAGCCTCTGTCTGCGCCGCAGCGCGGTGCGCCGCAGCCGCTGTGGATTCCACAGGCACAAGGGCGGCATTGGGTAAATGGGTGCGTAGCCAGCCGCCGCACTGGGCCAACGGCTGCGGGTGGGAATATACGGTGCGCACAGCGGCCAGGGATCCGGCATTACTCAACAGGTAATGAGAAATGCGCGAGAACAGTTCCGCCTGGATGAAGACAGTGTGTTTTAAAAACAGGTCAAAACTTACGCCCACCGTGCCCTGAAGGGAATTTTCCAGAGGCACTACACCAAGTTCGCACTGGTTTGAACAGATTTCTTCAAAAATCTGGGTAATATCCGTGCAGGGATGAAAGATGGCCGCGTGCCCCAGATATTCCACACCGGCAAAATAGGAAAATGTGCCCTCGGGACCGAGATAGGCCACGTTTTGTGGGCGCTGGAGCGCACGTGAAGAGGAGAGTATCTCGCGCCAGATGGCGCGCAGGTGCTCTTGCGGCAGGGGACCGGGATTTTTTTCAGCCAGATTGTCCATCACTTCGCGCTCGCGCAACGGCTTGAAGATGATTCCCGGTTCACCGGCCTTGATGCTGCCTACTTCACAACTGATGGCGGCGCGGCGGTTGAACAGGGCCAGCAATTCCTCGTCTATCGCGTCAATTTTTTTGCGCAGGCTTTCAAGACGTTCTGCCATGCCGCTAGACCTCCCGTATGTCTTCGTGAATGCGCATACCGAAATGCCGCCCGGCTTCGTCAAGACGGCAGAGTACGGTATCGCCGCTTTTCATGGAAACAACGCTTAAGGGGACGCCGTCCGGCGCTGTCAGGCGTATGGTTTCGGCGTTTTGCAAAAATACCGCGCCCTTCAGCGCGCCGTTGTCCGTTTTGGCTTCGGCTTCAATAAACAGCATGGGGCGCGCTTCAATTTTGACACGTCCCAGTGTGGACAGACGAGTCTGACCATCGTGTCCCACAATCAGCACTTCGTCTCCGGCTGCAAGTTCGCCCAGGTAGGCGGTTTTGTCATGCGGCATGCGGGTGTAGGCGTGAACGCCGCCCGCATTGATTCTGAAAGGGCGCGCGGCCACATATTCGTTGCGCTCTGTTTCGGCATGAACAAGAAAGGTGAAAGCGCTGGAATTGCCCACAAGCATCCCCTGCCCGCGCTGAAGCAGGGAGAGTGTGTCCGCGCAGACGCGGTGCCCCATGCCGGCCGGCAGTACGCGGGTAATGAGGCACGGCATCAGCGTTTCCGGCGTTTGCGCCAGCTTGCACTGGGCAACAATGTCTTTGAGGCTGCCGGCAGCCTCATGCAGCGCCACAATACCCGCAACGCCACGCTCCAGTATGCCTGAGGCCAAGCGCGCCTCGTACAGTGAACTTGCCTCGACCAGCACATGTTCACTCTGGGCCAACAGATTTTCTATGGGGATGATTTCCCATCCGCGTGCCAAAACAACGCGTTCCCCTTTGTTCATGCGCGTAAGCGCGGCTTCCTCATCGCTCTTTGCGGCGAGCGCAATACGCGCAATGCTTGATTCCGGCCAGACCTCGCAACGCGCAAGCTCTTGGGTTTGCTCAACATAGCTGCCCGGCACGATAAGACCGTCCACGCCGGATTCAATGGCCAGCGTTACAAGAGACTTGTCAAAGGGCACACAGTGAAAATAGATACGCGCCATATTATTCACCTACAATTTCAATGGCCTGATCCACTGTGGAGTTTTCATGCACTATGGCGCGCAGGGCCTTTATCAGCAGAACGCGGCGCGGATGCTGAAAGACGTTGCGCCCTACAGAAATGCCGGAGCCGGCGGCGCGGAGGGAATCAAACACCATCTGCAAAATTTGCCGCGTGGAATCCATGCGTTCGCCGCCGGCGATGAGCACGGGTACACAACAGGCGGACACGACAGTGGAAAAACTGTCCACATCGCCTGTGTAGGGCACCTTGACAATGTCCGCACCCAACTCTACACCCACGCGGGCGCAGTGAGCCACAACATCGGTCGCGTAGCCGTTGCTCACCTGTGGGCCGCGCGCATAGATCATCGCCAGAAGCGGCATCCCCCAATTATCGCAAGATTCCGCCACCTTGCCAAGGTCTGCAAGCATCAGTCGCTCGTTGGGGTCGCCTAGGTTGACGTGCACGGAAACACAGTCCGCACCGTATTTGACACCTTCTTCCACAGTGCTCACCAGCGTTTTGGTGTTGCCTGACGGAGAAAGCGCGGTTGAGGCAGAAAGGTGCACGATAAGGCCGATGTCCTTACCCGCGCTGCGGTGCGCGCAACGCACAAGTCCCTTGTGCATGAGGACGGCGTCCGCGCCGCCGGTTGCCATGTCATTGACGGTTTCACGCATGTCGACAAGACCCTCCACTGCGCCGATGGTGACGCCGTGGTCCATGGGCACGATAATTGAGCGTTGATTTTGCCTGTTGATGATGCGTTCTAGCCGGACTTTTTTGCCGATATACATGGTTGAAGCTCCTTTGTCCTGCATACAGCAATGCTGTTTTTGTTTAGGCGGGCATCGGTGGCCAGAAACAGAAAAGGCCGCCGGCTTGTCTGCCCGCGGCCTTGTGAGATTCGTCGACCTGTGCGCGTCAGCGATTCTCCCGACCACGGGCTTCAAAATACGCAAAAAAGCGCCAGTACTGGCCGGCAGCGTTTGTATGGGCGAGGTCAGGAAAAACATGGTGCATGACTCTGACTCCATTGTTGCTGTGTGCATACTCCGGCTTCAGATTTTTGTCAAGATGGTTTTGAAAAATTTGCGTAAAAACAGAATCTCCAAAAATATCTTGAAGTTCTCCAGCGCTTTTGCCTATACTGTCCAAAGGCGGACAGGGTACGCAAAAGGTGCGTTTTTTGTCCTGTGAAACGGTTGCGGGCGGTAGCTTTGCCTGAACGTATGCGATGTGGATATGAATGTCTGTGTCGGAAGGTATGCAGCAAGAGCGCAAAAGGCGCAAAAATTTTTGCGGGCAATTCTGATTCCAAAAATGCCAACGCGAAGAACAATTTTTCTGACAAGGTATATACGCCTCATAAAATAAATCGCATTGAGGCAATGTGCGTGATTAACTGCAATAACGGAATATAAAAATGATTGAAATACTTAATAAATATTTTTGATAGATTTATTGAATTATGCTCAGAATTAAATAAAAGCATAAAACTATGCGTTCCGTATAATTATGTGTGTACTATTTTTTGATTATTGAATAGGAGCCTCAGCGGAATGTTTTCGCGTTTTGACAAAGGCAACATAATTGCAGAGCTACAAGCTATTGGAAAACGAACAGCGTCAAATACAATTTTCTGCTGTTGGCTCACGAGTATCTGTTTATATTTAGAAGTCGCGGGGTGAGGGGTGTGCCTTTCAAGGCGCAAAACATGGCGCTCAATTCTTTTGTGACGGCGCATGGTGAAGAAATGGGCCGCGCCCAGGCGCTTCAGGGCGTGCCGAATCCGGAGTGCGGGTGCGCGTGGTGCGGCGCTTGGAAGACATTGGGCGTCCGCATGTGGCGCTTTTGCTCGGCAGTAAAAATGTTATTGTGGATTTGCGGCATTTGTACGCCTCCGGTCTTGCCGGGGCGCTTTTGCGGTTGGCGTATGACGACGCCGGCGAGGGATACGGGTGCACGGTTGTGGGCATCTGCGGAGGTCTGCAAATGATGGGACTGGACATTGCGGACCCTTTGGGACTGGAATCCGGCGGTCGTACCGGGGCGCTTGGACTGTTGCCTTTGAACACGCGCCTTGAGCGGCAAAGCAGTTGCGCAGGGTCAGGGGAGTTGTTGCGGAAAGCTTGGCGCAAGGAGGCCCCTGTGTGGAGGGTTACGAAATCCACCACGGAGTGAGTGAGATATCCGGGTGCGAAGACGTTTGCGGGCAACGTCCCATGAAGCCTGTTATACACAATGAACATGGTCAGCCCTTGGGATTCGGCCTTGTTGAGCGGGATGGACGTGTGCGGGTATGGGGCACCTACATGCACGGCGTTTTTGATTCGGACGCCTTCCGTCATGCCTTTTTGAACGAGATACGCTGCGCGGCTGGGATGAAGCAGATGCCCGGCGTGCGCTACAATCTTGGGGCGGAATTGGACCGCTTGGCGGACACTGTTGAAAAAAATCTTGTCATGTCAGAAATTTACAAACTGTTGCTCCTGTGAAAAATCACTATACGCTGACGCAGTTTATGTCTGCTTCACAGCAGTGAAAAATTGGGGCAAACTTCACGCGACAATAAAACATACCGGTTTTACATGCGTATATGTGCAAACACATGTGACTGTGTGATAAAAGGAGTGTCCAATGAATATGTCGAATTTTTTGAAAACCATTTTTCTGGCGCTGGTCATTGTCGCGGCGTTTTTTGTTCCCGTTGCTGCCGTAGTGCCGGTCGACGTCATCACCCTGCCTGCGTCTGACAAAAGCGGGGGAATGCCCTTGATGAGGGCATTAAACGAACGCAAAAGCTTGCGTGCTTTTACGGATGAGGCCATCTCCCAACAGGATCTGAGCAATCTGTTGTGGGCGGCCTTCGGCATAAACCGCGCAGACGGTCGCCGCACCGCCCCAACAGCCAGAAATTCCCAGCAGGTGCGGATATATGCGGCAATGGCAAACGGCGTGTGGCTGTATGACGCTGCCAAACACGCGCTTTACAAGGTGCTTGAGCGTGATGTGACACAGAGTTTTCACGCCCCGCTGACGCTTGTGTACGCGGTTGCTGATGACAAGTACGGTCCCATGCACGCGGGGGCTGTTTTTCAGAATGTGGGGCTTTATTGCGCCTCGGCAGGTCTTGGCAATGTGGTGAAGGCACAGGGCGTGAATGTCCTCACAAACGATGAGTTGAAGCTGCCCGCCGACTATGCCGTTGTCATTGTGCAATCTGTCGGCAGGCCGCGTTAAATTTGACATGGGTATTGACAATATCCAACTGCGGAGCTATATTGCTCATTTGTACTTCAGCACAGTTATCGCGCCAAGACAAACAACACGGAGAACACACAGTGGCAAACCATAAATCCGCCGTCAAACGTCACAGACAAAGCCTTGACAAGGCTACCCGCAACCGCGCCGCCAAAAGCCGCGTAAAAAATGCCTTCAAGGAAGTGCGCACCGCCATTGGACGAAAAGACAGGGACAAGGCCTGCAGCGCTCTTTCCGCAGCAGCGTCCGTATTGGGCAAGGCCGCCCGCAAGGGCACCCTGCACCGCAGAAGGGCCGCGCGCAAGATGTCGCGCTTGGCCTGTGCCGTCAACGCCATAAAAGCCGGCTAACCCAGCGTGAAATACGCATTATTTACATGGAGGCTTCATGGCCCGTATTACTGTTGAGGATTGTCAGGAGCGTGTGGACAACCGCTTTTTGCTGGTGCAAATGGCCATCAAGCGCGTGCGCCAATACCGGGAAGGATTTGAACCACTTCTTGAAGCGCGCAACAAGGAAGTCGTCACCGCACTGCGTGAAATAGCCTCCGGCAAAATACTGCCGAGCGACATGAGTTTGTATACTCCACTGCCGGAGGGACAGACGCCGCCTTCTTCTGAAGGGTAACCCGGATCCACGCGATAAAAACAAATACCCATGAATCAGCGCGATTACTATGAAGTTCTTGGCGTAAGCAAAAGCGCGGACGACGACGAAATCAAACTAGCATACAGAAAACTTGCCTTGCAGTACCACCCTGACCATAACCCGGGGGACGCCGAGGCGGAACGCAAATTCAAGGAAGCTGCGGAAGCGTATGATGTGTTGCGCGATTCGGACAAACGCGCGCGTTATGACCGTTTTGGGCACGCTGGCGTACAGGGCGGTGGCAGCGGTTTTGGCACCACTGAAGATATTTTTGTCCATTTCAGCGATATTTTTGGCGATCTTTTCGGTTTTTCCCATTCCTCACGCGGGCCGCGCGCCGTATCCGGCGATGACCTGCGCTACAATCTGAATATTACCTTTGCTCAGGCCGCAAAGGGCGATGAGATCGCCTTACGCCTGCCGAAGCGCGTTACCTGTCCTGACTGCAAGGGCAGCGGGGCTGCCCCCGGCACAAAGCCTGAAACCTGCCGCCAATGTGATGGCGCGGGTCAGGTGCGTCGTTCCCAAGGCTTTTTTCAGATTGCCATGCCCTGTCCCGTGTGCCGCGGCACAGGTCAGATGGTTGCCAAACCCTGTCCCCGGTGTAAGGGAAACGGCATTGTGGCGGACACGCGCGAACTTATCGTGCGCGTGCCGGCCGGTGTGGATACAGGCACCCGCTTGCGGGTGCGCGGCGAAGGGGAGCCGGGGCACCACAGCGGTCCGCCGGGGGACCTGTATGTTGTGCTGTCTGTTGAACCGGATAAACGCTATCAGCGCGAAGGACAAAATCTGCTCTGCACAGAAACGGTCACTTTTGTCCAAGCCGCGCTGGGGCACGAGATAGATGCCCCGGGCATTGACGGCCCATTGCCGCTTGAAATTCCCAAGGGAACCCAGAGCGGTTCCTTGTTGCGCCTGGCCGGCGAGGGATTGCCTTATCCCGGACAAAGCCGGCGCGGCGATATGCTGGTGGAGATCAGGGTGCTCACACCCACAAATCTTTCAGAACAGCAAATTGAGCTGTTGCGGGAGTTTGAACGCGCCTCCGAACAGCGCCCGCTGGAAAAAGTAAAACGCGCCGCGAAGAAGATCAAAAAAGTGATTGGTCTTGAGTAATTTCAATCTTGCCCGGGCGGCCTGTGCGTTTGAGCGACTGATCCCTGTCGCTGATGTCCGTTGGCGTTCTTTGGTTTGTCGCGGCGGCAACGATCCGCAAAGATTATTGTATGGAATTTGCGCTGCTGCGGTGTTGGCGGTGTGCGTCAGCAGGGTAACTGTGGCACAAAGAATCAGGAAACGCTGAAAAAAACTGTACGGCATGGCGGCAGGGGATTACACTTTAAAGCCGAAGCGCAGTTTTACAACAGCGCGCCAATTTCTGACAAACAACAGGACAGTAAGCGTGAGGTAGACTGTCGAATAAAAACCGTGTAAGCGCAATGGATTGTGCGCCAATCTGAAAAATGCCTCAAGCGGCGTTTCGTACAGGGGCGCAAGAAGCTGTGCGGAAAACAGCAGCAGAAGCCAGAATGCCTCACGTGTGGAAAGGCGCAGATCTGTCAGCAGGGCCACGGCAAAAAGGGATTGGCCCGCCGTGAGAAGTATTTCCTGCAATTGGTGGCTGTCCAGAGGAATAGGCGGCGCAAATCCGCCGGAGGAAAGCGCGTAGACTCCGGGGATTGTGCCGACAAGCAGTGTCCACTGGTTGAGTTTGGAAGAAAGCAGACTTGCCAGAGCAAGACCGGCGTGGCCGCGAAAGGCAAACATCAGCGAAACAATGAATTCCGGGGCTTCCGAGGCAATGGGCGCAAGCCACTGCACCAGCAGAAATTCGTTGACGCCGAGCAGTTTACCGCTGGCAACCAGATTTTCACTGAATGGTTCGGCATTGCAGAAAATGACAAGGGCGGCGAAGATAAAAAACCCGAGTGTCGTCAATAGCCGTTTCCTGCCCGGAATTTGCGCGAGCACGGTCGCATGGCCTTCCGGAAGTTCCTCTTCCACGGGGCGGCGGCACACAATGCAGATGTACCAGACGTAAATCGCAAAAAAAATCAGCCCGTCAAACCATGTCAGAGAGCCTTTGAGCGGTATCAGCAGGGCATAGAGGGTGGCGATGCCCAGAAAAAGCACGTCTGTTCGCTTGTCCTGCTCCAGAACAACGGCCGTGTGAAAACGCCCCGCGAAGATAAGGACTATGGCCGACCAGCCGACCCCCACCAGCAGACGGTTGGCGCCGGTCATATTGGCTATCGCATAGTGCGCGTAGGCGCTATCGGGATTTTTTCCGGCCATCCAGGTAAAATACATGTCCACAGAATATTCCGGCAGCACGGCGATAAAGGCCACCACAGCCACAGCCACAGCTTGTGGAATGTCCATTTGCGCTGTTTCGCAAGCCCAAGTCAGCAAAAAAGACGCTCCCAGAATAGCCATGCCGGAGAGCAGGGCGGCTGTCAGCGGGGAAATGGCGGGGTGGGCAAAACGCAAAGCCACACCCGGTAACGTAAGCAGAATAGCCAGAATAAAGGGTCGCAGAGCGCGGGGGGACATGTAAGGCCTCAGTTGAAAATATGGGGTAGATTGCCGACTGCCGTATATATGTTCGCCGGCGTGTGCCTGTCAAGAGATTTTGTGGTTTTTGCAGATTATTTCAGATTTTTTTGTCGAGGCCAAAGCTGTGTGAATGCGCCCGCAACGCTTATTTCTTGACGGCAGGGGATGTTATTGTGATACTTTTGTCTCATGGCGGTACGTGAAATCCGGAATGCGGCAACGCGCGCGCTGTTGTTGATACGGCACGGGGCATTGCCGCCTAATCCTGAACGGCGCTTTATCGGAGCGCGGGATATTCCCTTAATAAGGATCGCTTGGGGGATATCGAATGAAGGACCGAGGACGGTCATGGGAAGAATTCAGTGTCGCAGCGTCTGGTTGTCTGTTGCTTCGTTCCAATTTTGACTGAGATTTTTTTGAAAAAAGGGTTGCTTTTTATTTTTTTGATAGGATATGCGTCATGCCTTTTTTGAACCGGTCGTTTTCGTTTATATCGTCGGCGACAATTCCTGAATTATGCGTTTTGCATATTCTTTCGGGCTTTCAGCATGCGCGGGCACGCGCACACCGCCCCAGCGCCGGTAGAGCGAGCGCCGCTCGTTAAAGAGGTTGGCAAGCGTCTGCTCTTT
>BLLL01000008.1 GCA_013374015.1 Candidatus Desulfovibrio kirbyi
CAAAGTAAAAAAGGAAGAAGGCAAGGATCAACTTGCGCGTGACAATCAGCTGCGTATGGCGCTGCAGGTAGTGAAAAGCCTGCCCAAGATGCAGAGCATCAAAAATTGAGGGTATTGGCATAAAGAAGGATAACAGATTGACAGCTATTCCATTATCGCAATTGTACTTTGAGAACCACCTGTACGACCGTAACTTTTTTGAGCAGGAATTACCTCATTTACTCGCTCCTGTAGCTGACATTGAGAGTCTTTTCCACACGGTTAAAAGCCTTGTTGATGTTGACCTGTTGACCTTATCCGAACCTCAGTTGGAAAATAGTGTTATCAAGCCTATCCTTGACTTGCTTGGCTGGTCTCCATTGCCTCAAGAGCATAAAGTGATTCAAGGAAAGACACTCATCCCTGATTGGACTCTTTTTGCCAAGAATAACGAGAAGGACGCGTATCTGGCATTACCCTCCACGGAACGTCCAGCATCCTTACAGGGTGTTGTGACCTTTACCGAAACAAAAACAAGCGATCAACCTCTGGATACCAAAAAAGCCAATAGAGACAACCCATATTTCCAGATGCTTGAATACCTCAATTTTACCAGAATACCCTTTGGTTTTCTCACAAACGGGCGTGAATGGTGGCTGGTAGATAACCAAAAAATATCCTCTCAGAAACAGTACATCAGAGTCTACCTTGATAGAATCATCAAAAATAGCAATTTAGATGCGTTCCGTCGCTTCTATCATCTGTTCGCACGCGAAAGCTTTGTCACAGATGAGCCAAGCGTTAAAACGAAATTCGAGCAGTTGACGGCTACTGATTTAGACAGAAGAACAGCATCGGAAGAAGACTTAAAAAAGGTCATATATGGCATAGATGGACGTGAATCACTTTTTGAACAAGCTGGAAAGTCGATATTTGCTTCCACAAAACATAATGCAACACCAGAAAACCTGAAAAACGTCTTTGAGAACACGCTGTATTTTGTTTTTAGAATCCTATTTATCTCATATTTTGAAGACAGACATTGGGATTTACTGGAAACACATTCAAATTATCCAGGCTTGTCTTTACGTCATTTATTCGACTCATTGGACAATGAAGCACCCAATGGATTCAGTGGTTGGAACGATTTACAACGGCTTTTCTCCACACTGGATAAGGGTAATCCCAATTTGTCAATACCGTTGCTCAATGGTGGGCTGTTTGATGAAGGACAAGCCTCATTGCTGAACAAACCAAAGGTTATGGATAACCATACTCTCCGTTCTATCCTTGAAAAGCTGTACCTTATGAGCAGTGAAGAGCTTTCTGGACGGAGGGATTTCCAGTCGTTATCAGTGACTCATCTGGGTACGATTTATGAAGGCTTGCTTGAGTACGAGTTCAGAGTTGCAGAAGAAGACCTTTTTTACCTGGACTACAAGAAGCGTGGGAGTAGGGGCGTAGACCGTCTTGATGGCTATTTTGACCTGTATGATGCGGAACACATCCGACATGATTCTTCCTGCACTAACATTGCTGATACAAAATTCCCAAAGGATGCGCTGTATCTCGTTGGCAGTAGAAACTCCCGTAAAACTTCAGCCAGCTATTACACACCTCAATCTTTGTCCTTTCCTTTGGTGAAAAGAGCTATTGACCACCAGCTTGCCAACATACCTGAAGATAAATCCATCCTTGATTTGCGTATTTTGGACAATGCTTGCGGCAGTGGGCATTTGCTTGTGGAATCTCTTATCTATCTGACCAGACGAGCATTGGATCGCATCGCTGACGATGACAAGCTCCAAAAAGTTCTTGCTGAAGAAAAAAGCCGTATTGATGCTGTCATGGTCGAAATTGGATTGGCAAACGCTGAAGTTGATGAATTTGCTGTACTCAAGCGTATCTTACTGAAACGCACCCTGTATGGTGTAGATATACAGCCTTTTGCCATTGAGTTAGCGCAATTGGGCTTGTGGATTGAAACTTTTGTCTTTGGAACACCTCTTTCGTTGATAGAACACCATGTCAAAGCTGGTAACTCCCTGATTGGGACGACTATCAAAACATTCAAAGAAGCAATGAACAGGTCTGGACAGCAAATGCACTTGATGGACATAACCATGAAAGACCACTTTGCTCATCTTCAGAGCATATATAACAGCTTAAATGCCTTGCAGGACACCACAGCAGAAGATGTTCAGGAATCAAAGGCTCTCTTTAGAGATGAAATCCGTCCGGCTTTGGCAGAAATGAATCTATTACTGGATATTCTTAACTATAAATCCATGTTGCTTGCAGAAGGAAAACGTGAAGAAGCAGATAAGATAAACATTGGTGATGTAGGGCCACAGATTATCAAAAAGGAAAATGAAGAGCTGAAGGAACAAATCCTTTCCTATCGTAGTAAATATGGATTCTTCAACTGGGAGATTGAATTTACCGAGGTATTTACAACAAATGAGCCAGGATTTCACATCATCGTGGGGAATCCTCCCTGGGATAAGACAAAATTTGAAGACCCAATGTTTTTTGAACAGTACCGTTCTAATTATCGTTCTTTGAGCAATAGTAAAAAGAGTGAATTGAAAACAGATTTGCTGGCAAAGCCCTATATTAAGCAAAAATATGAAAATCAGCAAAAATACACGATGTCTGTAAATGAATATTTGAAAGCTGTATATCCATTCAATTCAGGTTCTGGTGATGGCAATTTGTATAGATTCTTTGTCGAAAAGAATATCAATTTGCTGACCAGAGGTGGCACATTGAACTATGTCCTACCCACATCTCTGCTGACCGATGATGGCTCAGGAAACTTACGCAAACATATTTTTAAACATCTGAAGGTAAACGCCTTTGATGGATTTGAAAACAGAGAAAACATATTTCCTGATGTTCATAGTAGTTACAAATTTGGATTGTTGCAAATAGAGAGACGCACAGACCCAGAACAAAAAGCCAGAACCCGTTTCATGCTGACTAACCCTGATGTGCTAAGTACCGAAACTGGCATAGTTGAATATGGTCTTGATGACATCAAAGCTATTTCGCCTGACCATTTTGCCTACATGGAAGTTGGTGGTGGCAGAGCAGACATTGAGTTACTCACGAGGTTTTATCGCAAATTTCCTTCTCTAAGTCCGGAATGGCTTGATTTTAGGGCTGAACTTCATGCAACCAAGGATAAAAGAATTTTTATTGAGCAGCACCGTAACGGACTATTACCTCTCTACAAAGGTGCAAGCATCTGGCAATTTGACAGTCTTTATGGTGAACAAGAGGCTGGATTACCTGAATACTGGTTGGATGGAGAAAAATTTGATGACCATTTGCGTGCTACAGAAATTAAGCGTCTAATTGCAGATGTTTATCCCGCTCTTTCAGCACCAGAAGATTTAAGTCATACAAAAGCTGTACTGGAATCCCTTAACCTGATTGATAAAGCTGAACTTGGACAGTTTGTTGTTCCAGATAGAAATTTTTATCGCCTTGGATTTCGAGGTATTGCCCGCGATACAGATGAAAGGACGTTAATAGCAGCGCTTGTGCCAAAAGACATTGGAGCACAAAATAGCCTACCGTTATCCATGCCCAAAAGATACTATTTAAATGTGAATACAAAAAAAATCAGTATCAAAGCAATACCGATTACTCGATTACTGTTTGCCCAAGCAATCTTCAATTCCATCTCAACGGATTGGATATTAAGATTCTCTGTAGGTATAAATGTAACTAAGAGTTTTCTTATGCGTCAACCAATCCCACAACCTGCGGATGATGAGCTACATACCAATCCAATCTATGCAGAGTTGGTAAAAAATTCAGCTCTTTTAAGTCTCCATTACAATAAAAATGGATTTATTGATGTTCAATATTCACTTGAAATCGGGGATAGTGAAATACCATCAACAGCGAAACATGTTGAAATGCTTAAAATTCGTAATGATATACTTGTTGCAGACATTTATGGAATCAGTAAGCCTGAAATGGGATATATGCTTTCGAGCTTTAAAGTTCTCTGGATGAAAAAACCTCAATATTGTAAAACATTGTTGAGTGAAATGCCTATATGAAATCTCGTTCTACTGTTAATATTCAGATAGCGTTTACACGGTCAAAAGCAAAAGATTCTCTCAAATTACAAATAGAATTACTGAAGATCAAAAACGTGAGAAGTATCCGTGGGATTATGTAGAGTTAACAAAAAGATGCCGTGATAGATATACTGATTTTAAAGTAGTCTCAAAATATCATTCAATTAGAAAAGCTATGTATGGTAACGAATCTTTTTGTGACACTCATTTTTTAGATCCTCGAAATATCAAGAGCCAGAAGAAAGTTTTCTTTAATCCAAATATATTTTTTGAATTTGACAAACATTATACAAAAATTAAACAATGATAAAAATATGAACAGACGCTATACGTTTACGGTTCTAATAGCCTTGATATTCTGGTTTATTCCTGTTCCTGCCTTTACAATGGACTGAGCGATCAGGAAACCGCATTTGCCCTGCTTGACCGCGCTTCGGTAGCTCGTCCCCGCAAACAGGTGAATGTGGACACTGTTGCCTGTGACAGGGAAGAGAACTATTCCGGAACAGATTCTTCAGAAGTGAGCATAACGTATTCCCATGATCCGGATGCTACTTGGCGACAACCAGCTTACGCCGGAAGTGCGCGATCATGCGTTTCCTTAGCCAAGGCGATGGACGGGTTTGTGTCCTTGCGGAAAATTTGGCGTCACCAACGGGATTTGAACCCGTCTTAACGGCTTGAGAGGCCGCCGTCCTAACCGGATAGACGATGGTGACGCACAAAAGAATGTTACAGACTGTTTGCGCAGTTGTCAAAAACAGATTTCACCCGCAGGTTAGAATAAGGGGCAGCCTTATGGCGCGTCTTGGTTTTTCAGATTTCCAGCGCCTCGCAAATGCGCACCACACGGTGCGTATAGATATGGCGTTCGCGCACAAGTTTTTGCCATGTTCTGAGTAACTCATTGGCGATGCTGTCATTCACGGCTGTGTGCCTCTGTACACCGTAATCCCGGACAGGCATAAATCACGCTTGGCACAGACTCGGACCTGGTATATACTTGCGTGGCGAAAACTATGAAAACGTATCGGGATCACTATTTTCTCAAGGCAAAACAGGAGCGCTATCCCGCGCGTTCCGTTTACAAACTGCGCGAACTGGATGAAAAATTCTGTTTGCTCAAGGCCGGGATGAAGGTGCTTGATCTAGGGGCGGCGCCCGGGTCATGGTCGTTGGACGCGGCGGAAAAAATCGGCAGGCAGGGTCTTGTGCTTGCCTGTGACCTGAACGCAACGCAAACTGTTTTTCCGCCGCAGGTGGTGTTTGTGCAGGAAAATGTTTTTGACCGCTCAGATCCTTTTGAAGCAAAATTAAAAGCAATCGGTCCGTTTGATGTTATTCTCAGCGACATGGCGCCGTTGACCACAGGCGCGCGCGCAACAGACCAGGCGCGTTCGCTGGAATTGGCGCAAGAAGCTCTGTCGGTGGCTTGCCGGCATCTGAAAAAAAACGGAAATTTTGTTGTTAAAATATTTATGGGGCCGGATGTGCGGGAATTGCAGACACGCATGAGACAAATTTTTATCGCGACAAAGATTTTCAAGCCAAAAAGCTCACGTGCCGAAAGCAGGGAAACATTTTATGTTGGTCTGAAATTTCACGGTTGAGGCGCAAATCTCATCCGGCGTTGTGTACTATTGAGGGAGAAATTTATACTGCGGTCAGACAGGGCGCAACACGCCGGCAGTTCCATTATCGCAGCCGGAATAGCGCCGTAACTGTCCGCTTAATTTTTTTTGGAGGAAATATGTCCGGACACAGCAAATGGGCAAACATCCAACACCGCAAAGGGCGTCAGGACGCCAAGCGCGGAAAAATGTTCACAAAAGCAGCCAAGGAAATTATTATTGCCGCGAAAAGCGGCGGTGACCCTGTGGGCAACCCGCGTTTGCGCGCTGCCATAGCCGCCGCCAAAACAGTCAATCTGCCGAAAGACAAAATTGATACCGCTATCCGCAAGGGCACAGGAGAAGACGCGGGCGGCGATTTGACGGAAGGCTTTTATGAAGGCTATGGCCCCGGCGGCGTTGCGGTGATGGTTGAGGTGGCCACAGACAACAAAAATCGGACTGTGGCCGAAGTGCGGCATCTGTTCACAAAGCACGGTGGTTCCTTGGGCGAAAATGGCAGCGTGGGCTGGATGTTTGAACGCAAGGGGGCCATAAGCGTGGACAAAAATGACTACGCTGAAGACAGAATTATGGAGGCCGCCCTAGAGGCCGGAGCCGACGATGTGCTGGACGATGAGGATGTCTGGACAATCCACACGGCCATGGCGGATTTCGCGGCAGTGCGAGATTCCTTGGAGGCCGCAGGGATCGTCATGCAATCGGCGGAACTTGCCATGATTCCGCAAACGTTGACTTCGGTCACTGCGTCCATAGGACAAAAGGTATTGCGCCTCATGGATGCGCTGGACGACAACGACGATGTGCAAAACGTCTACGCCAATGTGGAATTTCCTGACGACATGCCGAAGGAATGACCTGAAAAAGATGTAGGAAGTATTGTGGCGCACTGTGTTGCCGAGTATTAACGGGAGCGTGATCTGTGTTGTCAATTCCCGCGCCTTCAGTGACTGTTATCGGTATTGATCCCGGATCGCAACGCACGGGCTGGGGCATACTGCGGGAAACTTCCGGCGTGGCGCGCCTTGTGGAGTGCGGTGTGGTGCGCGCCGTTGCGGGCAGCGGAGATTTTTCCGCAAGGCTCGCCGCCATCTATACCAGTATTTCCGCGATTATCAGCCGCTTTGCTCCAAACGAGGCAGCTATTGAACAGGTATTCACAGCAAAAAACGCTGCCAGCGCTCTCAAGTTGGGGCAGGCACGCGGCGTGGCCGTTGCGGCCTGCGCCGCACATAATATCATTGTCTATGACTACGCGCCGGCGCTCATAAAAAAATCTTTGGTGGGTACGGGCCGCGCTGAAAAAGAACAGGTGGCCTTTATGGTTGCCCGGATTCTCAATGTCAGGGGAGCGCGGTGGCCGGTGGACGCTTCAGACGCGCTTGGGGCGGCTGTCTGCCATCTGGGGATGCGGCGTTTCAGAAGTTTTGATGCCGCGCTGAAATCTGGAACCGCTCTGTAACCGCAATGGAGAAAATCATGCTTGGAGCAGACATCGGCGATATTGTCGGCTCACGTTTTAAACGCCGCAACACAAAGACAGAAGATACCTATAGACGATGTTCGGACATATTTGCTCGGACATCAAATAAATCTAAACTCAAAGGATAAGAACGATGCAGTACATTTATAAATATGATTCGCCTATGGGCATGATTACGATAGCAAGTAATGGCGAAAGCCTTACAGGTCTCTGGTTCAATGGCCAGAAATATTTTGCAGGCACATTGGAAAAAGAAAACGAGGCAAAGCAACTGCCGGTTTTTAAAGAAACAAGGGATTGGCTGGACATATATTTTACAGGTAAAGATCCGGGATTCACGCCGCCCCTATATATGAATGGAAGCAAATTTCGTATGGCTGTATGGAAAATTCTTTGCGAAATACCTTTTGGCAAGATAATTACATATGGCGGTATAGCAAAACAGATAGCAGCCAAGCATAGACCTGATAAAATGTCCGCGCAGGCAGTAGGCGGAGCTGTAGGGCACAACCCTATTTCCATTATAGTACCATGCCACCGTGTAATAGGTGCAAACGGAAATCTTACAGGTTACGCAGGGGGTATCGGTACAAAGGTTAAACTGCTGACCCTTGAGGGACTTGATATGACGAGGTTCTGCGTCCCGACAAAAGGTACAGCGCTATAATAAAACGATGGATAGTAAAGTTTTGCACTTTGAATACGGAGAAATTGAAATTGCATATCTGAAAGGCAAAGATACGTTGCTCATGGATGGGTGACATCTTTGTCCATTTTGCAAAGAAGCGATATTTACCTGCGACATACGTAATCAAGACGGACCAACACTTCTTCTCTGCCCAGAAAGTCCATAATCTCATGCAAATGCGTGCCGCCCATAAAACCCATAAGCGCCGTACGCAACGGCGGTGCAACCTCCTTGAAGCTCAGGTTGCTGTCGAAGACAAAGGCGTTGAGGATAGCGTCCAGTTCTTTTGCCGCAAAGGGTTCGCAGACAGCAAAAATTTTTGACAGGGCGCGCAAATGGCATTTGCCAGCGTCCGTCAGATGCTTTGCAACGTCTTTTTCGCTCCAGGCCAAGGCGTCAACCGACACAAGCAGGGGAGTAAAACTCCGGGCAAGGGCTTTGAGCGTGTTGGCGCGTTCGCGAAACATGAGGCACAGCCGCGCGAGCCTGTCGCCGGGTATTCCCTTAAAACCGCATTGTTCCACAAAAGGCGCGACAAGCGCGGCCAGTTCTTCAACCGGCAAGGCACGCATGGTCTGCGCGTTGCACCATTCCAGCTTGACAGGATCAAAAGCGGCTGCCGCCGGATTGAGTTTTGAGCCGTCAAAATAGCGTACAAGCTCCTCACGGCTGAAAAACTCCTGATCCCCGTGCGACCAGCCAAGACGCGACAGATAGTTTACCAGGGCCTGAGGCAGCAGTCCGTCCTGCTCGTATTCAATAACCGCGCGCGCCCCGTGCCTTTTGGAGAGTTTTTGCCGATCCGGGCCAAGAATCATGGGCACATGCCCAAAACGGGGCGCTTTCAGCCCAAGAGCCTCATAGATGAGAATCTGGCGCGGCGTGTTGGTCACATGGTCGTCGCCGCGGATGACATGGGTAATCCCCATGTCATGGTCATCGGCCACCACAGCCAGATTGTATGTGGGCATGCCGTCGGCGCGGCACACGACCATATCGTCCAGCTCTGTCACGTCTACAGCTATGGCGCCCTTGATCATATCGTCAAAGACGACCTTGCCGGAAAGCGGCGTTTTGAGGCGCACGCAATGCCCCGCGGCCCGTCCAAGGCCGCGTTCACGGCATTTGCCGTTGTAGCGCGGCTTTTCGCCCCTTTGTCTGGCCTGTTCGCGCATGGCGTCCACTTCTTCAGGCATACAGGCGCACCAGTAGGCGTGGCCGGTTGCGAGCAGCCTGTCAACATAGCTGTTGTAACTGTCGGCGCGTTGACTCTGATAAACCGGCTCAGCGTCCGGCTCAAGCCCAAGCCAGCGCATGGAGGCAAGGATGGAATCCGTGTATTCCTGTCTGGAACGCGCAGTGTCCGTATCCTCAATGCGCAGATAAAAACGACCGTTGAAATGACGCGCCAGAAGCCAGCAAAAAATGGCTGTGCGCGCGCCGCCGATGTGCAAATGCCCTGTGGGGCTTGGGGCGAAACGGGTAACGATGCTCATGGTGTTCCCTGTATCAAAGAACGCGCGCTCTATGCAAGCAAAAACAGCATGCGCCCGCGACAAGCGCCTGACGCTCCGGTTGACCTTGCGCCCCGCTGGCTTTATACTCCGCGCCATGCACCAGCCTTTTCTTGACAGTCTCCGCGTGCTTGAACTGACGCCGTACGGTGGGCAGCGCAGTTTTTTTGCCCTGCGCTTGAGCCGGCCTTCATGGACTGCTTGGACGCCCGGCCAGTTCCTGATGCTGCGCCCGGCATCCTTTGGGCTGGAACTTCCCCTGGCGCGTCCCTTCGGCATTTGTGACGCGTCCGCGCGGCAGGTGATGTGTTTTTTTCAGGTGTTGGGGCGCGGCACACAGCGCATGGCCGCGCTCAGGCCTGGTGATGAGGTCAGCGTATGGGGACCGCTGGGACGCGGCTTTGCTGTAGAGCAAAATGCCCCTACCCTGCTTTTGGCCGGCGGCATGGGTATTGCGCCCTTTGTCGGTTACGCGAACGCGCACCCCGAGCCGGAAAAACTGCGCCTTCTGTTCGGGCACAGGGAAGCGTTGGACTGCTATCCGGTTGACGCCCTTACAGGGCGCATACGCTTTGAAAGCGCTCATGAACGCGCGCCGGAAGACAGGGACAAGTTTATACATTCCGCGCGTGAACGGATGCGGGACTGCGCCGCGCGCAACGGCCTTGCGCTTGCTTGCGGGCCTTTGCCCTTTTTGCGGGCTGTACAGAGCTTTGCCCATGAATTGCGCATGCGTACGCAACTTTCTCTGGAAAACCGCATGGCCTGCGGTACAGGCGCGTGCCTTGGCTGTGTCGCGCAAAGCGTCGACAAAACGCCCGTGTGCACCTGCCGCGAAGGGCCAGTGTTCCAAGCTGACAACATACTTTTGTAACACAGCAAATACAGTGGATGGCATTGTGGATATTTCCGTTACACTGCGCGGGCAGACGCATGACCTTGCCCTCAAAAATCCTGTGCTCACTGCCTCTGGCACCTTCGGCAACGGCATTGAGTTCGCGTCCTACGGCAATCTGTCGCGCCTCGGAGGCATTGTCGTCAAGGGCTTGTCGCTCAAGCCAAAAGCGGGCAATCCGTGTCCGCGCATTGTGGAAACCACCGCCGGAATGCTCAACGCCATCGGCCTGCAAAACGACGGCGTGGAAATTTTTTGTCGGGAAAAACTTCCCGCCCTGCCCTGGCGGGATGTAGCCGTAATAGCCAATATCTACGCGGCCTCAACAGCGGAATTTGCCGAACTGGCCGCGCGGCTGGACGCCGAGCAGGGCGTAGCCGCCTTGGAAGTCAACATTTCCTGCCCCAATATAGCGCGCAGCGGAGTCCTTTTTGGGCAGGACCCGGCACAGGCCGCCGCTGTCACCAGAGCAGTGCGTACGGCTGCGCCAACCAAGCACATTATGGTCAAACTCTCTCCCAACGTGACCGATATCGCGCTCATCGCCCACGCCGTGGAAGACGCCGGCGCAGACAGTATTTCCTGTATCAACACAGTGTTGGGAATGGCCGTCGATCTTGGCGCGCGCAAACCTGCTCTTGCCAACGTGCTGGGGGGGCTCTCCGGCCCGGCCGTCAAGCCTGTCGCCCTGCGCTGTGTCTGGCAGGTTGCGCGGGCTGTCGGAATTCCTGTTGTCGGCATGGGCGGCATTGTGTGCGCGCAAGACGCGCTGGAATTTATTCTGGCGGGCGCGTACGCCGTGCAGGTGGGCACGGGAAATTTTATCCGCCCGGACTGCGCCTTCGCGCTGGCGGACGAACTGCCGGACGCCTGTAACCGTTTCGGCATAACAGACCTTGAAGAACTACGCGCATCACTGCGACTGGACTAAACAATGCCTGTGTCTGTCATTCCCGTACGTTCCGATCAGGAACTGACGGCCTTCGTCGACCTGCCCCATGCCGTTCACAGCGCTCATCCCCTGTGGATTCCTCCCCTCAAACAGCAGGAACGCGCCCTGCTCCGCCCGGGCAGTCACCCTTTTTGGGAATCCGCGCGGCGCGAGCTTTTTCTTGCGTTGCGCGATGACGCGCCGGTGGGCCGGATCGCGGCCATTGTGGATGAAAAATACAACAACTATGCCAAAGAACCCTGCGGGGCATTCGGGTTTTTTGAGTGCTTGGAAGACCGCGAAGCTGCGGTCTCCCTGTTTACGGCAACGCGCGCATGGCTGAAAAACGAAGGGATGGCCTTCATGCGCGGCCCTCTCAATCCCTCCACAAACTATACCTGCGGCCTTCTGGTGCATGGATTTGAACTGCCGCCAACCGTCATGATGCCTTGGAATCCGCCCTACTACGCATCACTGCTGGAAGGTTTGCGCCTGCGCAAGGAACAGGACCTCCTTGCCTGGCTTATAGAGCGCGACCGCCTTGTCCTGCCGGACCGGCCCATAACGGAAGCCGCGCGGCTCAAAGCCGAAGGCCGCTTCACCTACCGCTGCTCCGGCAAAACAACGCTCGCGCGGGACATTCACACCATGCTTGACATATATCGGCAATCTTGGGCGGAAAACTGGGGCTTCAGCCCGCTTTCCGAGGCCGAATCCGCACAGCTTGTCAAAGAACTCAAACAGATACTGAATCCGGAATATTTTATCCTGTTTTTTCACAACAATGAGCCGGCCGGTGGAGTGGTGGCCCTGCCGGACATGAACCCCCTGCTCAAGCGCTTGCGCGGCAGCATCGGCATCACCGCGCCGTGGCACTGGTGGCGGGCGCTGCCGGAAATTCGCCGCGGGTGCAGGACAATTCTGTTCGGCGTCAAAGACGCGTACCGGCTTATGGGCCTGCCCCTGCTGCTGTTTGGCATATTGCTGGAAGAAATGCGTAAAAATCCGCGCTTTCAGTGGGTGGAAGGTTCCTGGGTGCTAGAAGACAATTCCGCGATCAATACGCTGTTGGAGGATTTTTCCGGTCGAATCACAAAGCGTTATCGCATTTATCGACAGGAGCTTGTCCGATGAAAGGCAAACGGGTATTGGTGACGGGCGGAACGGGCTTTGTGGGGCGTCATCTGTTGCGAGCGCTGCTTGCGGCAGGCGCGAGCGTTACCTGCCTGACGCGCACAACAACCGCCGCGCTGCCGGACGGAGTTGCCCTTGTACAGGCGGATCTTGCAACTGAAGACGGTCTGGATCAGGCCATTGCCGGTCAGGACATACTCATCCACATGGCAGCCCTGCTGTTCGGCGCCACATGGCAAGACTATCTGCGGGCCAACGCGAATGCCGCGCACGCGCTGGCAAATGCCGTCAACCGCTGTGCGACAAAAGGGGAAAGCGCGACTTCAGTTGTCTTGGTGTCAAGCCTTTCCGCCACCGGCCCGAGCGCCATGTCGCCCGGAGTGACGGATACAACCACGCCAGCGCCTGTTTCCGCCTACGGATGGTCAAAGCTTCTGGCGGAACGCATTCTGGGGCAAGCGCTGGGGCAGCGCCTCGTGACGCTGCGTCCTCCTGTCATTTACGGATCGGGCGACCACGGTCTCCTGCCCGTTTTTCGCGCCGCGGCGCACGGATTTGGCATAAGCCCGGGGGCATTCCGGGATTTCCCCCTCTCTGTTGTGCACGTGCGCGACGTTTGCCGCGCCCTCCTGCGCTGCTGCGGCGCCGGTGCACACGGCGTGTATCATATCAACGACGGGACGGAACACACCATGACAGATTTTGTTCAGGCAATAGGGACGGCTCTTGGACGCACGGTGCGCGTTGCTCGCCTGCCCCTGCCCGTATTGGCCGTGACAGCCGGCATTACAACGGGCTTTGCCTGCACCCTCAACCACGCGCTGCCCGGCACAGCCAAATACATTCGCCCACCCTCCTGGAATGTGGACAAATACCGTGAAGCTAGGCAGGCCGGCTGGCTTTGTGACGCAACCCGCCTGCAAAAAGAACTGGATTTCACGCCTTCCGTCAGCCTTGCCCAAGGCATGGATGAAGCTGTAAACGGCTACAAACGCGCAGGGCTTTTGCAGTAAATGCGCTTTGCCTGAAACCATATCAGAAAAACTGACTGTTTTATACATCGCACACGGAATTCCGGTGAAAATCACACTTCAGGAAATTTCAAAAACCTTTGGCGGCAACGACATCTTCAGCAATTTTTCGCTGGATGTAGATTGTGGCGTACGCCTGTGCCTATGCGGCCCAAACGGCACAGGCAAATCCACTCTGCTGCGTCTTCTGGCGGGCGTGGAAGCCCCGGACGGCGGGCGGGTCATTTTGCCAAAGAACTGCCGCTTGGGCTATGTGGAGCAAGAACTGTCCGGAGAAACGCTGGATACGCCGCTTTTGACGTATGTGCTGGACGTGCTGCACGACTGGAGCGAGTTCTGGACACAATGGGAGCAGGCCATCGACCATAACGACAGGACAACATTGACCTTGCTCATGGCCCGCCAGACAGAACTTGAAACCACTTACGGCTACAACCCCGAACACAGGGCAAAAACCGTGCTTTCCGGCCTGGGCTTTGCAGAGGCAAAATGGCAGTATCCACTGGGTAGTCTTTCCGGCGGATGGCGGGAAAGGGCAAAGCTGGCGCGTGTGCTCACGGCAGGCGCGGATGTGCTGTTGCTGGACGAGCCCACAAACCATCTGGATATGGAAGCCGTGGAATGGCTGGAATCATTTTTGCTGAACTTCACGGGCTGTCTTGTTTTTGTGGCACACGACAGGCAATTTATGGACATGGTCGGCACGCATGTACTCTATCTTGGGCTTTCGCACCCCGTGTTTCGCAAAAGCTCCTACACAAATTTTCTGGCCTTGCAGGAAGAATACGCCATGCAGCGCGAGCGGGAGGCTCGCGCCCTGCAGGATGAGATCAACCGCAAAATGGCTTTTGTTGAACGATTTCGCGCAAAAGCCAGCAAGGCGCGCCAAGCCGGTTCACACCAGAAAATGGCAAAAAAACTGGAAAAGGAAATGGAGGGTCTGCGGCCTGAAGCAAAACGCAGAGAACTCACGTTTATCTGGCCGCAAGCCCCGCATTCTGAAAGGGTTGTTCTGGCCGCGGCGGATATGGCCTTTCACTTTCAGGACGGCAAACAGTTGTGGCCGCCCCTAACCTTTACCCTGTACCGTGGGGCGCGCGTTGCGCTTGTGGGCAGCAACGGCAGCGGCAAATCCACCCTGCTCAAACTGCTGGCAGGCAAGCTTGAACGCTGCGGCGGCAATATCGTCACGGCCTCGCAGATGCGTCTTGGCTATTACACCCAGCATCAGATGGAAACATTGCGTCCGGAAAATACGGTGCTGACCGAAATCCGCCGCCTCTCCGACCCGCGTTCCACCGAAGAGGAACTCATGAGCGTCCTGGGACTGTTTTTACTGGGACAGGAGTATCTTGATCGCCAGACGCACACGCTCTCCGGAGGAGAAAAAAGCCGTCTGGTGCTGGCAAGCCTGTTTTTGAAACGCTGCAACGCGCTCTTGCTGGACGAACCAACCAACCACCTTGACCTGGAAAGCCGTGAAGCACTGGTGAGCGCGCTGCAAAAATTCGCCGGCACCTTGCTTATGGTGGCGCATGACCGCTGGTTGCTTTCCCAAGTGGGGGTTGAAGTATGGGAAATGGGGATGGGCGGTCTCACACCGCACGCCGGCTTTGCCGAATACGATATGGCCCGCAGTATGCGCCGCGCGGGCACACAGGACAATTTCGACAAATCCGGCACACCGACGATCAGGGCGGCCCTGACCGACAAAAAACCGCACGCTCCGCTTTCCCGTGACGAACAGAAACGCCTCAAACGCTTACAGGCGGATAAGCGCAACGCTCTGCACAAGGAACTCAAACCCCTGCAACGGCGATACGCGGCATTGGAGGAAAATCTCTCCCGCGTGCTTGCGGAACAGGAACAAGTCGAATCTCTGCTGGCAAATCCGGAAATTTATGCCGACCACAGCCGCGCAACGTTCCTGCTGGCGCAGTTTAAACACAGCAGAAGCGCAGGCGAATCCCTTCTTGAAGAAATGGCCGCGCTGGAGGCGCGCATTGCCGCGATCAAGGCGGCTGAGGCGGATGTGTGAACCGAACCCGGGACGTTTTTCAATCCACCGGATGTTCCCAGTCCTTGACAACCGCCTGGTAGCCGATTTTTGCCAAATCCGCTCTCACTTCTTCCACGGTGCGCGTGTCGGCGATTTCAAACTGCCCGGCTTCCGCATTCTCACCCGGACAAACGCCCCCCACGGCAGTGGACACGCCGGCGGAAATGCGCGTAACGCCAAGGGGCGCTATGTGGTCACGCATAAAGGCGTTTTCACGGGTGGAACACGTAATGCCGACACGCGGCAAAAAGCATCGCAACGCGACGATATATTGTACAAAAAGCCTGTCCTCCACAGGATTCGGCACGGCAAAATCGCCCTCGTGAGGACGGATACGCGGCACAGACACGCTGATCTCAACGCCCGGATAGTTGCGTTGCAGCCACCACGCGTGTATGCCCACAGCAAAGGCATCCGGCACAAAGCGTTCCAGGCCGAACAACGCGCCTATGCCCAGCGAACGCATACCGGCCGACGCCGCCCGTTCCGGAGCCGCCAGACGAAAGGCGTAATCGCGCTTTGGCCCGACAGGATGCAGCTGCGCGTACAGGCGCGGCGTATAGGTTTCCTGAAACATGGTCACGCTGTCCACGCCGGCCTGCGTGAGCAGAGCGTATTCTTCCCCGGTCAGGGCGTAAACCTCAACGCCGATGGAGGCGAAAAGGGGTTTGATTCGCCGCGCCACCGAGGCGATATATTCCGGAGAAGACACCTTCCGCGCATCGCCCGTAAGCAGTAAAATATGCCGTAACCCCGTGACGGCAATAGAGGCTGCGCTTTTGAACGCCTCCTCAACGGTCAGGTGCCGGCGCTTCCTTTTGTTTTTGGCGTTAAACCCGCAGTAACGGCACTGATTTGTGCAGATGTCCGACAGATACAGCGGGGTAAACAACTGCACACTACGTCCGAAATAGCGCAAGGTGAGATCGCGCGCTTTTTGGGCTATCGCTTCCAGATGGGGCGCGGCTGCCGGCGAAAGCAACGCAAGAAAATCTTGCGGGCGGAGGCCATCCTTGTTCAGCGCGCGCAAAACCGCTTCAGAATCGGCATTTTCTGCGGCCCGCAACCGCCGCTCAACCGGCCAGCCCCGCAAAAACTCCTGAAATGTCGCCATCAGGACAAAAATCCTGTTAACGGCGATGATGCCTGAGCGCCCTCTCCACTTGCCCTTACAACGCCGGCTCCGGAGAGCCACGCGCCGCGCCCTGCCTCTACCGCGAGCCTGAACGCCCCGGCCATGCGCACAGGATCGTCGGCCGAGGCGATGGCCGTATTCACAAGGCATGCAGCCGCGCCCATCTCCATGGCTTCGCAGGCCTGTGAAGGACGTCCGATTCCGGCATCCACCACAACGGGCAGATCCAGTTCTTCAATGAGTATGCCGATCATTTCCCTAGTGCGCAGGCCGCGATTGGTGCCGATGGGCGCGCCGAGGGGCATGATGGCGGCCGCTCCGGCGCTCGCGCAGTCACGGGCAACATACAGATCGGGATTAATATAGGGCAGCGCCGTAAATCCTTCCTTCACAAGCAGTTCCACGGCCTTTGCCGTTCCGTAGCCGTCCGGCAGCAGGTAGCGGGAATCTCTGATAACTTCAATCTTTATCCAGTCGCCGCAACCGGCGGCACGGGCGAGACGCGCCAGGCGCAGAGCTTCCTCAGGGGTGCGCGCACCGGATGTATTGGGCAAAAGGCGCATGGTTGCGGGAATATGCGCGGTAATGCCCTGCTGCCCTTTTTCCACGCGGCGCATGGCCACGGTAATGACCTGCGCGCCGCTGGCCATAGCAACAGCGGGTATGAGGCTGTCCGCGCCGTACTTGCCTGTGCCGATAAACAACCGGCTTTGCAGGGCGATTCCGGCCACAAAAAAAGGATCGTCGCAAGTGTTGCACATTGCCATTAACCGCCCCCGACAAAATGCACGATCTCAATCTGATCTCCATCGCTCAGGACGGTTTTGTCAAAATCCCGCATCGGCACAATTTGTCCGTTGCGCTCCATCACCACTGTTTTGACAGGGCGGTCATACAGGGTCAATAACGCTGTCAATGTGGTGTTTTCGGGCAATGCTTCGGTTTTTCCATTGATTAACACATTCATGGCAGCCTCCACAACAAAAATACCTGCGGAACCGGACCGGCAGCGAGCGCAATACCGCAGTTTTTTCAATCAACTGATTACAAAATAGCACGGTTATCGTTTGCCTTCAAGTAGCCTAGGCCCGTTACGCGGGGAATGCAAGCACAGACACGTCGACAAGCGCATCCCGCTTGACGCCGGGCAAATTTTATATAAAAAACCTGCATATGAACACACACATTTACTTTGACTACACCGCCATGACCCTGCGCCTGTTCGATCAGCGCAGCCTGCCGCTGGAAAAACTGTGGGTCGAGTGCCGCACGCCAGATGTGGGCGTGCTCCATCCGCCCTATGAGCAGTCCATTGCCAGAGCGCTTTTGTGAAAGAATGTGTCCTGATCGCCTGCCGACCCCCTGCAGGCGACTGCTCCGGACACGCTTCCGGTACTATTGTCTATTGGGATTCCTGGGACACGCCAAACGGGATTTCCCTGCCCGCGCGCCTTGCCGCTGATTTTGAACGCATTCGCGCCGAACACGCGGCCTGGGCCTATGAAACAGGCAAAGCCCGCGTGGGGGGAAAAACACTGAGCGGGCATCTGGCCGCAGGAGCGCCGCTCTCACTATGGTGGTGTTCTCTGCTGTATGAGCGCCACCCCAAAATGACGCCCGGACTGTACACTTTGTACAGGCTGCGCGCGCTGGAACTGCTGCTGGAGTCTGAAAAGGCGACGGATGTGCGCCTTATCGGCGGCGAACCGATTTTGCAACAGTCGCTCAGGGCGTTGTGCGCCGCGTCAAACCGGCGCCTGCGCGTCGAAGCCTGCCCAAAGAGCAAACAAAAAGGCAGACAGGGCGGCCTTACCTCACGCCTCTACCGTATCTGCCCGGCTCCGGCGCGCGCGCTTGTCCGGTACGCGCACTGGTGGTGGACTGTCCGCCGCCGCCTGCCCTTTGCGGGCGATGCCGCCCTGCCTGACACACAGCAGACCGGCGCGACCATTGTCACATATTTCCCGAATATTGATATGCAGTCCGCGCAACAGGGATGCTTTCGTTCCCGATATTTTGAAACCCTGCACGACGCCCTCCGCCCGCAGGCCGAAAGTCTGCGATGGCTCTTCATCCGCTTTCCCGCGCCGGATATTTCCCTTGACCAGTGCCTTGCCCTGCGCAGTCGCTTTGCCGAGGAAAGCCAGGACGGGGTATCCTTTCACTACCTTGAAGAATTTCTTTCTTTTCGTGGTATGTTATCAGCATTTACCCGATGGGCACGGCTTGTTTTTGCCTCACTGCGCCTCACGCGGCCGGTGAAAAACCTGTTTCACCTTGCCGGTTCCCGCATCAATTTCTGGCATATTCTTGGGACGTACTGGGCGGAATCCTTCCGCGGGTGGCGCTGTCTTGAGCGTTGCCTGCACTATCAGGCATTCCTCACCTGGACGCGCCTTGCAGGCCCACAGCGCTGGACGCTTTTTCCTTTGGAAAACTGCCCCTGGGAGCGCATGGTGACCCATGCCGTGCACAGCGCAGGCAACGGGCCGGTGTACGGGGCGCAACATTCCACGCTGCGCCCCGCGGATCTGCGTTATTTTGACGATCCGCGCACATTCACGGACCCGGAGTGCGCGCTTTTTCAGCCGGATTCCTTACGCGCAAACGGACAGAACGCGCTCGTGCAATGGCGCAAATGCGGCGTTCCGGAAAATCGCCTTGGCACGGTGGAGGCCTTGCGCTATCTCTATTTGCTGGACATAAAGGAAAAACGCACTGCCAAATCACAACTGGTTGTCGTCACAAGTTTTTTTGCGGACGAAACACACGACCACCTTGCCCTGCTGGCAAAAGCGCTGCGGGCAGGGTTGCTGGATTCCTTTGATATTGTGATAAAGCCCCACCCCTGTCTGCCGACAGGGGAGCGGCTGCGCAGCCTGTTGGGCAACGATGCCAAACGGCTGCGCGAAGTGCGGGGACCCATTGCAGAACACCTTGACGGCATCATGTGGGCGTCAAACTCCACCACCGCAGCACTGGAAGCCGCCGCCAGCGGCATGCCGGTCATGGTGATGCAGCCGCCTGAAGGCGAATTTGACCTGTGCCCGCTCCAGGGCCTGCCCAACCTCGCACGCACAGCCAATCTTGAGGACGTGCGCCATGGCCTGAGCGTACGCGCGCCGTTTGCCCTGCCGTCGGGGTATTTTGCGCTGGACAGGGACCTGCCGCGCTGGCGCAACTTCTTAAACTTATAATCTCACGCTGGATCCGGCACGCAACACCATAGGCCGACATTCGCGGCACACCTCTTTCAGCGCCTGGACAAATTCGCCGGTATCCTGCGCAAGCACGGGAAACGTTCCCCAGTGTATGGGAACAACCGCCTTGCAGCCGAGCAGTTTACACGCCAGCGCCGCCTGTCCGGCGTCCATGGTAAACACGCCGCCGACAGGCAGCAGGGCAACGTCAATGGCATAGAGACGTCCCAGAAGTTCCATGCCGCTGAATATGCCCGTATCGCCAGCATGGTACACGATAAGCCCATCCGGCATCCGCACAATATAGCCGACCGGCACGCCGGAATCGCTGGAATGAAAGGCCTGGGTCATAGTGACGGTAACACCCTTGTGCGTGACGGTGCCGCCGATATTAAAGCCAATGCCATTGAGAATCTGCGCGCCCGGCAGCCCGCCGTTTTGCGCCAGCTTTTCCGCCGTTCCCACAACAGCGCCCAATACAGCTTTATGTTTTTGACAAACCGCAAGCGCCTCCCCCACATGGTCGGCGTGGTCGTGCGTTACCAGAACACTGTCCACTGGCCCGACAGTGTCCGCATCCACACCAGAGGCCGGCGTAAAAAAAGGATCTATGAGCACATGCGCCTGCTGTGCGCTGATTTTAACGGCGGAATGGCCGTACCAGACAATTTCGTTCATATCACAATTTCCTTGTACGCATTTACTCATCCGACCAGCGAGCCAAGCCGTGCGCCAACCCCAGTTGGTCAAAAATTCTGGCGCACGTCTGCTGCAACAGTTCCTCAAGACTTTGCGGCCGCAGATAAAACCCCGGAGAAAAAGGCATCATCACCGCACCGGCCTCACGCAAGGCAAGCATATTGCGCAAATGGACAGCGGAAAGAGGGCTTTCACGGGGAACCAGCACAAGGCGCATGCCTTCTTTCAGGGCGACATCTGCGGCGCGCTGGACAAGATTGCGCGTCACCCCGGAGGCAAGTGCGCCAAGCGTGCTCATGGAGCACGGTACGATCATCATGGAGCACGGCTGTTCGCCGGATTTGTGCCCATACCACCAAGAACCGCTGGACGGCCCGGCGGACAGATTGTTCGGAGCGTACATCCTGTCCGCATACACAGAGAGCACGTCTGTCCCTGTGCCGCATTCGGTCTGCAACACGGCCAGAGCGTTGTACGAAACCACACAGTGCACTTCAACATCCGGCATTTCAGCCAGATTCCGCAATATCTGCACCGTGAGCGGCATACCGCTGGCCCCGCTGACCCCTACCAGAATTCTACGCATTTTTCACCTCGTCGGTACTTATATAATCACGGCCTCATGTTGGGACGCGCCAAGGCAAAATCCACTCCAACAACTTCCCATGAATTGGAGGCATTCACCTAAAGCAATACTATCAGTTCCGGGATGCTACATTTTCCCGTTGCAAAAATCCACACGCCGTTTCAGGAATGAGGCTGTATTCTTGGCATGGCGCGTGGCAATCCCACGCCAACGCTTCAGGCGATAAATTTTGTCCGGGGGCGGGGACAAGGGCGAAAAAATATTTACCTGGAACCCGGAACTTGAAAAATTCTAGAGGAAAAATCTTCCTCCGTGTCCATAGTAACGTACAGAGCGTACCAGATATTTTTCCCAAATCTCGGCTTTACATTATTCCCAGATTGTACTATTCAGAGGATAATAGTCCTGCATTCTGGCACAGCTTTGAACAGCTCGGGGAGCAACCTATGACAACACTTTTCTATCTTTTGGGCTATCTGGCGTTACTGGGCTTTATCTGTACGGCATTTTTAAAAATCAGATCATATCTGAAATCCAGCCCCTTGCATGTCCGCTGGGAACTGTATCCCGTGCCGCATGAAGGCGCAAAATCTTCTTACGGCGGCAGCTTTATGGAAGAAAAGGATTGGTGGCGTAAGCCGCGCCACATAGAGCATCTGGGCGACATAAAGGCGCTGCTCTTTGAAGTGCTGGTTTTGCACGCAACATTTGAACACAACCTCAAGCTCTGGTTCCGCACCTATCCCTTTCATGTGGGCATGTACATGCTTATGGGCGGGATCATCATTGTGTTTGCATCCGTTGTGCTGCAAGCCTTCGGACTTGCCCCGGACAGCGGTCTTCTTGTTTTCGTCGGCAACGTCATCAACGCCGTTGTCCTGCTTGGCGGGCTGTGCATAGTGGGCGGCGGTATTGCCCTGATACATCACCGCAAAACTGACGAAGGCCTGAAAAAATACACGACGCCGGAGCATTATTTCAATCTCGGCGTTTTTGTATTTTTCGGCATTCTCGCCCTGCTGGCATGGATTTGCGCGCCGTCGTATTTTGTTATGGCGCGTGATTTCATGTACAACATGTTCACGGTCAATTTTGTGCCGCTGCCAAGCACGTTTTTTGCCCTGCACCTGCTGCTGGGTTTTTTTCTGATGATCTGGCTGCCCATGACGCACATGGGGCATCTGCTGATGAAGTATTTTACCTACCACGACATTCGCTGGGAGGACACGCCCACAACTTACAACAAGGAAACCAAACGGAAGATTCCGGATATGCTCAAGTATTCCGCGAGCTGGTCGGCTGAACACATATGCGGCAACGGTGCGCCCAAAACCTGGCTTGAAATTGCCACTACCAATCCCGCCGCCCCAAAGAACGAAGCGTAGAGGGGTTATCATGAGAAATACTTTACAACTGACGGACGTTTCTACCGTAGAAGGCCAGATGACCAGTATTGACCTGAGCACGATTCCCACACCGGTTCTGGACATGGCCACAATGCCCTGGAAGCCCGTCACGGACGAGCAGAGAAATACCACGGCCTGTATTCTGGACGATGTTTGCGTGCTGAATATTCCAAAGCCGAAGGACAGGGCCGAGGAAGAAGCGCTTGTGAAAAAATTCGTTGCCGGTATGCGCAAACTTTTTACCACGGAAAACAACTGGCCCTTCCTGCCCATGCTGGAAACCAGCATGGATTACTGCGCCCAGTGTAATTCCTGTTCCGATGCCTGCCATTTGTACGAAATGTCGGGCGGGCACGAAATGTACAGGCCAAATTTCCGCTCGGAAATATTTCGCCGCATTTATAAACAGTATGTGAAAAAAGAGCCTTTTGCCAAATGGCGCTACGGCGATATGGATTTGAACTGGAAAACTGTGGTGCGTCTGGCCGAGCTGTCCTACCGCTGTAACCTGTGCAGGCGTTGCGCCCAAACCTGTCCCATCGGCGTGGACAATGCCCTGATTGCCCGTGAAATCCGCAAACTGTTCAGCCAGGAGCTTGGCATCAGCCCGCGTGAACTGCACGAAAAAGGCACCATGCACCAAATGCGGGTAGGTTCCTCCACAGGAATGACGCCTGATGTGGTGAAGGACAATGTGGAATTTATCGACGAGGACTATGCCGAGATCACGGGTGTGGGTATTCACACGCCCTTTGACGTGAAAGACGCGGACATCCTGTTGCTGCACAACGCCGGTGAAATTATGGCCTGGCCGGAAAATATTGCCGCTTTCTCCCTGATATTCCAAGAAGCGGGTCTTTCCTGGACGCTTTCCAGCAAAGCGATGGCCTATGACGGCGTGAACTACGGCGTTTTTTATGACGATGCCCAAACGGCGCGTATTGCCCTGCAGCACATGCTGGCCGCCAAGGAGCTGAACGCCAAAAAAATCGTTATCGGAGAATGCGGCCACGCGCACAAGGTGTTGACCGTTATCGCGGATCGCCTCATTCCCTTTGAGTATCAGGTGCCGCGTGAAAGCTGCTATGTCACGCTGCGCGATATTGTCATGTCCGGCAAAATCAAGCTTGATCCCGCGCGCAACAATTTTCCCGTAACCCTGCACGATCCCTGCAATGTTGTGCGATTGATGGGTATTGTTGAGCCGCAGCGTGAAATAGTGCGCAAAATTGCGCCCCTGTTCCGTGAAATGCCCTGCCCCGGCGTGAACAACTATTGCTGCGGCGGCGGTTCCGGCTTTGCTATCATGACGCGCAACAATATTGAGCAATGGCGCGGCAATATCAGCGGCCGCAAAAAAATGCAGCAGATCGGCGAGGCCTTTAAGGAGTGCCTTGGCCCGGAAACAAAGAAATACATCTGCGCGCCCTGCTCCAACTGCAAGGGGCAGATCCGCGAAATCCTGGAACACAACGACCTGTACGCAAAAAACAACTTTGCTTACGGCGGCATTGTGGAGTTGGTCGTGAACGCCATGACCAACGTCAACCCCGGATACATCAAATGGGAAAGTGAAGAATAAAAACTTGTTCGACCATTATGATACGCAAAGGGCGTCCCTCGGGGCGTCCCTTTGATGCGTTCGCTCCGTAGTATACCCCATCTATCCATATGTCCAGATCGGCCTGAAGCTCATCCACCTCATTCTCATTCCCGTCCGACGCGGGAGATGAGGCGTAGAGAAGGCTTACCTGAAACTATCATTCTCCCACGGCAATACTGCAAATCAAGGCTTGCTCATCCTACATTCATGGCGTATAAGACAAAATTCCATAGTTCAGGGAGACGACAATGCCGCAACCAGCGCTGCTTTTTTCAGGCCAAGGATCGCAAAAATCCGGAATGGGACGCGACCTTGCCGAATTTTCAACCGACGCCATGAATCTCTGGAAACAGGCGGAACAGACAGCGCGTTTGCCCCTGCGCGAGATATTCTGGGAGGGCGACGAGTCCGCCATGAGCGATACCCGCGCCTTGCAGCCCGCACTGAGCGTTGTCAATCTGAATCTCTGGAGCGCCTTGGCCGGCAAAATTACCCCGCGCGGCACAGCGGGACACAGCCTAGGCGAATTCAGCGCCCTTGCCGCAGCCGGCGCTCTTTCATTTAAAGAGACGCTGGAAATTACGGCGCTGCGCGGACGATTGATGTCTGAAGCCGATTCGCATGCCAAGGGCGGCATGGCGGCCATAGTCAAACTCCCTCTTGAACAGGTCCAGGCAATTGTTGAGGAAATAACCTCAACGACAAACGGCCCGCTCATTATCGCCAACCACAACACCCCGGTGCAGTTTGTGGTCAGCGGCGCAAAAGAGACGGTTTCCCGGGCGTGCGACAAAGCCAGGGAACGCAAGGGACACGGCATTGAACTCAAGGTCAGTGGCGCGTTTCACAGTCTCATGATGCAGGAGGCGGACAGGGAACTTGCCGTCCTGCTGCGCAAGGCGCGCTGGCAAAAACCGCGTTTTCCCGTATACTGCAACAGCAACGGCCAGGCCGTATACGATGCGGAAAGCGCACAAAATGCCGTGCTCGCGCAAATGACATCGCCGGTGCTCTGGATTGACACGCTGCGCAACCAGTATGCCGACGGCGTGCGATCCTGGCTGGAGATCGGGCCGAAAGCTCTGCTCGGCAAAATGATCGCGCCCTGCCTTGTGGAGTCCGATATGCAAGACATCCGCATTCTGCTGGTCAACACCCTAGAAACCGTACAACAGTTCAGTCTGTAATTTTTACGCGGAAACACCCATGCGCGCCATCAACACACTGCGCACCGCTTTTGCGGATATTCTGAAAGAAAACGGCTTTGACTGGCCGGAAAAAACCGTCATCGAACCGCCGCGCAATCCGAAATTCGGCGATCTCTCCATCAATGCGGCTATACTGCTGGCAAAAAATCCCCACGAACTCGCACAAAAATTTGCCGCGCGCCTGCTAGTTCGCTGTCCGGACATACAAAAAGCCGAAGCCGCCGGCCCCGGCTTTTGCAACGTGACTTTTGCTCCTGCCTTCTGGCAGCGCATTGTACCGGATATCGAATCAGCAGGCGATGCCTACGGCAACTGCGCTGTCGGACAGGGACGCAGGGTTTTGCTGGAATATGTTTCCGCCAATCCCACAGGGCCATTGCATGTGGGGCACGGACGCGGCGCCGCTGTGGGTGACAGCCTGTGCCGCCTGTTGCGCAGGACAGGATATCATGTTGATTCAGAGTATTATATCAATGACGCCGGCAACCAGATGCGCATGCTGGGGCTTTCTGTCTGGCTGCGCGTGCTGGAAAAAACAGGACGCGATGTCACATGGCCGGACGAGTACTACCGCGGCGATTATATTGTCGACATAGCCCAAAAACTGCTTGCCGCCGACCCGACGCTTGCCGACTGTCCTGAAGCCGAAGGGCTGGAACGTTGCCGAACATACGCGGTGAAGGAAATTCTTGACGGGATCAGAGAAGATTTGTGCGCGTTTCGTGTGGAACACCTTTACTGGTTTTCAGAAAAATCGCTCCTGGATCATGAACATCACGCTGTTAACACGGTGCTTGCCGCCCTTACAGCCGCCGGATACACCTACACCGAGGAAAACGCCTTCTGGTTCGCCACTGAAAAACTGGGCGACGACAAAAACCGTGTCCTGAAAAAATCAGACGGCAGCCTGACCTATTTTGCCACAGATATTGCCTACCATCACAACAAATTCCAAAGAGGCTACGACAGCCTTATTGATGTCTGGGGCACGGATCATCACGGCTACATACATCGTCTGCGGGCGGCCATCAGCGCCATGGGACAGCCGCGTGACAGGTTTCATGTGGTGCAGATACAACTGGTCAACCTGTTGCGTGACAGAAAGCCTGTCGGTATGTCCACCCGCGCCGGTACGTTTGAAACGCTTGCCCAAGTCGTGCAGGAAGTCGGTGTTGACGCCGCACGCTTTATGTTCCTTTCGCGCAAAAGCGACAGCCCGCTGGATTTTGATCTGGAGCTTGTCAAGCAGCGCACCCTGGACAATCCCGTCTACTATGTGCAGTACGCCCACGCCAGAATCTGCGCAGTGCTGCGTCGTGCCGAGGAAACGGGCATCACGCTGCCGCACCCTGTCACAGAAGCCCTGCTGGCGCCGCTGGACACAGTGGAAGACAGCGCGCTTCTGCGCAAGGCGGACAGCTTTGAAAACACCCTGCGCGCCGCGGCAACATTGCTGTCCCCACAGTATGTGAGCTACTATCTCATGGAACTTGCCGGACTGCTGCACAGCTACTATGCAAAACATCAGGTGCTTGCGCCGGACAACATGCCGCGCACGCTTGCCCGTATGGCACTGTTGCGCGCCGTTGGGCAGGTACTGCGCAACGGACTTGATATTCTGGGGGTCAGCGCCCCCGATACCATGTGAGATCGCCCATGTCACAGCGAAAAAACCGCGTCAAAAAAAACGCCTCTGAAACAGACGCCCCAAAACGTTTTGCCATAAATTTTTCCTCTACAGCAGCTACGGCGCTTACCCTGGCGCTAGTTGCGGTTGTCGGCTGGGCATTCTTTATGGGCTTTATGGTAGGCCGCGGGCAAAATCCGGAACAACCTGTTGAACAGATCGCAAACGCTCTCCATATCGCCCCAGCCTTTTCCCCGGACAAAAAACCACTGCCCGAAACGGGAGACGCCCCACAGGAATCTGCGGACGCAAAGCATGAGCAGAACCAGCCCACACCGAAAAATGTCCCACTAAAACAGGATCAGTCTGTCGCCGCAAACCAGCCGGACGCGCCCCTGAACACATCCTCTGTTCCGCCAGACACGTCTCGCGAAAGCTACCAGTTCAGCCACCCACAGGGCGCCGCCCTGTCGGCTTGGGGCATACCCGATACCGGCGCAAAGACAAAGCCGCAACCGCCTCTAAGCTTACAAGTCCAAAGCAGGCAGGGCCAAAAAAACACTCCCCGTTTTGACTATACCTATCAGATTGCGGCATTCAAAACCCAGAAAGAGGCTGACAGTCTGCGCGCAAAACTGGAATCCCGCGGTTTAAAAGCGCGTCAAAATAAAAACGGCAAGGTGTTTCTTGTGCTGGTTTCCCTACGCGGCAGCGACACAGACGCCGCAACCCTGTGTGAAGAACTGCAAAAAATGGGGCTTGGCGCGCCCACGCTGACTTCAAAAAAACCTGTTGCCGCTCCAGAGCGAAAACAGAGGCGCTGAGAATGATATTGCTGCGCACGTTTCCTGCCGCACTGGGGAGGTATTGGCTGAACTCCACTGCCGCTGTGGGCAATCTGACGCTGTTTATGCTTTCCGGGCTTTACCAGATTTTTACCACAAGAAAAATTTTCCCCCGCACCCTGCAGCAGGTATATATCATCGGGCACAAATCCTTGTTTGTCATCCTGCTCATCGGCGCTTTCTGCGGCATGGTCATCGGCCTGCAAGGCTACTACACGCTGGTACAATTCGGCTCTGTCGGTATGTTGGGTTCAGCCGTTTCGCTCACTCTGATACGCGAACTCGGCCCTGTGCTTACCGCCATTATGCTGACAGGCAGAGCGGGATCATCCATGGCGGCGGAAATCGGCGTCATGCGCATCACTGATCAAATTGACGCTCTGGATGTCATGGACATCAGTTCCCTGGCCTACCTTGTCAGTCCACGCCTTTTGGCTTCGCTGATTTCCTTTCCGCTGCTCACGGCCATTTTTGACGTGATCGGTATTTTCGGCGGCTACACAACAGGAGTTCTACTGTTAAACGTCAACGAAGGCGCCTACTTTTACCGTATAGCAAGCTCCGTCACCATGACAGACATAGGCGGCGGCTTCATCAAGTCTGTTGTTTTCGGGCTTCTGGTCACTACTGTCTGCTGCCATCAGGGCTACAACGCCCATCACCGTCGCGACAGCGTCGGACCGGCAGCGGTAGGCAACGCCACAACTTCGGCTGTGGTTATTTCCTGTGTGCTTATTCTGGTGTCAGACTATGCGCTGACATCTTTTTTATTGTAGAGTGTGGGATATGCAGGCTTGGGACATTGCATTCAAAGCGTTGCACGCCGGCTACGACGACTACACGGTGCTGCGGAACATCAACGCAAACCTGCCGACTGGAAAAATTTCCGTCATACTGGGCGGATCCGGCTGCGGCAAATCAACGCTGCTCAGGCAGATCATCGGCCTTTCCCGTCCGCTTTCCGGCGCGGTCATGATCGGTGGCAAAGACATCTTTGCCCTAAGCCACGCGGAATTTCGAAAGATGCGCCGTCAGATGGGCGTACTCTTTCAGGACGGCGCACTCCTTGGGGCGCTCACACTGGCGCAAAACGTCGCGCTGCCGTTAAGCGAACACCTCAAGCTGTCAAAGGCGCTCCTGCGTAAAGCGGCATTGCGCGTCCTGCGCATGGTCGGGCTAGAGAATTTTGCCGATTTTTACCCCAATCAGCTTTCCGGCGGCATGCGCAAGCGCGCCGGCCTGGCGCGGGCAATTATCACCGAACCCCGCATTCTGCTCTGCGATGAGCCGACATCCGGTCTGGACCCCATCACAGCAGCCCGCATGGACGCCCTGCTGCGCTCCATGCACACGCATTATCAAGACATGACGCTTGTGGTTGTGAGCCATGACCTGGCAAGTCTGCGCGCGATCGCACAGCATGTGCTGATCATTAAAGATGGTAGCACAATTTTTGCAGGAACACCGAAAGCCATGGAAGCAAGCACGAATCCGTATCTGCAACACTTTCTCCGGCGGGAGACAGACGAGCGGAACACAGATACCCATACACCGATTGATGCAAACATACGCGCATCGCTGGACAAGTGGCTGGAGTCATAATTTTGAACGGGGCATGGCGCGTGGACGATCTGACAAACGGCGGGAGAGAATAACCATGGACAATGTTCGTGAAACGGCAGTCGGCATTTTTGTCCTTCTGGGACTGGTCTGTATTGCCTGGTTGACCATCAAGCTGGGACGTATGGATTTTTTTTCCGGGGGCTTTGAACTTGCCGCCCGGTTTGAATCAACATCCGGCTTGCGCGTAGGAGCGGATGTTGAAATGGCAGGCGTTCCTGTGGGGCACGTTGTTGCCATCACACTTGACCCTGATCCGTTGCACACACAGGCTGTAGTGCGTTTACGGCTCGCTGAAAACCTGCGCCTGACCGACGACAGCATTGCCTCCATCAAGACAAGCGGTCTGATCGGCGACAAATACGTCAGTCTTTCCAGAGGTGGGTCAGATAGGGAACTGCCCCCTGGCGGCACACTTCACGACACTGAATCCGCAGTGGATATTGAAGCCATGATCGGCAAATACGCCTTTGGGAGTGTGAAATGAAACTATTTGTCATCGCGCTTGCGCTTCTCCTTGCCATGCCCTGTCACGCCGCGATGCGGCAAACGTCACCCTCTTCCCAGGCGCGCCAGACTCTGGAAGTCTCCATAACACGCATTCTGGAAAGCATTAAAAATCCGGACTACGTGAATCCGGCAACTCGCGCATGTCTGCGCCACCAGATAGAAGATGAAATACTACATCTATTTAATTTTAAAGAGTTTTCTTCAAGAACTGTTGGCACGCGCTGGCGCGCATTCAGCCAGGATCAGCAAAACAGCTTCAGCGATGCGTTCGCCGACCTGCTCATCAACACCTATGTCAATAAAATTGACGGCTATAACGGAGAACAGATTGAGTTTACAGGAGAAACAATGTCTCCCACTGGCGACCGCGCCGAGATCCACACAACGCTCACCCTGAAAGACGGCAAAAAAATACCCGTGTCCTATCGCATGCTGCCCAAGGATTCCGAATGGCGCGTGTACGATGTGCTGATTGAAAACATGAGCCTTGTTATGAATTACCGCTCACAGTTTCAGGACATATTGAACAGCGCAACGCCGGATCAGCTTATCGAACGGGTCAAATCCAAAGTACGGGAAGTGCGTAAACAACATGAAAAATAATCTCTGCGTCCTGCTCCTCATCCTGCTCATGGCCGGACAGACTGCGGCACACGCGGCTTCCTCCGCCACGCTAAAAAAAACGCCCTCCACCGTGTACGGCGCAGGCCCCGCGCTGCCACCCGGCGCCGTTACAGTACGCCCGTCAGTCGCTACGGACATCTCGGACGCCCTTGACGATTACGACACCGTGCCGCGCCCTGGCGTTGCGGATCCGTTTGAAGGCTGGAACCGTTTCTGGTTTCGTTTCAATGATATTTTTTATCTGTATGTCGCAAAGCCGACATATACCTCCTATTCCGCCATTATGCCGCATCAGGTGCGATCGGGTCTGAAAAACTTTTTTCACAATCTGCTGTTTCCCGTGCGTTTTGTGAACAATCTGCTCCAGTTTCGTTTTATGGCTGCCGGGGCCGAATTCGGACGCTTTATCATTAATACGACAACTACGCTCGGCTTCGCGAATGTGGCCAAAGACAAAAAAACCGTTGCGCCTGTTGACCCAAGCGGTGAGGATTTTGGCCAGACCCTCGGACGCTGGGGCATTGGGCACGGTTTTTACATTGTCTGGCCGCTTATCGGCCCAAGCTCGGCGCGGGACACTCTGGGACGCGCAGGGGACATCCTTGTCGACCCCTTGTTCTATGTGCAGCCCTGGGAGTTGGCCGCAGGGACGGAATTTGGCTTGAGATTCAATGATATTGATGAGGTGCTGCCAATTTACGATGACCTGAAAGGCGCCGCTGTAGACCCCTATATCAGTATGCGCGAAGCCTATCTCAATTTTCGCAAAATTCAGGTAACTCGCTAAAATCTGTCCCATGCGCGCACACTTTCTCCAGTCGACTCCGATTAGTTGCAACAGCGCTCCCGCGCTCCACCTGAACGGTCTCACAGTGGATTTCATCAGCGACAAAAAACGCCTGACGGCCGTCAACAACGTAAGCCTTGCTCTGTATGCCGGCGCCATCACCTGTCTTGTGGGGGAATCCGGCTGTGGCAAAAGCCTTACAGCGCGCGCAATCCTGCGGCTTACGCCTGAAACGGCTCTGACGCGCGGTCAAATTTTTCTGGGACAAACGGATCTTCTTTCTCTGCCGGAAAAAGCGTTGCGCGACATTCGCGGACACAAAATCGGCATGGTTTTTCAGGAACCCATGACATCGCTCAATCCTGTGCTTACTGTGGGAGAGCAAACAGCCGAACCCCTGCGGCTTCACCTGAACATGACGGCCGACGAAGCCCGCGGGGAGGTTGAACGCCTGTTCAGCGAAGTCGGCATCCCCTCGCCGCGCAGCCGTTATGATGAGTATCCCCACCAGCTTTCCGGAGGTATGCGTCAACGTGTCATGATTGCCATGGCGCTTGCCTGCAAGCCCGACATACTACTGGCGGACGAGCCGACAACCGCGCTGGACGCCACAATTCAGGGACAAATACTGCGGCTAATCAGCGACCAGACACAAAGGCGGGGTATGGCCGTCCTGCTGATCACGCATGACTTGGCTGTTGTGGCACAGACAGCGGATTTTGTAGGCGTCATGTATGCCGGGAACCTTATGGAATACGCTGCCGTCGGTGAATTTTTCACATCACCGCAACATCCGTACAGCCGCGCCCTCATGGAATGCGCGGCAAAAAGCCGCGCCGCAGCGCGCCTGACGGCCATTGAGGGAAACGTGCCTTCACTTGCCCACATGCCTTCCGGCTGCGCCTTTCACCCGCGTTGTCCAATGGCTGAAGCGCATTGCGCACAGGCAACCCCCGATCCCCTCGCATTGACAGACAATACACATCGCGTTGCCTGCCTGCAGGCGGAAAAAAAGGACAGCGCATGAACAGGGCCGTTGTGCTTTTCAGCGGCGGGATGGACAGCGCCACACTGCTGTTTCAGGCAGCCACACAATTTGATCACATAACCGCCCTGAGTTTCAGATACGGCGCAAAACACAATGCCTACGAACTTGAAGCTTGTGACAGAATTCTGAAACACATGACAAGCCGCGGCATTTCCACGCCCATTGAACACCGCATCATTGACATGGCAAGCTGCTTTACCGGTTTTCAGAGCAATCTGCTCAAAAGTGGCGGTGCAATCCCCGAGGGACACTACGCTGCGGAAACCATGAAGCTTACCGTCATACCTGGGCGCAACCTCATGTTTCTGTCAGTGGCGGCGGGCTATGCCGAAAGTGTAGGCGCAAGTACTGTGCTCATCGGCGTCCATCTCGGCGATTCCCATATTTACCCGGACTGCTGTGAGCCTTTTGTCAAGACGGCTGCCGGCGCAATCGCTTTCAGTTCCGACAACAGGGTCACGTTGCTTGCCCCTTTTGTGAACAGCACAAAAAACGAAATCGCACGCATTGGGCAAATTTTGAGTGTACCCTGGCATCTGACACGATCATGCTACAAGGATCAGGAACTGCCCTGCGGAAAATGCGGCACCTGCACCGAACGAATCGAAGCCCTGGGATCAATTGGCGTTGTTGAGCGGAAACATTGATGACTTTGAGCACGGTGGCGAAGCAGCGCATAAATACCTATGGTCCCTCTCCGGCAAATATTGCGTTGAGAAGCTCCGGAACTGCCTGAAGACGTGAAAAGGCGTGCTGGCAAATTATTCCAGTGTGTGGTAGACAGACGTAAAGCAGTGTAGCAAAGCGAGGCAACATTGAGCATGTCTGTTGATGATATCACTATACAGTATGAGGAAAACGGCCAGATACTTGTCAACGAACTTGACAAGATGGTCCTGAGCAGGGGGGCGTGGACGACGATTTTGTTCCGTTATCAGGAATGGCGGATGGAAGCGAACGATTACGGGCCGGACAAGTACTGTATCCGCAGGTACAAGAAATTGGGCGACGAATACCGTCAGCAGTCCAAATTTACCATCTCAAGCGCGGATCAGGCGCGCAAGATCGTTGACGCCCTGCTGACGTGGCTCCCCGGAGATGATGCAAAAACCTGACGCGGCCACAATCCCTCTTGCCCCCGGGGTGTACCTCTATAAGGACAGCCGGGGGCATGTCATTTATGTAGGCAAGGCGCGTGTGTTACGGCGGCGCGTCCTTTCGTATTTTCGGACGGAAGGCTTGCCGATCAAGACGCTGATCATGATAAAGCGGGCGCAGAGGCTTGACTGGCTAACCACGACTACGGAAAAGGAAGCCCTGCTGCTTGAAGCGAATTTGATAAAAAAATACCGACCGCGCTACAATATTATACTGCGTGACGACAAACAGTATGTGTTGTTTCGCTGCAACACAAAACACGCTTTCCCGCGATTGGAAATTGTGCGGCGCGTCCGAAAAGACGGCGCGCGCTACTTCGGCCCGTTTACCTCGACCCTGTCAGCGCGTGAAACATGGAAACTCATCAACAGGGCATTTGCCCTGCGCCGGTGCACGGACAGAGGCATGAAAAACAGGACGCGTCCCTGCCTGTACCATCATATAGGCCAGTGCCCAGCGCCCTGCGCCGGATTGGTTACGTCTGAAATATACCAGGAAAGCATACGCAGAGTATGCGATTTGCTGCAGGGACGCGCACGGCACTTGTTGACACTGTTGCGCAAGGAAATGGCGTACGCTTCTGAATCTCTGGTATTTGAAAAGGCCGCTGTGCTGCGCGACCAGATCGCCGCCGTTGCGCAGACGCTGGAGCGTCAGGCCGCTGTTTTGCCAGGAGGCGGAGATATGGACGCGGTAGGCGTGCACGCGGCGGAACATGGTCTTGCGCTGGGCATTGTGTTCGTACGTGGGGGCGCAATGACGGACGGACGGACGTTTTTTTGGCCGGACCTGACACTGGGAGATGCCCGTGAGCTTGTGTGGTCTTTTGTGAATCAGTACTATGCTGAGGTTATACCGCCCGGACGCGTGCTGTTGCCTTGGTCGCACACGTTGTCGGACGGAAAAACATCGGTGGAAGAGACTTGGCCCCTAGAGACTCTCGAACAGGTTTTGTGCGAACGCCGCAGCGGTCGTGTGCGTATTGCCGCGCCCCATAGTGCGCATGATAGGCAGCTTGTCGAGTTGGCAAACGCGAGCGCGCGTGAAGAGGCGCGCCGGCGTCAGTCGACGCCGCGCGCGGAAGCGTTGACGGATTGTGTCGGCAGAGCCTTGCTCCTGCCCGAACCTCCACGGCGCATCGAATGTGTGGACGTCTCTCATACCGGTGGGCGACAGGCCAGAGTGGGTGTGGTGGTTTTTGAGGACGGTCGCCCGACTCCCTCCGCCTACAGGATATATTCCATGCCGGACAGCGTTGATGACTGCAACACTCTGCACGCATGGGTAGCGCGGCGTCTTGAGAGCGGCCCCCCCTGGGCGGATTTGCTGCTTGTTGACGGCGGCAAAGGGCAGTTGTCCGCAGTGGGACGCGCCCTGCGTGAAGCAGGGCGGCAGGGGCTGTTTGCTTTGGCGGCTATCACAAAAGCTCGCGACGAGCAGGGGCAGGCAGACAGGCGGGCGGGCAATGTCGGCGATCGCATTTTTGTGCCTGGCAGGGCAAATCCTCTGCCGTTGCGGGAAGGGAGCGAGGCATTACTGTTTTTGCAGAATGTGCGCGACACGGCGCACAGATTTGCGATCTCCCGCCACCGCAGAGCGCGCCGCAAGGCGACGGTCGCAAGCGATCTGATGCGCCTGCCGGGCATTGGGCCTACCACAGCGCGCTTGCTCTGGGACAAATTTGGTAGCGTTGAGTCCATGTGCGTGGCAACGCGGGAGGATCTGCTTACCCTGCCCGGTATCGGCAGGAACAGGGCATCAGGACTTTTGGCAAAACTTGCGGCGCTGCGTACATGAAAAATAATTTTTCTAATAGTTGCCGCCCTGTCCAGTTCGGAAATGGTTTGAGCAACTCTTTTGTAGCATGACTCTTGGAGATTTTGAACATATTTTTTAGCCCTTAGCTGGACGGTATTGGAATCGCTAGTGCCTTGTACAGATTGCACGCTTTAAGGTCAAATCGTGTTTGCGTTGCCTGCGTGTAAAAAAAGGTTATTTTAGAAAAAATCAGGAGGAAGTTTATGCAAAAAAGACTGACATGCCGGATGTTATGTGTAGCAGCGCTGGGAGTAGCCTTGCTTTGGTCATTTGCAGCGCCGCGCTCCGCCGCAGCGGCAGAGGAAATGACCATTTCCGCGGCGGCCAGCCTGACAAACGCCTTTACGGAATTGAAAACACAGTTTGAAAAAGCCCATCCCGGGCTGACGGTAAACGTCAATTTTGCCGCGTCCAATCCGTTGCTGAAGCAGTTGCAGGAAGGCGCGCCTGTGGACGTGTTTGCCTCCGCCGACCAGGCAACGATGGACAAGGCGGTGGAATCAAAGGTGGTTGACAAAAAAACGCGCAAAAATTTCGCACTCAACGATCTGGTGCTGATTGTGCCCGCCGATTCCCCAAAGCCGGCTGTTTTGGCAGATATCGGCAAATTTTCGCGCATAGCCGTGGGAAAGCCGGAATCTGTGCCTGCGGGCCGCTACGCGCGTGAAGCGCTTACAAGCGCAAAACTCTGGGAGGGTTTGCAGTCCAAAGTTATTACAGGCAACAGTGTGCGTCAGGTGCTTGACTATGTGGCGCGCGGTGAAGTGGACGCCGGTTTTGTATACGCAACCGATGCGCGCCAGCTGGCGGACAAAGTCGATGTTGTGATGACGCTGTCCGGGCACACGCCTGTGCTCTATCCCATCGCCGTTGCCACAACCGGAAAAAATCCCAAAATGGGACAGTCATTCGCCGATTATGTTCTTTCGTCTGAAGGTCAGGCGGTTCTGACGAAATACGGTTTTTCAAAGCCCTGACAAGGACCGTCCGTGATACCGCATGGGTGTTCTTGACATTTCCGTGCTTGGCGCCCTTGGCCTCTCGTTGCGTGTGGCCGGGCTTGCGACGCTGATTTCTTGTGTGGCAGCCATGTTTATGGCGTGGCTGCTCGCAAGAAAAAAAAGCCCCCTTCCCACATTTCTGGACGCCGCCTGCACGCTGCCGCTGGTGCTGCCCCCTACTGTGCTCGGCTATTACCTTATCCTGCTGGTGGGACGGCGCGGGCTGATCGGAAAATGGCTCAACGATGTGGGTATTACGCTGATATTTTCCTGGCAGGGAGCTGTCATAGCGGCAACTATCGTTGTTTTTCCCCTGTTGTACAAGTCGGTGCGCGCAGCCCTGGAGCAGGTCAATCCGCATCTGGAAAATGCCGCGCGCACGCTGGGCGCTTCGGAATGGCGCGTATTTGTCAGCATTTCCCTGCCGCTGGCTTGGAAAGGCATTTTTGCCGGGCTGATACTGGCCTTTGCGCGCGGCATGGGAGAATTTGGCGCAACTCTCATGATTGCCGGCAACATACCCGGCAAGACGCAAACGCTTGCCCTTGCCATTTACGATGCATTTCAGGCGGGCAATGATCTTTTGGCCGCGCAGCTCGTTACGCTCACCTCATGCGTGTGCGTTTTTCTGCTGATGGCAGCCGAAGCTTTCACAACGCAAAAAGGACGAAACTCTTGATCAACGTCCGGTTGCGCAAAATATTCCGCACGAATGACGCGCCGTTTTCCCTTGATGTGGATTTCAGCATCAGGGGGAAAACAGCCGTGCTTTTTGGCCCATCCGGCTCCGGAAAAAGCCTGACCCTGCACTGTCTCGCGGGCCTTGTGCGTCCTGACGGCGGCAGTATCCGTCTGAAAGAAAGAATCCTGTACGACAACACTGTGTTCATCCCGGCCAGACATCGGCGCATCGGGTATATGTTTCAAGACTACGCGCTGTTTCCTCACCTGAATGTGCTGCAAAATGTAGCCTACGCCCGTAGCGGATTTTTTGCCCGACATCCGCGCCGTGACGACAGGGAAACGGCCATGCTGGAACGATTCGGCATAGGGCATCTGTCGCGTCGTATGCCCGGGCAGCTTTCAGGAGGTCAGCGCCAGCGCGTGGCGCTTGCTCGCGCGCTCAATGCCGATCCGGAGCTGCTGTTGCTGGACGAGCCTTTTTCCGCGCTGGACACGCTGCTTCGTGAACGTCTGCGCCGGGAACTACGGGATCTGTTCGCCACGCTGACAATTCCCGTCATCATTATCACCCATGATCCTGAGGATGTGGATATCTTTGCGGCAGATATTATTCTGTACGGCGCGGGCAACGCACGGCCTGTGCCGGACTATCAGGAGATTCGCGCGGGCTTTGCTTCCGCCGGAGACTGCCTGCGCCGGCTGCAAGAAACCGCTGTCATGCCCGAGTCATCCTGAGTACGCGTCCTCCTTTGCCCACAGTGTAAGCAATGCCGTGCCAGACAATGTCGCCGGCAACCATACCACGCAAATATACAAAAACAAGCATTCCTGTCGCACAAACAAAGGCCGGCAGCAAGCGCGACAGGGAGATGGGCGCGGTAAAAAAATTTCGCCAAAAATACAGCACAGAGAGCAGAACGGCGCTGTAAGCCATTGCCGCCGCCACAACGCCGGGACTGCCGATATTCAGCGCGCCGCCTGCCAGCGCCAGAACAGCCAAAAATTCCGGCAAAAACATACACAAGGCAAAGACACCTAAAAATGGCCACAGCGCAGGGACACAAAATTTAAGAAAAAGCGTCTGCCTGTCCATCCATGCCCGCCAGACAGGCAGGGCAAGCGCCGCAGCCTCAGTGCGCAGCAAAGCGCCGGGACATATGCGGATGCGCGCCTTATGACGCAAAAGCATGCCTGTCAGTGAGCAATCGTCCACAACATTGCGCGACCAGAGATCGGCAACCCCATACTGCATAAAGGCAGTGCGGCTCATCGCCATAGCGCCGCCCCAAAGCTGACCAAAGAGAGGTACAGCCTGCAACAGACGCATCAGCAAAACGCAGAGCGCGTAGGCAAGCGTGACGCACTGTCTGTCACGCGGCTCGACGCTGTGATAGCCGGTTGTAACCGCCGATTCGCCCCGAACAATCGGCCCCAGCAGGTGTTTGATAAAATCCGGCTGCGCCGGATGCGTGCTGTCGCAAAAAACATACACCTGCGTCCCATCGTCCGCAGCCGCCACGCCGCGCAGGCTGTTATGGTTTTTCTGTCCGCAAGCTTGTGCCAAGCCTGCCATCACATGCCGCACTGAGGCATGTTCTTTTTGCAGACCACGGATCAGTTCCGCTGCCGGCTCTTCTGCGGTTGCCGTAACAAATATCGGCTGCAAACAGGGGTAGTCCTGTACAAGAAAACTTTTCAGAGCGGTCGCCATGTGCGGGTGCGCGCCGGCAACAGGCACAATCAGGGCCGCGCGCGGCCAACGGCTTTCCGCTATGGCGTTGTTTGCCTTTTCGTCTTCCAGCGCCTTTGCCGGCAAACGATAGCCGGCGCGGGCCAGATAATATAAAAAACAGCACTGCAACGCGCCTAGGCACAGTAAGAGCAAGGTCATAGTTTCTCAGTTTTATTGCGTTTTACGGAGTTTCTTCCGCCGGCGGGGCGCAATCATCCGGCGCAAGCCGCGCGTTGTGGTGACGCACGCCGTCAATGCGAATCTTTCTGCCGCTTTTCAGGACAATCTCGCCCTCCACGCGTTCCGGAGAAAGCAGACGCCATGTAAACCTATGCCCTGACGAGTGCCTGGCCTCAACGTCACTGTTTTTTGCGGCGCCCCAAAAGTGGTACACGTCCACAGCGCCGCTGAACGTACGCAAGCGCATGACGCCGCGTACCTTGCCTTCCGGAGAAAAACAGATTCCGATTCTGTATGTGGACGTGTACACCGAGCCTGTCCACAGCTCCGCGACTTCCGCAGTTGACGCGGCGGATGTCGGCATCACCAAAAACAGCAGGAAAAGCGCAAGAATACCGTGTATCAAAAACATCGTTATTTCTTTTTTTTGGCCCACAAACGGGCAAACAGCCGCTGATGCGCCTCAACCATTGCCGCAAAAGAAAAATCTTTTTCCACACGCCTGCGTCCCGCGCTGCCCATCATGTCACAGGGAGAGGCATCCTCCAGCAGGTAGGCGCAATGACGCGCAAGCGCCGCGTGATCCCGTACAGGAGCAAGCAGGCCGTTGTCCCGCACAAGATGGGGGATTCCACCGGTCGATGTAGCGCACACCGGCAGCCCGCACGCCATGGCTTCCAGAATCACGTTCGGCTGCCCTTCCCTTATGGAAGAAAGCGCAAACATACGGGCCTGGGCGTAGTGCGGGCGCATATCGGACCCGCTGGAAAAAAAATCCACACTGCCGCTTATGCCGTGCCCGCTTACCCATTGCCGCAGAACAACCTCTTCAGGGCCATCGCCGACAATACGCAAACGCGCCTCAGGCGCGCGGCGCAGCACTTCCGCAAAAGCCCGCAGCAAGGTCATGTGGTCTTTGTCCTTCACAAGACGCGCCACACAGAGAATAACAGGCCGTCGCGCTGACGGTTGTGTGGGATCCGGCATAAAAAAATCAGCGTCAACGCCGTTGCCTATACAGGCCACACGGGAAGAAGGCACTCCCAGTTGCTGAAGTTTGTCATGCAGTTCTGAAGAATTACATATCATGTGGTGCGCCAGCCGCCAGAAAGCGCGCTCATGCTGACGCGCCAATGAGCCGCCGCCCCTGCATGTGCCGATAATAACAGGGATATGCGTGATGCGCCCCCAGATGCGTCCCCAGATATTGGGAAGAGCGGTACACGCCACAAGAATGTCCGGTGCGAGTTCCTGAAGCGCACCGCGAAGGCGTAGAAAAAAAAATGGCGCGACCCTGCGGGATGCCCCCAGATGTCGCACGGGAATGCAAGAATCCTCGGCGCGTTGGTCCAAATCTGTTTTCCCCGTAAGCGTGAGGAACGTCGGGGTAAAGCGTTCTCTGTCCAAACGGGCAGCCAATGTCAGCATCTGGCTTTGTGTGCCTCCAAAACAGAGGTCTTCCAGCAAAAAAAGGATGTTCAGTGGTTTTGGCATGTCCGTATCCTATGCATTCCGCAATCTATTGCAAGAGGGAACACGCCCGCCTCCAAGGTAATTTCCACAGCGCATATCCCGACTGACATGGGCATTCCCATTGCTTGCGTCGGGGGATACAGGTATTTTTGTTTGTCATTGCAAGAGTGAAGCTCTCTGCGTTGAGGCAGGCTTGTCAGCTGTGAAAATATCGCATATATGCACACTATTGATGTGGGTGTTGCGCCGGAGAGCGGCGGAAATGACATGCTGAGGAGTTTGGTTATGAAACAGGGCACACTACGTGTAAAAACAGGTCTTGCGGAAATGTTGAAAGGCGGGGTAATTATGGATGTCACAACACCGGAACAGGCAAAAATTGCAGAAAAAGCAGGTGCTTGCGCCGTAATGGCGCTGGAACGCGTGCCGGCGGACATTCGCGCCGCAGGCGGCGTTGCGCGCATGGCTGACCCCACTGTCGTAAAAAAAATTATGGAGGTCGTCAGTATTCCCGTGATGGCCAAGGCGCGTATCGGCCATTTTGTGGAAGCGCGTATTCTGGAAGCCTTGGGCGTGGATTATATTGACGAAAGCGAAGTGCTGACGCCGGCTGACGACAGGTATCATATTGACAAGCGTGATTTTACCGTGCCTTTTGTCTGCGGATGCCGCAATCTGGGCGAGGCCTTGCGCCGCATGGCCGAAGGCGCCTCCATGATCCGCACAAAGGGTGAACCGGGCACAGGCAATGTGGTGGAGGCGGTGCGCCACTGCCGGCAGGTTATGGATGAGATTCGCATGCTCCGGTCTTTGCCTGAAGCCGAAGTTCCCAATTTTGCAAAAGAATGCGGCGCCCCGCTGGACACGGCCTTTCTTGTGCGCAAAAAAGGGCGTCTGCCGGTGGTAAATTTCGCAGCAGGCGGCATTGCAACGCCGGCTGACGCCGCCCTGATGATGCACCTTGGGTGCGACGGGGTTTTTGTGGGTTCCGGAATCTTCAAGTCGGCAGACCCCGCAAAACGCGCTAGGGCCATCGTGCAGGCCGTTACTAACTACAGGAACTATGCTGTTTTGGCGGAAATTTCGCACGATTTGGGCGAAGCCATGTCAGGCATTGAAATCGCGGATATTGCGCCTGCTGACCGTATGCAGGAGCGGGGCTGGTAAAAGCGTCATGCCGAATGTGGGCGTGTTGGCCATGCAGGGCGCTTTCCGGGAGCACAGCGTCTCGTTGCGCAGGCTTAGAGCAAAAACCTGTGAAGTGCGCTCTCTCAAGGATGCCGCCGGCATTGACGCGTTAATTATCCCTGGGGGAGAAAGCACGACAATAGGCAAACTTCTGCATGAAGGGGACATGCTCGAACCCCTGAAAGAACGCATTGAACAGGGCATGCCCGTATACGGCAGTTGTGCTGGGCTTATACTGCTGTGTCGCGAGATTGAAAATTCTGACCAACCCCGTTTTGGAGTGCTGGACGCAACCGTGCGGCGAAATGCTTTTGGGCGTCAGACAGACAGCTTTGAAGCCGCCCTGAAAATTTCGGACCTTGGAGAAAAGCCCTTTCTCGCGGTCTTTATCCGCGCGCCTTTTTTGCTGAAAACAGGGCAGGATGTGCGGGTGCTGGCAACGGCAAATGGGCATCCGGTGGCTGTGCGTCAAAAAAATATTCTGGCAACATCGTTTCATCCCGAATTAACTTCTGATCGCCGTGTTCATGGATATTTTCTGGATATGTGCGCGGGAGGGCGTTCATGATAAAAAAGGTGTGCTCGCTGTGTGTCTTTTTTTCCCTTATTGCGACGCAGACATCTCCAGCGGCTGAACTGCGTGTGCTGGCAACAACATTTCCCGTGTACCTTTTTGCGCGCAACGTCACCCGCAACTGTCCCGATGTGCGCGTGGATCTGCTGATTCCTGCGCAAACCGGCTGCCCCCACGAATACTCCCTCACGCCGCACGATATGCAAAAGCTGGAAAACGCGCAGATTATTGTGAAGAACGGCCTTGGCATAGACTCGTTTCTGAATGCCCATCTGCGCGCCGCAGGCGACCAGACGCGCAGCATTGATTGCAGCGCGGATATTCAGACCTTACAGGTCAATCCACATTTGTTCGCCGCCCCCAGAAAAGCGGCGATGATGGCGCGCGGTCTTGCCGCCGGTCTTGCCGCCCATGACCCCGAACATGCCGATGCGTACACCGCCGCGGCAACCGCCTACATAGAGCGTTTAATGGCGGTGGATAAACGGCTGGCCGCGCTTGGCCTGAGTGCGCAAAACAGGCCAGTTGTGCTGCAGCACAACGCTTTGGCCTATCTTGCAGCGCGCGCGGGTTTGCTGGTAGTCGCCATCATACAGGAAGACGAGGACACGCCGCCCACACCCGCGCGTTTGATGGCGCTTGCGCGCGTGGCGCGAAACGAGTCGGCGGCGCTCCTCATAGGCGATGTCCAGTATTCGGACAAGATGCTGCGGGCGCTTTCACGCGAAACCGGCGTTCCGTATGTCAGACTTGATACAGCGGCCTCCGGACCGGACGATGCGCCCATTGACTACTATGAAACCGTGATGAACGCCAACTGCCGGATCCTTGAGCGCTATTTTGGACAGTGACAGGTATGCTCTTTGTCCGGCAGTGCGTTTTGACAGAATAAGCGTGCGTTTCGGGCAAACAAACATACTTGAAAACGTATGCGCCACTGTGCCGCAGGGTGGGGCAACGGCACTCATCGGCCCCAACGGCGCGGGAAAAACCACGCTGCTGCATTGTCTTGTCGGCACTGTTTCCTACAACGGCGCTGTTGTCGATACCCGCCCGCGAATCGGCTATGTGCCTCAGCAAATGCGTCTGGACGATGGCATGCCCCTGCTTGTCGGAGAATTTGTGTCCATGCATGTGCATCGCAGGCCATTGTGGCTTGGGCGATCGGCGTATGCGCGCAAGCGCGCGCGGGACCTGCTGGGCATGACAGGGGCCGGGCGTCTGGAGGCCGGCCGCATGGGCGAACTCTCGGGCGGGGAACTGCGGCGTGTGCTGTTGGCGGCGGCGCTGGCATGCGATCCGGAACTTCTTCTTCTGGATGAGCCTGCGGCAGGTGTGGATGTGAGCGGAGAGCGCAGATTTTGGGAAATGCTGGATGCTGTGCGGCGGCAACGCAAGCTCACGCAGCTTGTTGTCAGCCACAATCTGCCTTTGGTGGCGCGCTATGCCACCCACGTTATATGTTTGAACAAACGCCTTGTCGCGGAAGGCGCGCCGCGCAGTACTCTGACATCGTCCACGCTGATGCGCCTGTTCGGCATCCCCATTCATCTGTATCCTGACCAATGTGACAGCGTTGAGCCGCCTTGTCCGGAATACGGCGCTCCGGAAGGGGAATCGTCCCATGTCTGAATTTTTTATCCTGGATTTTTCCCCTGTGTACGCGCTCATTGCCCTGCTGCCTTGGGACTGCTTTCAGGTGGGTTTCATGCAGCGCGCCCTGTTTGCCCTGTTTCTGCTTGCGCCGATGGCGGCTGTCCTGGGTATTGAAGTCATCAATTTCCGCATGGCGTTTTTTTCTGACGTTGTGGGGCATTCGGCCTTCACCGGTATGGCGTGCGGGCTGCTTCTGAGTATTGAACCGCGTCTGGCAATGCTCGTGTTCGGCGTGTTCACAGGTATTGTCATTATGGCGATGTACCGCCGCTTGCATTTTTCCAGCGACACGGTCATAGGTATAGTTTTTTCAGGCGTTGTCGCTCTGGGGCTTGCTGTGGTCAGTCGGGCCGGGGGTATGGCGCGTGACATGCGGCAGTTTCTGTACGGCGATATTCTGGCAATCAATGAAGTGGAAATTTCTCTTTTACTACTCTTGTCCGCCGGTTTGCTGCTTTTTCAGTTTCTTGGCTACAACAGTCTGCTTTCCATTGCGCTTGATCCTGTCACGGCCAGGGTTCGCGGCGTGCGTGTGGCCCTGTGGCAGTATTTTTTTGCCGGTTTTCTGGCTCTGGTGGTCATGTATTCCGTGTGGGCCGTCGGCGTGCTGCTGGTGACGGCCATGCTAATCGTGCCGGCTGCGACAGCAAGAAATCTTGCGCGTTCGGCCTGCGGCATGTTCTGGTGGGCGATTGCGGCGGCGCAATTGTCCGCCTTTGCCGGGCTTGCGCTTGCCGCGCAGGACTGGCTTGTGACAGCCGGCGGCGCGACCATTATCCTTGTGGCGTGCTGTCTGTTCGGCATAAGCGTTGTATGGGCAATAGTGCGAAACCGCTAATCGTCTCGGCCAGTCGGGCAACGGACATTCCGGCGTTTTACAGCCGTTGGTTCATGAACGCGTGCGCGGGGGCAAGGGGCTATTCTGATCTGGGCATTGCGCGCAGCAGTTGCGTGGATACCACAAGCCTGCGATGACGCATCGGAACCAGTATCCGGCGGACGGCGTTGCAACAAAAAATTGTCGTAAGGCTTGACAGAGGGGTTGATTTTTGCCAAATAGCAAAGCTTCAGAAAGAGTCGTTGTCTTGGGGAAGTAGCTCAGCTGGGAGAGCATCGCGTTCGCAACGCGGGGGTCGAGGGTTCAAATCCCTTCTTCTCCACCATTTTGAAGTCTAAATAAATCCAGATTCTTCCGACTTTTCATTAAAATTCTCAAGAGTATTAGTTGTCAACCGTGGATCAGTGTTGCTATTTGTTACAGTGGTGGCGGTATAAGTAATTCTCAACTTGGATTTAGTTACGTTGACTGCAAAGTGGGATCGCTTCTTGAGCAGGACTTGAGTATCACCAAAACAGGTAACGGTATTGTTGCCACTGCCGCGAATAACCTGACTGCAAAGGGGTTGCCTATATCGATGAGCAACTCGCAAGCCGCTCAACCCGTGGCATACGTAGCTCCGACAGTAAATCTCAGTTCCATAATGGAAACAGGAACCACGGCAAAAGAATATGAAGTCGGAGTAAAGCTGGCTTCTGACGTGAGTGTTCCGGCAACTGTCAGGAATCACAGCAATAACTGGAAAAATCTGACGGTAGCGGAACGCGCAGAACGTAAGGCAGCCAGACGGGAAGCATGGAACGCCTTGTCAGACGATGAAAAAGAGGCTCGTAAGGTAGCGCGTCAGGCTCGTATGGGTGGGCATAGACGAGGGTCTTTGTTTGAATAAAGGAAATAACCAACAAAGGGGAGGAAACTCCCCCGTAAAAGCATGGAGGGTGTGATGACAATTAAAGACTCTGATGGTACGTATCATTATGTTCCTGATAATCCAGAAAATACAGTTACGAAAATGTTTGGAGGTTCTAGCCTGACTTATTTGAAGTCTACGGTACAAACCACTGAAACTTCCTTCTCTGAACACGCCCTTAACTTTTTGGATGCCAGTGGCACAGTAATGGCGTGGGGGTTGTTCATATTGGTTATTGGGGTTATCGGATGGGCATTACTTTTTAATGACAGTAAGTGGAAGAAGAAAACCAAGGAAGCCGAGGACAGATCGTTGAAGAATGACTTCCTTGCCGACAAGATTGCTGATAGAACTGCCCGTGAGTTCTCCATCCCCTCTGATAATTCCAAGCAGTATGATGCACCAATGAATTGTGAATCACCTCTTAATAAAGAGGAGCCTGCTATGAAGTCCAACAGTGTGCCTGAAGGGATTAAAGGTTCTGGCATGGAGATAGAGAATAGAACCGTAACAATGAAGGAGTCCACCAGTTCACGTGGAGTGGCATTTGTCCTTTGCTTGTTCTTGGGCTTCCTTGGCTTCCATAGGTTTTATGTTGGTAAGATTGGTACAGGGCTTCTCTGGTTCCTGACAGGGGGTTTGTTCTTTATAGGCGTTATAGTCGATCTGATAGTAATTGCGTTTCGTGGGTTCACGGATGATCGTGGAGCGTTGTTGGTTTAACAACCTTAAAGGAGGGCGATATGAAGATAGTTAAATGGTGTTATGAGTTGTTAGTTGACCAGTATGACAGTATGGGGGGATGCTTCTCGCGTTGGTCGCCCTCTATCAGAAGTTGTTTTAGTAATCCTGTATAGAAGAGGGGGAGTTGTGGAAGATATCGCGTATGGAATTGGAATGGCATTGGGTCAGTGGTTACTCAGTGGCTTAATGACCTTAATCCTGTCATGGTATGGTTTTGGTTTAATAATGTGGATAATCGGTAGTAATTCAACAATGCACAAAGTAGTAATGAGGGAGCGATGAACGCAGGTAAATATCAGGAATTTACGGCAGAGTCTGACGCCATTTTGCGCCAGTTGGAGAAAACGGGCATACCAGTCTCAGTTGAAAAGACCCGAGACTACGCATACCAGCTTGAGATTATGCTGGCCAGACGCCTCAAGCTGCAAGGGTGCCAGAAAGTCAAAGAGCTTAAGAATATGGCGGAGCGAGAGACGCAGCGTTTTGAGGACTGGCCAAAGACCGAGAAGACAAAGAAGCCGTCACTCAGTGGCGATGTGGTCAAGGGGTATGATGAGGCACAACTCTGTCAAGAGTACGTGAAACTGAACAGTATGAGCCACAACATTACCATGCTGACGGGCATTGCGGATAAAGCCGAGAAGGCAGGCGGAGACTTTCCCGACTTGGACTCGGACTGAGAAGCGGATAGCAGCTAAAATGTCAGATGGTTCAATAGATGAAAACGGCATTGAGTCAATGGTGGGGAAAAGCTGATTTTCAAGGCGGGAAAGTATTTTTCTCTGGTGGCCTACTGAAAAGACAGACATCTTTTTCGCATACCACTCCCGCGCCACCACCTCAAATGTTGCGGCGGTTTCTTTTGCCTCTGCAATAGCGACGGCCTTGGCTTGCTTTTTACTTCGCCGGGGTCAATGCCCTTGGCAAGCTGCTCCTTGGAATCCACTGCCTTCTGCCGGGCATCCTTCAAGCTCACCGCAGGGTATACCCCAGGGCAAGCAATTTTTCTTTTCCCTCAAAATGAACTTTATGAACCCTTATGAAACTTCAAACCCCGTAAAAGCAAAGTCCCGTAAGGCTTTTTGGGGCTTTACAGGACGTTATGAAATCTGTTCTTGGTGCCGAGGGCGGGACTCGAACCCGCACGCGCATAACGCACTACCCCCTCAAGATAGCGTGTCTACCAGTTCCACCACCTCGGCAGCAAAATGACCCTGCATATTCATGCCGTCACTACTGGAACTGCACAAATTTTTTGAGCAACGCCAGCAAATCGTACCGCAGTTCCTCATCCTGCAAGGCAAAATAAATATTGGCAGTCAAAAATTCAGCCCAGTCGCCCGCGTCAAAACGCATGCCTGCCATACGAACGGCCATCATGCCGTGATCCGCCGCCATTTTTTGCATGGCATCGGTAAGCTGCAATTCCCCGTCCTGACCGGGAGTAATTTTTTCCAGATAATCAAAAATATTGGGCGTCAACACATAGCGACCGACAATGGCAAGCCTGGAGGGAGCGTCTTCCCGCTTTGGCTTTTCCACCATGCCGTTGACGCGGTACACGCCGGGCGACATCTCCTCACCATCGATTATACCGTAATTACTGACTTTTTCCCAAGGAACTTCCATCACCCCGACAGCGGGCAGCTTTTCCGACATGGCCACATTGATAACCTGGGCAATGCCCGGCACGCCTCCAAACATCAAATCGTCGCCCACCATAACGGCAAATGGATCGCCGCGCACCAGTTCGCGGGCGCTCAATACCGCATGACCAAAACCCAACTGCTTTTTCTGGCGTACGGACATGATATTGACCATTTCCGCCACCTTGCGCACTTCCGCCAGTTTCTCCAGTTTTCCGGCGCGCTCCAGCACGGCCTCCAACTGCAAATTATAGTCAAAATGGTCTTCAATAACATTTTTGTCTCTGTTGGTAACAAAGATCACATCGCGAATGTTCGCCTTCTGCGCCTCCTCCACAACATACTGGATAACGGGCTTGTTGTAGATGGGCAGCATCTCCTTGGGGATATTCTTTGTTGTCGGCAACGAACGCGTCCCCCAACCGGCCACGGGGATGACGACCTTACGGATATCTTTCATACGCGCCTCCAAGTAATGCTACAGATTACACACCCCGCTTAAGCCCGACATACAGCAAAAATACCAGGGCAGACAACTAGCGCAGTTCCCGCGCCACAAGTTCGGCAAGTTCCTCGGCATACATGCTGACCTTGTCCACATCCTCTCCTTCCACCATAATCCTGCACACGGATTCTGTGCCGGAATACCGCAAAAGCACTCTGCCGCGCCCTGCCAGCGCGGCCTCCACACCGCTCACGGTCTTGCCGATGGCCGGGATATCTTCAAAAGGCAGACGTTTTTCCACACGCACATTGACAAGTTTTTGCGGAAAAAGCTGGAGCAGCCCTGCCAATTCTGAAAGCGGCTTTTCTTTTTCGCGCAGTATTCGCAAAATCTGAAGGGCCGCCAGCAGACCATCGCCAGTTGTGCTGTAGCGGCGGAATATCAAATGTCCTGACTGTTCGCCGCCAAACATGGCGTTTTCCCTGCGCATGGCTTCCACAACATACCGATCACCCACATTAACGCGCAACAGGGAACCGCCGTGCTCACGCATAAAAACTTCCAGGGCAATATTGCTCATAACCGTGGCAACCAGCAGATTTCCGGGCAATTCGCCGTGCGCCATCATTGACTGCGCGCAAAGAGCCATCAGCTGATCGCCGTCCAGAATGGTCCCGCGCTCGTCCACAACAATCAGCCTGTCCGCATCGCCGTCAAGAGCCAGACCGATATCGGCGCGCACTTCCCGCACCTTGGCCGCCACTATCTCAGGAAAAAGGGAGCCGCAGCGCTCGTTGATATTGATGCCGTTCGGCTCGGTCCCCAATCTGAAAACCTCGGCGCCAAGCTCCTCCAGAGCCAACGGCGCCACCTTGTAGCTCGCGCCGTTGGCGCAATCAACCACGATGCGTAGCCCGGCAAGCGTCAGGTGCGGTGGAAAACAGCTCTTTGTGTACACTATGTAACGCCCGCCCGCATCCTCAATTTTTGTGGCCCGCCCAACACGACAGGCGTCCGGGTACGGCCATGCCATATCCTTGTTGAGCACCATTTCGGCAATTTCATTTTCTATCTGATCCGGCAGTTTGTAGCCCTCCGCGTCAAAAAATTTGATCCCGTTGTCTGAAAAGGGATTATGGGAGGCGGAAATCACCACACCAAGGTCGGCTCTTATGCTCCGCGTCAAAAAGGAAATAGCCGGCGTGGGCAGAGGGCCGGTCATGATCACGTGCATACCGGCGGCGCACAGGCCTGATGTCAGGGCGGATTCAAACATGTAACCGGAAAGGCGCGTGTCCTTGCCGATGACAACCTTGTGCGGATGCGTTCCGCGCCTGAAGCGCACTCCGACGGCTAAACCCAGACACAAGGCCACATCCACAGTCATGGGCGCGACATTTACCTTACCGCGCAGACCGTCCGTACCAAAAAAACGCTCCATCATAACGGGCTACCTATCTGCTTTTGCGTGTTACAGTAACTTCTCCGGGCAGCGGATTCAGGAGTGTCATGCCTTCAGGCAGACGGAAATTCAGAACGGCCTTGCCGCTCTGCCCCGGCTCCAGCGAGGGAGGCATGGCGCTCACCTCCAGTTGCCCCAGATAGGAGGTATTTTTTGACAGGGATTCCGGCACTTCTACCTGTACCGTAAGTTCAACAGGAGTAACGCTGTAGTCGCGGCTGTTTTCAACAATCAGCAAAACCTTGCAACGCCGGGCCACGGCAATACGCCCGCTGGTGATCGTGTATTCCACTTTTACCAAAGAGGGTATGGCCGTCACAAGACTTGGCGTGTCAAGGGCAACAGACTGCGTCACGGCATCGCCTGTCCTCTTTGGATCAAGCATAACGGGCAGGGACAAGCTGGAAATGTAATCGACCACTCCCTCGGGACCCCGTAAAAGCACCGAAGACGGCGTGATGCTGACGTTCTCCACCGTCACCGCGTTGTCGCGCAGCGGCGAATCTATAATGGCGTGCAGAGGCACCCTGCGTTCGATCAATGAATCCGCCTTGACGACAACACGTGTCGGCTGAATACCCACTATCTCAAAGGCACGAAAAAGCGGCTCAAAAGAATCCACGCTCAACGGCACCACGGTAGTGCCTTTTTTAATGTGTGAAAGATTCAGAGACTGTGTCAGGTGTTGCCGTGAAAATGAGCGCAACAGCGTTTCCGCGCCGCGCAGACGCACGGTAATTTTATTGATCAGCCCATCGGTGACAACCAAATTTGCGGGAATTCCATTGTAGTCAATACTCACATCCACCTGCGCTTCCAGACGGTCACGCACGCTCACAACATACCACATGGTCACGGCCACAAGGACAGCCACAGCCAGCGAAATCAGATTCGGCAGTTGACGACGTAACATATTAGAAGATTTCATGGAGTTCCCGCCTCAGCGTTCCCGCATTCAAATTGAGAGATATTTCCCCCTTCACTGCCAGTGAAATTTCACCACGTTCCTCAGAAACCACAAGGGCAACAGCATCGCTCTCCTGCGCGATTCCCAAGGCCGCGCGGTGACGGGTGCCGAAATTTTGCTCCTCAGCGACTGCCAGGGGCAGAATACAGGCGGCCGCCACAATCCTCCCTTCACGAATGATCACAGCGCCGTCGTGCAAGGGCGCTTTGGGGTAGAATATGTTCATCAGCAGTCTGCTGGAAAGCTTGGCGTCCAACTGCACGCCGTCACGCTTGATCATGTCCCCGAGCGGCATGCCCCGTTCAATGACGATAAGCGCGCCGATACGCATACGGGCCATCTCCGAGCAGGCTATGATGATTTCTTCTATTCCGCTCTGCTGCAGCACACTGCGCCGCAAGAGACGGCGCGCACCGATTCTGCCCAGGGCATGCCTGATATCTGTCTGAAAAATAACGACAATAAGGATAAACAGAGAGCTGAACACATGCGCCAAAAGCCAGCTCAATGTGTACAGACCAAAATATCCGGCGGCAAAATAGAGCGTGGTCAGCACGCCTAGGCCGACAAGCACCGCCATCGCCCGGGAACCACGCAAAAGCTGAATGATCTGATACAGCAGAATACTCACCAGCAGTATGTCCAGGACATCGCGCCATCCAAAGGCTATAATACTGTTAAGCACTGCCCACCTCAGCACGCCGGAAGTGTGTCGTATTGTTTCGCGTTGCGCAGGGCGGCGGCAAGCGTCAGGCTGTGCCGTGCGCCTGCAACCTCGTGCACACGATGCCAGAAAACGCCCCGATCCCACAACAGGGCTGTCGTCACCTGCGTTGAAACACCCCGCGCATCCGGCGCAAGCCCAAACAAACCGCCAAACATGGATTTCATCGAAAGCCCCATAAGAACCGGCCTGCCAAAGGCAAGCCAATCTTCAGGATGCGCCAGCAATTCCATAGTATGACTCAATGTTTTACCAAATCCAATACCCGGGTCCAGCACAATGCGGTCTTCCGGCATCCCCGCTCTGACAAAGCGCGTTAACGAACGCTCAAAAAAAGTCATAACTTCACTGCGTACATTCTTATAACGAGGGTCACGCTGCATATCCCAAGGGCGCCCTTGGCTGTGCGTCAGCACATACCCCGGCTTGTACTGTGCAAGAATATCCAGCAGGGCAGGGTCAAACGCGCAGGCCGAAATATCATTTATCACCGACGCGCCCAACGAAAGCGCCGCAGCCGCCGTTTCCGCATGGTATGTGTCCACGGAAACAACCGCGCCCGGGGCATTATGTCGTATGGCAAGCAACACCGGCAAAAGCCTGGACAGTTCTTCCGTCGGAGCCAGCTCAACCGCGCCCGGGCGGGAAGACTCCGCCCCCACGTCCAGAATGTCCGCGCCCTGATCAAGCAGGCGCAACGCGTGGGCAACCCTGTCTTCAACCGCGGCATGGGGAGCGCCGTCATAAAACGAATCGGGCGTCACATTGACGATACCCATAAGGCCAAAAGGCGCAGGCGTGTGCAGCGCCCGCCCACAGCGCGTGCGCCATACCGGGTACTCTATTTTTCGACCTCGGCATCGGGCGAATCGGACACGTCCGGCTCAAGCGTAAAGTCCTTTTCTCCATTTGTTTCCATCGGCGGCAGTTCCTTGTTGTCCATAAGCAGATTCAGTTCTTCTCCTGTAAGCGTTTCCCTGTCAAGCAATGCCCGCGCTATGCGGTGCAGCATTTCCTCATTGTCCTGAAGCAGTGTACGGCAGCGGTTGCGGGCTTCCTCCACAATGCGCTTTACCTCGGCATCCACCAGCTTGGCCGTGTCGTCGCTGTAGTGCTTGTTCTGCACCCACTCGCGTCCGATAAAAATCTCCTCGCCGGTTTCGCCTATGGCAAGCGTGCCGACAACATCACTCATGCCCCACTCGCAAACCATTTTTCGCGCCATGCGCGTAACCCGCTCAATATCATTGGAGGCTCCGGTAGTGATATCGTCAAAAACCAGTTCTTCAGCCACGCGTCCGCCTAGAAGCACCACAAGGGAATTGCGCAGATAGGTGCGTGAATACCCGTGCCTGTCTACTTCAGGAAGCTGCATGGTCACGCCAAGGGCGCGACCGCGCGGAATGATCGTGACCTTGTGCACAGGGTCGGCGCCCGGCAAAAGCCTGGCAGCCAGTGCGTGCCCCCCCTCATGATAGGCGGTGATCTTTTTTTCCTCTTCAGACAAAATCAGGCTGCGCCGCTCACGCCCCATAAGTACCTTGTCTTTCGCGTATTCAAAATCACGCATTTCCAGCTTTTCTTTCTCAAGTTTCGCAGCTTGCAACGCGGCCTCATTGACAAGATTTTCCAGATCCGCTCCGGAAAATCCGGGCGTGCCCCGGGCAAGAACTTCCAGGTCAACCTTATCGCCAAGGGGCGTGCGTTTTGTATGCACTTCCAGAATACGGCGTCTGCCGCGCATATCCGGCGTGGGCACAACCACCTGCCTGTCAAAGCGTCCGGGGCGCAAAAGCGCGGGGTCCAGCACATCCGGCCGGTTTGTGGCAGCAATCAGAATCACCCCTTCATTGCTTTCAAAACCGTCCATCTCTACAAGAAGCTGATTAAGGGTCTGCTCCCGCTCGTCATGGCCGCCGCCAAGACCCGCGCCGCGCTGACGCCCTACCGCGTCAATTTCGTCGATAAAAATCAGACAGGGGGCGTTTTTTTTGCCCTGTACAAAAAGATCGCGCACCCGCGAGGCGCCCACGCCGACAAACATCTCCACAAAGTCTGAACCGGAAATGGAAAAAAAAGGCACGCCGGCTTCTCCGGCAACAGCGCGGGCAAGCAGCGTTTTTCCCGTGCCGGGAGGACCTACCAGCAGCACCCCTTTGGGGATACGCCCTCCAAGGCGTGTGAATTTTTTAGGATTTGAGAGAAATTCAACAACTTCAAACAATTCGTCCTTGGCTTCATCCACGCCGGCCACATCCCCAAAGGTAACGCGGGCGCTTTCCTGATTCAACATACGCGCCTTGGAACGACCGAAACTCATGGCCTTGCCGCCACCGCCCTGCATCTGACGCATAAAAAATACCCAGACGCCAATCAGCAAGAGCATGGGGAACCACGAAATCAGCACAGTCATATACCACGGCTGGTCATCAGGCGGCTCGGCCTTGATTTCCACTTTTTTGTCTATGAGCCTGTTTATAAGACCGGAATCCTGCGGGGCATACGTCTGCATGATCCTGCCGTCGGCAGACCTGCCGATAAGCGTGTGTCCCTGAATGGTTACGGACAAAAGCTGTCCGCTGTCCACACGACTTAAAAATTCCGTATACGGAACACGCTGCACGCCGCTCTGCGGCTGCTGAAACATATTGAAAAGCATAACCATTGCCAGGACAATAATTGCCCAAAGCATTATATTGCGACTGACCTGATTCAACACTTTCTCCAGTGCGTTTCAAAAAAAACACGCATCCTGACGCTGTCCATGGTATACTAAGCCTCTCTTGCGCAATTGGCAATGATTTGCATGAAAAAAATAACGTCCCGGAGCGTACCAAAAAAAATCAAATTTTTACATAAAATTTTTCTAGAACATTTTTCTCTCTGGCGTTATCATTACAGACTAGCCTGACGCTGATGACAGGCAAAATGGCAACATCTTTTCAAAGCAGTGCCCATGTCGATATTTGGACTGAAAATTCACAATGTTGGACAAATCTCCTATTATTGTGGCCCCCCTGCCCTCAAACAGGGCGACCATGTTCTGGTTATGGAAGATCAAAGCCTGATGTTCGCGCTTGTAACATCCGGCCCTTCCGAAACCCTGCACGGCATGGAAGCGCATGACCTGCCGAACATTCTGCGCCAAGCCACACCGGAAGACATGCAAACCGAGCGGGAAAACGCCAAACTTGCCCGCAACGCCCTGGCGTTTTGCCGTCAGAGCATCAGCCGGCGCGCTCTGGATATGAAACTTGTGGACATGGAAATTTTTTTTGATCGCACCAAGCTGATTTTCTATTTCACCGCGCCCGCGCGTATTGATTTTCGCGAGCTTGTCAAAGACCTTGTGCGCGAATATCACACCCGCATTGAACTACGTCAGATCGACGTACGACACGAGACACAGATGGTCGGCGCTCTGGGAAACTGCGGCATGGTGTGCTGTTGTCGCCGTTATTTGCGCAAATTCGCGCCGGTCACCATTCGTATGGTAAAGGAGCAAAATCTTTTTCTCAATCCGGCAAAAATTTCCGGAATTTGCGGCCGGTTGCTGTGCTGCCTGTCCTATGAGCAGGAAAACTACGGCAACTTTCACGCGCAGTGCCCGCGCCTCGGCAAAAAATATCAGACAACTCAAGGCTGTATGAAAATACTGCGGGCCAATATGTTTCGCTCTTCCGTCACCGTGCTGACAGAGCAAAACGAAGAAGGCGAACTCCATCTGGATGAATGGCTGGCGCTGGCGCCACAGCGCCACGAATCGCCCGCGCACGAAAGCACCGCCGAACTGGAACATCGGGACATTGACGAAGCGCGGGACGATTTGTCGGTTGACATGCTTGACAACGGGTACGCCGACCCGCTCCACAGGGGCCACAAATCTCACAAAAAAACCACAGACTGATCGCCTGACCAACGGAGCCGCCCTGTGAAACAATTTTTCCTGTCCACCCCTATTTACTATGTGAATGCAAAACCGCATCTGGGTCATGCCTACACCAATATTGTGGCTGACGCCGTAACGCGCTTTCACAGGCTGTGCGGAGAAGACGCATTTTTATTGACCGGCACGGACGAGCACGGCGACAAGATTGCGCAGGCCGCTGAAAAACAGGGCATGTCTCCAAAAGATTTTGTGGATTCTGTCAGCGCCGAATTTCAGGAACTTCTCCCGCGACTGAATATTGCCAACAACCGCCTTGTCCGCACCACAGATGACGCGCACAAGCGCGTTGTCCAGACCTTTCTGCAAAAAGTCCATGATGCCGGCGATATTTATTTTGCGGACTTTGGCGGGCACTACTGTTACGGCTGCGAGCGGTTCTACACTGAAAAAGAACTGGAAAACGGCCTCTGCCCCCAGCACCGGACAACACCGGAATTTCTCAGCGAAAAAAACTACTTTTTCCGGATGTCAAAGTATTTGCCCTGGCTTGCCGAACACATCGAAAAAAATCCTGACTTCATCCGTCCTGAGCGTTACCGCAGGGAAGCCCTTGCCATGCTGGAATCAGGCGCGCTGGAGGATCTGTGCATTTCCCGTCCGAAGTCGCGCCTCACTTGGGGAATTGAACTGCCTTTTGACAAAAACTATATCTGTTACGTCTGGTTTGACGCACTGATCAATTATATCAGCGCGCTTTCCTGGCCTGACGGCGCTGACTACGCCCGCTACTGGCCGGGCGAACACCTGGTGGCAAAAGACATTCTCAAGCCTCACGCCGTATTCTGGCCGACCATGCTCAAGGCAGCCGGCCTGCCGCTCTACAACCACCTGAATGTGCACGGATACTGGCTTTCACGCGCCACAAAAATGTCAAAATCATTGGGCAATGTTGTTGAACCTGAAGACCTGTGCGCCCGGTACGGCCTGGATGCTTTCCGCTATTTTTTGTTGCGTGAAATGCACTTCGGCGCTGACGCAAACTTCAGTGAAACCGCCATGATCGGTCGCATCAACTCCGATCTGTCGAATGATCTCGGTAATCTGTTCAGCCGCGTCCTTTCAATGCTGGCAAAATATTATGACAGCCGCGCGCCGGAAGAAAGCGGAAAGCGGAAAGCGGACGATACGGCGATCGCGCAACTCTGCGCCGCCGCGCTGCAAAATTATGTCCAGCTTTTCAGTACGATGCAGTTTGCCCTGGCGCTGGAAGCGCTTTGGGAACTGGTGCGTGGTCTCAACAAATATGTGGACAGCCAGGCGCCCTGGGCGCTGTTCAAACAGGGCAACACCGCAAGGCTTGCCACAATTGTGCTCGTTCTGCTCACCGCCATGCGCAAAATTGCGCTCTGCCTCTGGCCGGTCATGCCGGAGACGGCGCACCGTATGCTTGCGCAGCTTGGTCAGCGCACACAGCGGAACAGCGCGCCCGTGGAATCGCTTGAAGCTGAAATCACTTCTTTTGAAGGGCCAGCAGCCGGCACGGAGCTTGCGCCGGCGTCAAACCTCTTTCCGCGGATAGGTGTAAAAAATCTCAGGAGTCCCTGAAGCCTATTGCGGAAAGCATTTCCAGATCCTGTTCAAGAGGATTGTTTTTACAGACAAGATAGTCTCCTACCATTACACCGTTGGCCCCCGCGGCAAAGAGCAGCGTTTCCCAGCGCCCCAAAGTATACGTTCTGCCGCCGCAGATCAGCACGTCGCGCCACGGGTGCATCAGCCGCAAGAGCGCCACAATCAGCAACGCTTCTCTTGACGGGAGTTTAGGCGCATGCTCCAGAGGCGTTCCGGCATGGGGCCGTAAAAAATTGACGGGCAGCGCGTCCACATCCAGCGCGCGCAGCGTTTCAGAGAGTTCCAGCCTCTGTTCCCAGGATTCCCCCAGTCCGAAAATGCCGCAACAACACACGCGCAGGCCTGCGGCCTTCGCGTTTTTTACTGTTTGTTCACGAAGTTCCAGAGAGTGTGTGCTGCAAATTTTTGGATAAAAACTGCGCGCTGTTTCCAGATTGTGGTGGTAACTCGTCAGACCAGCCTGCTTCAGCATGACGGCCTGTTCCGCGCTGACAATGCCGAGCGACGCGCACAGTTTGATTTCCGCAGTGGTTGCGATTTTGGCGATTGATTCGCAGATGGCGTCAAAATCACGCTCTGTGGGACCTGCGCCGCTTATTACAATGCCCATATAGTCAATGTTGTGCTTCGCCAGCAGATTCGCCCGTTCCTCAAGTACGCGCGCATCCACAAGAGGATAGACCGGAGCGGCGGTTTTGTAATGGGCGGACTGGGCACAAAAGGCGCAGTTTTCCGCGCAACGGCCTGATTTGGCGTTGATGATGCCGCAGGTGAAGGGTTTTGGCGGTTTGTCCCGCTGCAAGGCGATCAGGCGCGCCAGAGCACAAATATCCAGCAGGGCGTTCGGGTGCGCCTGCGCGTATCCAAGCAGAGATGCCGCTTCGGCGGCGGAAATGCCCCCACTCCGTGCATTCCGGACAAGATCGTCAAAAGTGTGTCGCAGAGATTTTTTCATGGATTTATATCTCTCCATATCTGTAGTAGTTTTTCAACTTACCGGCAAACGTCTGATTTTTACTCTGCAAGCATTCCCCTGTTGGCTGCCGGTGTCAGCAGGGCTTCCACATCCGTAGATGTTATAGGGGAATGTCACAGCCGTCGGGCGGCCTCGAAAATGCCTTCAGCCAGTGTGGGGTGGGCATGAATGGTATTGAGCACATCGTTGATGCCGGCGCCCATTTGCAGCGCCAGAGCCGCTTCAGCGATACTGTCCGTAGCGTGCGCGCCGGCTATGTGGACGCCAAGGAGTTTTCCGCTGGACTTGACTGCGACCAGCTTGAAAACGCCGGCAAGCGCCCCCATGGCCTGCGCCTTGCCCAGCTCGCGAGCCTGAAACAGGGAACAGACCACATCATAGCCCCTTTCCCTGGCCTGCTCCTCTGTAAGCCCCACATCCGCGATTTCCGGAGAGGTGAATATCCCGGACGGCACAACGTCGTAGTTCACGGATTTTCTGGCGCCAAGACAATTTTCGGCGGCGATGTCTCCTTCAAAGGCGGCCATGTGCGCCAGCATGATTTTTGAGGGGCCAAGGACATCGCCCAAGGCGTAAACGCCGGGCACATTTGTCCGCAAAAATTCATCGGCAAGGACGTATCCGCGACTGTCCGTGGCGATTCCCGCCTCCTTCAGTCCGAGGCCGTCGGTATCGGGAACGCGCCCTGCCGCGACGATGACCGTTTGGGCGGAAAGCACGCTTTCCTGTCGGGCCGCCTGGGGCAGGCTCTCCGGCGGCAGAAACGGAGACGGGCCAAGCACGACCTCAACCTGATTTTTTATGGACCTGGCTTCAGTGACAACGCGACACAACTCCAGGCCGATGCCCGCCTTTTTCATTTCCCGCTGGAGGAGTTTGCTCATTTCCACGTCCACGGAAGGCACAGGCAAAACACGTGGAAGCCCCTCGACCAGAGTGACCCTGCTGCCGAATGTCCGGAAAATAAAGGCCAGTTCAGCGCCGATGACGCCAGCGCCGACGATAATCAGTGAAGACGGCACGCTGCCGATGTTCAGCGCGTCGTTACTGTCCAGAATCTGCTTGTGGTCGACAGGCAGGGCGGGCAGGGGCAAGGGGCCAGAACCTGCGGCGATAATAACCCTGTCGCCCATGATATCCTCGACGCGGCCTTCGGCGTTGGTGACCCTGACAAGCCCGGGGTCAACGATTTTTCCCCGTCCGTGCGCGCATCTGATCCTGAGCTTCGCGCACGTTTTTTCAAGGCCGCCGCGCAAGGTGGCTATCACCTTGTCTTTCCGCGATAATATGGCGGGCAGATCAATGCCGATGCCGGAAAGCGATATCCCGAATTCCCCGGCGCGGCAGACGGTTTCCAGAACCTCGGCGGACGCCTTGAGTGTTTTTGTGGGAATGCACCCACGGTTCAGGCATGTGCCGCCCAGATGACCCGACTCGACCAGCGTTACGGTACCACCCAGCTCAGCCGCCCTGAATGCGGCGCTGTATCCGCCGGGGCCGGCACCTATGACAATAATGCGCGGTTGCATGCTCACTCCTCGTATGTTGCCTGATGGATAGGGAAAGCTTATTGACTGGGAATGTGGGGATCGTGATCAGGGAACCCTCGCCAAACTGAAGAATCG
>BLLL01000009.1:0-10000 GCA_013374015.1 Candidatus Desulfovibrio kirbyi
CAGTTGGTAGAGCAGCGGACTGAAAATCCGCGTGTCGGCGGTTCAATCCCGTCCCCCGGCACCACTTAAAAATCTTACTAAGTCCCGAAGCGTCACTCCCGAACATGCGGACTTGCACAATGCCCGTTTTATCCGCTGGGGCGCAAATCCGGACAAAGACGACCGCGCCGAAGTAAAAGAGGCAATTCACGCCTTTCTTAAAACAAAACTGGAAGCAAACCTTGTCCACAATCGCGCTGATGTTCTCGCCGCTTTGCAGGAAGTCGGCCTTGAAATCAACCGCGCTGGCAAGGATTACATCACCGTCAAAGAACCTGAGAGCGGGGAAAAGCTCCGCCTCATTGGAACATGGAACGTATGCTTACGGGCACACTTGCCCGCATGGAACAGGACTTGACCGCCACACTGACAACTCAGGGCAAGACCCTGGACAACCAAAAGCGGGGGTTGTCAACCCAACGCGAATCATGAACCGCCAACAGGAGCAACTCCGGCAAATGACCAGCGATATGCAGGAATTGACGCGGCGATTGCTAGATTTAAGCAATGTGTACAAAAGCTTGGAACCCTTGTTGCTACGCTTGGACAGTTTATTGAGCGGCAGGTAGAGCGTGAGCGGAGGGCCGAGGTTGTTTTTGTAGTTTTACGCATTAGCAATAATATCTATTTATTTGATATTTATGGAAAAATATATTAAACTCTGCTCTTGCCCAATACTTAATTTTCGGGCAGAATATTAAATTAAAAAGCAATTTTATCAGACAAGAGGTCGAAAATGTCCACCGATGCTACCTTGAGTACATCTCAAGATTCAAGCCCCCTTTCGAGTGCGGGCAAATCCCGCAAATATACAATGGTCATATCAAGGATGACCGTAGATAAACTCGGTGTCAAACTGTATGATAGGGTTTATGCTGTTATAGCGGAGCTTATATCAAACAGTTACGATGCTGATGCCACGGTTGTCACTGTCACAGCTCCTATGGGACAGTATTTGGCTATCAAAAAAGATGGCAAGATCGCATTTAAAGAGGTAACCATCGAGGTGTGCGACAACGGTATTGGGATGGAGCCGGACGAACTTCAAAATTTTTATCTTGTCGTCGGTGCTGAAAGAAGAAATGACCCCAAACGAGGAGACAGAACCAAAAAATTTCAAAGAGCGGTCATGGGGCGTAAAGGAGTTGGCAAGTTGGCTCCATTCGGAGTGTGCCGCATAGTTGAGATTATCAGCTCAGGAGGATCCTTGATCACTGAAGGAGACGCCCATGGATACAGAACTGCTCATATAATTCTAGATAAAGACGGTATCATGAGCGACACTCCGAAAAATTATTATCCAGATATTGGCAGCGAAGATGGAAAACTTGCTGACAAGACCGGAACAAAAATCATTCTCCGTGATTTTTACTACAAGCGCATGAGCGATATCAAAGAGTTGTCTCGGCAACTTGCCCAGCGGTTCGGGATTCTTTCATCAAACTGGTCCATACAGCTTATTGACGCATCAAAGACATCCTCTGACCCTGAGTATAGTACAACAGTGGGCAAATTTGCCATTGATATAATGAAAAATTCCAAAATAACCTTTGATGGAAATCAACCAACACATATTGCGCAGAACAATTCTTCTTACATAGCTAAGGGGCCTGATGGAACAGGTATTCCCAATGATAAATTTGAAGCGGGGTTTTGGTATAATTTACAGTTTTATCCCATCGTTGGATGGATGGCCTATGCAAAAGAGTCTTACAAAGATGAATTGATGGCCGGTGTAAGAATTTATTGCCGAGGCAAGATTGCCGCGCAGACATTGGTATTCAATAGGAAAGCAGGTTTCACTGGAGAACATTCAATTCGAAGCTATCTTGTCGGTGAAATCTACGCGGACTGGTTGGATGAAAGCGAAGACCTTATTCAAACCGACCGCAGAGATATTTTGTGGTCTCATGAAATAGGTGAACTCTTTCAAGACTGGGGGCAAAAGGCTGTTGTGTATATAGGACTCATAACCAGAGACCCTATGCGCAAACAGATGCAGCAACAATTTTTTGAAATCGGCAAAGTCCGTGAGCGTATTCAAGAGGCATTCCCCACTGAAAGCCAAAAAGTCTTGAGGGAAACAGCTACTGATATTGCAACATTGATGGGGAAAAGCCTCCGCGGGGATGAATTAAGTGACGAAAAAGCTGTTGGCGACCTAGTTGATCTCTGTATTCTCCTTGCCCCGATACAAGATTTGGATAAAAGACTTCAGGAAGCTGCTGATGCCGATCTAACAACATTGCCGATTATTAACGGTATTCTGAAATCAGCGCGTATAGCGGAACTCGTGACTTTCGGGAGACAAATCCAAAAACGTATCGAAATTATAGATAACCTTGAATTGCTTAAAGATACTGATGAAACAGACGAATCTGAGCTTCAAAAATTGATTGAAGAGGCCCCTTGGCTGATTAATCCCCAATGGAGACCGATTACCGCCAATCAAAGGCTATCGACACTGAAAAGAGAGTTTGAAAAATACTATCATGAGGCAACAGGGTTAGATGTTAATCTGTCTGATTTTACCCAACCGACAAAACGACCTGATTTTGTCGCTTTTAGCCAAGATGGTGCCTTGCAGCTGATAGAAATCAAAAGGCCTAAACATACTATTGATAATACTGAATGGGATAGAGTACAGACTTATTTCGATCAGCTAGAAGCATTTTTTGCCAATCAAAAGCATAAAGATTTTAAATCAATAGCAAACTGTTTTTATATTACACTTGTATGCGATGGAGTAGATCTTACTGGATCTCAGAAGAAAGCTTTTGAATCATATAATGGATTAAACCTAACTGTATTAGATTGGAGTGCATTTTTACTGCGTACAAAAACGACTCACCAAGAGTTTCTTGAAGAAGCGGAACGTCTCAAGGGCGTTAGTTGATATGCAAGATAAGCAACTGTTTGCGGGGGATTTATTCTGCGGCGGCGGCGGCTTGACGGTAGGTTTGAAAAAAGCCGGTTTTGTTGTCGTTGCTGCCGTTGAATCGGCACATGCTGCCGCATCAACTTATCAGGCAAACCATCCTGAAGTGAAGCTATTCATCCAGGATATTCGTTATTTGACTGGGAAAGACTTGTTGCGGCAATCCCCGACAGGAGAGATAGATCTTTTGACAGGTTGCCCTCCTTGTCAGGGTTTTACTAGTTTGACAGCCAAGTATCATAGGGATGATCCTCGTAATATGCTCATTAATGAGATGGTACGGCTGATTGAAGAAGTACATCCTAAAGCCATAATGATGGAGAATGTTCCAGGGTTGGCACAACGGGGAAGCCATCTCTTTAATCCCGCAGTTTCTGCAATAGATAAACTTGGCTATCAAACCTGTTATAAAATACTACAGGTGGCAGACTATGGGGTGCCACAATTTAGACGTCGACTTGTCCTTGTCGGCGGGCGCGGTTTTTCTATCTCATTGCCAGAGCCAACGCATTCAGAGCAAGGGGATATTCTCCCAAGATGGCGGACAGTGGGAGACTCTATATCAAATTTTCCACCTCCTTTGATTTTTCAGGATGCAAAGCGTAAAGGGGCAATACCTTTTTCTAATTGGCACATCGTACGCTCTTTGTCGGAACAAAACATTTTACGGTTAATGGCTGCAAAACCTGGCGCAGGATGGAGTGAAATTCCTGAAAAGTTGCGTCCACCCTGCCACCAAGGAAAGTATAAAGGATTTTCCAATGTTTATGGCAGAATGGAGTGGCACAAAGTAGCGCCGACCATAACTGGAGGATGTACAACATTCAGTCGTGGACGATACGGACATCCTTCAGAAGAAAGGACAATATCTGTTCGAGAAGCGGCTACTTTGCAAACTTTCCCGCAAGACTATGTTTTTGATACAACAGAAATGGATAAAGTCTGTAATATTGTAGGTAATGCTTTGCCTTGTGATTTTGCCTACCATTTAGCTGCTCAATGCCACACGCATTTGATGGCGGAACTATGAAAATGAATACAATGTCAGACTTCTACACCGAGGCGTTTTCTTCTTGTCGAAACCAAGCCCCTTGCAGTGTAAAAAGTAGCCATGCGCGCAATTGAATAAACGGAATATCTCTACATGATAGCATTTGAAAAATATACAAATCAAGATAATACAGCTACAGTCTACTATGGTGACTGCTTAACAGCATTGCGTGATCTTCAAGATGGTTCAGTGGACTTGATATTTGCCGATCCTCCCTATAATATCGGGAAAAAATTCGGTGAATTCAAAGATGTTTGGCCATCCGATGAGGAATATGCTGACTGGTGTTATACTTGGCTTGCACTTTGTATAAAAAAAATTAAACCTACGGGCAGTCTGTACATCATGGCTAGCACACAAGCCATGCCTTACTTAGATCTTTGGCTTCGTGACCGAATGACCATTCTCTCCCGGATTGTCTGGCACTATGATAGTTCTGGCATACAGGCTAAAAAATACTTCGGTTCACTCTACGAGCCGATTTTATTTTGCATAAAAAATTCAAATATATATACATTCAATGCAAATGACATTGAAGTTGAAGCAAAAACAGGAGCTGTAAGAAAATTAATTGATTATCGTAAAGAAATTCCTGCTCTATACAAAGCAAAAAAAATCCCTGGGAATACGTGGTATATCCCACGTGTTCGCTATCGCATGAAAGAATACGAAGAACATCCAAGCCAGAAACCAGAAAAACTTTTAGAGCGAATCATTAAAGCCAGCACAAACGCTAATGACCTTGTCCTCGACCCTTTTGGGGGTACATTTACAACATGTGCAGTGGCGCAGAGACTTGGTCGTAAATCAATTGGTATTGAGTTGCAGCTAGATTATGTAAAAATTGGTCTGCGCCGTCTTGGCATAGCAACAAAATTCAAGGGTGAAGAACTTAGAGCCCTTGATAAAACCTATGTACGAAAAAATGGAAACGGCATTCATGGTGACGTTATCAACGAAAAACAGATGAGGCTCTTCGATGTCACAATTTGAAATTTTACAACATTCATTCACACCAACTATAGTCGAAATTCTTAGACGTCATTTTGATGAATATGCAGAGGAAATATTTAAAGCAAGTCCATTTCTCTGTTATTTAAACAACAAGACTAAATCCGCTAATCGTGGTTCAAAAGCTCGTGGATCTTTTGCTAACCACTACGCCATATATGTAGTGATTGAAGATTATATCAAGAACGGATTTGCAGATTGTGGAAAAGCATCAATGCCATACTCTAAATATCATGGTGCTCGTTTCTCTGATCTTTTTAGACGCCAGAGAGAGTTACCGTTTGGATCCAAGCTGCAAAATCACGCTCTTAACTCCCGATTAAACGATGAATTTAAGAAATTTTATCCGAGTGTTGGAAAAACACCCATTGTTCGAGATGTTGAAACGCAACGATACTGGATTCATGAGGACTTATTGCTCATCACTATACGCTGTAAAGACGGCAGAGAGCACACATATAATATCGCTAGTGCAATTATCGATATTATTGATGCATATGTTGCTACTAAGAAAGCTGCTTTTGAAGGATTCCTTGATGCGTGTAGAAAAATCGCAGAGCTTGGAAAAAGCGCCCCTGAAGCAGCTGTTGACTTTGTCGTTCAGCAATTGAAGCCAAATGTTGATGCTCGTGTTTTTGAAATCGTCAGCTATGCAGTTCTCAAGGCAAAGTACGGTCAAGAAACAGTTTGGATTGGTGAAACAAAAGATTCTGTTTCCGAGGAACTTCTCATTCTTTATAAAACAGGTCGCACAAATGCCAATGATGGCGGCATTGATTTCGTCATGAAGCCACTTGGGCGTTTTTTTCAGGTAACGGAGACTATTGATGTTAATAAGTATTTTCTTGATATCGACAAAGTTCAACGATTCCCAATCACGTTTGTAGTCAAGTCTGAAGAAACTACAGAGCAAATCCGTAACGTAATTCGTGAGCAAGCTATCGCAAAATATATGATTGAGGAAGTTGTCGATTCCTATATGTCTGCTATAGAAGAAATAATCAACGTTAAAAATCTTATTGCAGCGTTTGATTTAGTTGTAAAGTCTGATAAATTACAGGAAGTCATGGATGAAATCGTCATACAAAGCAAAGTCGAGTTTAATTACAATGACGACGAAAATGACGATTCAATTTTATCTGACGAAGATATATAAATTATCAAATCATCTGAAATTGATAGCACGATAAAGAACTAGTGATTGAACAGCATTCTGACAGCCTCCCTCCTTCTCTGGTTAAATAATGCGCCTTTCGGGATTGAACTGGGTGCAACGCTGGATTGAACTGGTTATCTCGCACCAAGTAAATCTATTGGGGGCAACTGTGGGGGCAGGTATGGCTTTGCGATTTTAATATTTTAACTATTTCAAACTGTTAAGTATTCAGTACAACGCTGTCCCCCGTAAAATTTACGAGAGTATTAACAAAAGAATGTTGCGATATCTTCTCTTACCCCATTGACGTGAAATCGTGCAAATAAAACCATTGTCAGGTCTACCATGTGCATAGATTTTGATACAACAATAGACATGCGTTTGAATCTGGCGAACCAATGCCGTTGGCGTTCAATACTGACCGTCCCGCTTTTCCCTGTAACTAGTTGCTCATCTGGAATAACCAAAGGGTAGACCTTCCAATTGTCCGCGCAATAGCACCAAATTTTCCATGAAAAGCCTCGCCCAACGAAATACGGCCGGTGTCGAATCTTTGAGTGTTCGAGCGATGCTGTTCAGTGAAAGGCCTAGTGTGTACAACAGAACCGCTACAACATATGCAGTCGTACAGCGGTTTGGTTGTAGAGCAATTGGAATTGAGCTTTAGTTAGACTATGTGAAAATTGGCCTGCGCCGCCTTGGCATAGCAACTGAATTTAATGGCGAAAAACTTCGCTCCATCGATAAAACCTACATACGAAAAAATGGAAACGCCATACATGGTAAGGTAGGAAATACGGATGCCTTTCTGCCCAACCTTCGCCTAGGACAAGCCGCCATTATTGGAGTTGACTTTCCCATCCCCCTGACAGTTCAAATAGAAAAGCCAAATACGCGGCCTAAATCCGATGGGCCTGACTATCAAACATACTGGAAGTTACAGAAAGCAACGGACCCACCGGACAATTGAACACTGAATTCCATCTGATATTGATGCTGTTTCGTTCATTTTAGTCGAACCATATTATCTGAAGGAAATGTCTTTGGCGTATGAGCGATATGCAAAACACTCTGGAGAGTGCGCTGTTCAGCGAACTCTCCACCCTTATTGAGCAAGTAGGGGCACGATCATCTCCCAGTCCAACGCTGCCTTAACCATGCTTTTCTGGAAAATCGGCAAGCGTGTCAATGAGGCAGTTTTGCAGAAGTATTGCATTCACGCAATTTCAATTTCAAAGTAAAATGGACGCAGTGTTGATTTGGAATTGAAAACGGAATCACAAACTATACTGACAGGCGACAGGCATACGCCACCCCACCCCAAAAGCCTGCCGCGTGATTTTCAGCACGGGCGCCGCCTGACGGCGCTTGAATTCCGACAGACGCACAAGGCGCGCCACACGGTCAACAACGGCCTGATCATGCCCAGCGGCAACGCTGTCCGCCACGCTCAGACGCTCCTCCAGCAGATGCTGCAAAATGGCGTCCAGCTCATCATACGGGGGCAGAGAGTCCTGATCTGTCTGCCCGGGACGCAGTTCGGCCGAGGGTGGCTTCACAAGAATGTTTTCCGGGATCACTCCAACCCCGCGTAGCTGCCCGTCTTGGCCGACCAAACCGGCGCGCGCGTTGATCCAGCGGCACAAACGATACACTTCGGTTTTGTACAGATCGCCGATAACAGCCAGCGCCCCGCACATGTCCCCATACAGCGTGCAGTAGCCGATCGACAGCTCCGACTTGTTGCCCGTTGTCAACAGCAAACTGCCGAATTTGTTGGCGTACGCCATAAGCAAATTGCCGCGTATGCGCGCCTGCAAATTTTCTTCGGTCACGTCCGGCATACGCCCTGCGAATGTTTCGGCAAGAATGGCGTCATAAGCCTTCATTGCCCCCTCAATGGGCAGCGTTGTTGTTGCCATGCCAAGGTTGCGCGAAAGCGAGAGCGCGTCGGTCAGGCTGTGGGCGCTGGACCAGGGCGAGGGCATGAGCAGGGCGTGGACGTTCTCATGGCCTACGGCCTCACAGGCTATAACCGCCACAAGCGCGGAATCCACCCCGCCGGAAAGGCCCAGCACAACAGATCTGTGTCCTGTTTTGGCGCAGTAATCGGCAAGGCCTGTGCACAGTGCGCGCATGATTTCCGACTTCGGCGTAAAATCGTCTTCGGTAAGCAAAGACGCGTTCTGAGCGCGCGTGATTTCCGATTTCGGAACGCCGTCGGCTTTGACGGGGCAGACAACAAAAAGCGTGTCTTCGGCAAAGGCTGCTGCCCGACCGACAATGCCCCGGGGGGTGGCGTAGAGACTGCGCCCGTCAAAAACAAGGTCGTCGTTGCCGCCGGCACAGTTCACATAGAGCGCCTGAACCCCATACTTGCCGGCAATGGAGATCAGCATCCGCTCCCGCAAATACTGTTTCCCCACAGTAAAGGGGGAAGCGGACAGATTGACCAGCACATCAAAAGGCGGGTGCTCCGCAAGCGGATCCACAGCATAGCTGAGGGCGGTGCCGCTGTCGTTCCAGATATCCTCGCACACGGTAATCGCCAGGCATGCTCCCGCGTGCTCCACAACACACGGCGCTTTACCCGGTTCGAAATAGCGCGCCTCATCAAACACATCATAGGTCGGCAGTAGCCGCTTGGCATAACGCGCCCGAACCTGTCCCTGATGGGCAAACACTGCCTGATTATGCAGAGGCCTGCCCACACCGGATGTGTTGCGCGCAACAACGCCCACCACAAGGGCGCAGTCGCCGGTCTGCGCTGCCAAATCCGCAAGCGCCCGTTCCGCCGCGTCCACAAAGGCCGGATACAGCAAAAGGTCGCGCGGCGGATAGCCGGTGAGGGCAAGCTCCGGCGTGACGCAGAGCTGCGCCCCGCGCCGCACAGCCGCCTGAAAGGCCGCCGTAATGCGTTCGGCATTGCCGGATATATCGCCGACAGTGGAATTGATTTGCAGGAGTGCGCAACGCATGTGCACACTATCGCACAGTTCGGGCAAACAGCAAAATTTTATTTCGCCGCAAACGTCAAAGCCCCCTTATCGGGGGCTTTGACGTTTGCCATTATCGGCGAAATATTTGGCAGCGGCCTACTTTCCCACAAGAGATTATGCAGTATCATCGGCGATGGAGAGCTTAACTGCCGAGTTCGGAATGGATTCGGGTGTACCCTCTCCTCCATGGCTGCCAAAAATATATAATTGACAGGGAAAGAAGGAAGTTATGAAAAACAAACCTCACGGGCTATTAGTACTGGTCAGCTCCACGCCTCACGACGCTTCCACACCCAGCCTATCAACGAGGTAGTCTACCTCGGCCCTTCAGAGACCGATCCGAAAACCGGCCCAGGGAGAACTTATCTTAAGGCAGGCTTCCCGCTTAGATGCTTTCAGCGGTTATCCCTTCCGCACATAGCTACCCTGCTGTGCCGTTGGCACGACAACAGGTCCACCAGAGGTGCGTCCATCCCGGTCCTCTCGTACTAGGGATAGGCCCTTGCAATTCTCCAGCGCCCACAGAAGATAGGGACCAAACTGTCTCACGACGTTTTAAACCCAGCTCGCGTACCACTTTAAACGGCGAACAGCCGTACCCTTGGGACCTGCTTCAGCCCCAGGATGTGATGAGCCGACATCGAGGTGCCAAACCGCATCGTCGATGTGAACTCTTGGATGCGATCAGCCTGTTATCCCCGGCGTACCTTTTATCCAATGAGCGATGGCCCTTCCATACGGGACCACCGGATCACTAACACCTACTTTCGTACCTGCTTGAGATGTCTCTCTTACAGTCAAGCTCC